>NZ_QTQN01000003.1:0-306452 GCF_003853755.1 Burkholderia sp. Bp8984
GCGGCGCTGGCGGCGATCGCGAAGTCTCAGCCGATCGCCGCGTGCATGGTGATGCCGAACTTCCAGAATCCGCTCGGCTTCCAGATGCCCGACGAGCGCAAGCGCGAACTGGTTGAATTCGCAACGAAAGCCGATATGCCGGTGATCGAGAACGGCGTATACAACGAACTGTATTTCGGCAATGCGCACCCGAGTGCGCTGAAGGCGTTCGACCGCAACGGGATCGTGCTGCACTGCGCGTCGTTCTCGAAAAGCCTGACGGCCGCGTACCGGATCGGCTGGGCGTTGCCGGGCCGTTATCGCGAACAGGTCGAGAAGCTGAAGTTCCTGAACACGCTGGCGACGCCGTCGCTGCCGCAGCTCGCGATCGCCGAGTTCCTCGAACGCGACGGCTACGAACATCACCTGCGGCGGATTCGCAAGGCGTATGCGCAGCAAGCGAACCTGATGCGCGCGATGGTGTCGCGGTTCTTTCCGGAAGGCACGCGCATCTCGAGCCCGGCGGGCGGCTACGTGCTGTGGGTCGAGTTGCCGGCGCAGGTCGATGCGATGCGGCTGTACCAGCTCGCGCTGGAGCAGGGCATCACGATCGGACCCGGCTACATGTTCTCGATCGCGGACACCTACCGCAATTTCATCCGGCTGAACTACAGCAGCCCGTGGTCGCCGGAGATCGAACGCGCGATCGTCACGGTCGGGAAGCTCGCGTTATGACCTGAATCGCGTCGCGCACGCCATGCGGCGGCTAGCCGTCGACCGGGTCGGGATAGAGCACGCATAGAACGGTCGCCATTGGGTCGCTCCTCGTGACGGGATGAAGGCGGGGCGGTACGCGGATTGCTCGGCTCGCCGGCCCCCCGCGCACGCGCATCCGGCGTGTTGCGCCGCAACGTCGATGACGTTCTACGCCGGTCGCGGATCGCGTACAAGCCACAGTCCGTGTTTGCGTGCGCTGCGGGGTCGTCTGTACCTGTTCTTTTCGGGAAGGACGCCGATAATGGGATCGTTACCCCACACTCCGGGAGCCACGCCATGTCCGGAAGCGACGCCTCGTCTTCACGTCCCGATCTCGCGCAGGGGATCGCGCTCGACGACCTCGCCGACGGCGCGATGATCGAGGGCCAGGTCGGCGACGCCACGGTGCTGCTGGTGCGCCGCGCCGACGAACTGTTTGCCGTGGGTGCGCAATGCCCGCACTACGGCGCGCCGCTCGCCGACGGGCTGCTGGTCGGCGATACGATCCGCTGTCCGTGGCATCACGCGGCGTTCTGCCTGCGCACCGGCGCACTGCTGCGCGCGCCGGCGCTCGACGGCCTGACGTGCTGGCGCGTCGAGCGGCGCGACGGCCGCGCGGTCGTGCTCGATGCGCGGCCAGCCGCATCGCCGCCCGCGCTGAATGCGGCGGGGCTGCCCGCATCGGTGGTGATCGTCGGCGGCGGTGCGGCCGCGATCGCGGCGGCCGTGACGCTGCGCCAGGAAGGCTATCCGCATGCGATCACGCTGCTGAGCGCGGACAGCGAGCCGCCGTACGACCGTCCGAACCTGTCGAAGGACTATCTGGCCGGCACGGCCGAGGCCGACTGGCTGCCGTTGCGCGGCGCGTCGTTCTATACCGACCAGCACATCGACGTGCGCTGCGGCACGCGCGTCACGCGGATCGATCCCGCGCAGCACACGGTCGAACTCGCGGACGGCAGCCGCGTCGGCTACGGCGCGCTGCTGCTGGCCACCGGCGCCGAGCCGAACCGGCTGACCGTGCCGGGTGCGGATCTGCCGCACGTGTGCGTGCTGCGTTCGCGCGCCGATTGCGATGCGCTGATCGGCAAGTTGAAGACGGCGCGGCGCTGCGTCGTGGTCGGCGCGAGCTTCATCGGCCTCGAAGCGGCCGCCGCGCTGCGCACGCGCGGGCTCGACGTGCAGGTGGTCGCGCCCGACGCGCATCCGATGGCGCGCGTGCTCGGCGAAGCGCTCGGCGACACGATCCGCGCGCTGCACGAAGCGCACGGCGTGGTGTTCCATCTCGGCGCGACGCCCACGCAGATCGCGCCGGAGCGCGTGACGCTGTCGAACGGCGACGCGCTGCCGGCCGATGTGGTGGTGGTCGGCATCGGCGTGCATCCGGACCTCGCGCTCGCGCAGGATGCGGGGCTCGCCGTCGATCGCGGCGTGACGGTCGACCGTTTCCTGCGGACGAGCGCACCGGACATCTACGCGGCCGGCGACATCGCGCGCTGGCCCGATCCGTTGACGGGCGAACGCATACGCGTCGAGCACTGGGTCGTTGCTGAGCGGCAGGGCATCGCCGCGGCGCGCAACATGCTCGGCCAGCAGCGGCCGTTCGACGCGGTGCCGTTCTTCTGGAGCCAGCACTACGAGCTGACGGTCCGTTATGTCGGACATGCGGAGCAATGGGACCGCGTCGAGATCGACGGCGACCTGCGCACGCATGACGCTTCGGTCGCGTTCTGGCGCGGCAACGCACGGCTCGCGGTCGCGACGATCGGCCGCGATCTCGACTGCCTGCGCGCGGAAGCGGCGCTCGAGCAGCAGGGCACGACGCGCGCGTGAACGGGCTGCCGACTGTGCGCTGACCGGTGCGCGCGCTGGTGAAGTCGTTGCGTACACAATGGTCGTCGCATCGTTGCGACATGCGCAGAGACCGCCGAGCCGGACAGACTCCCGTGACTTCCGACTGCGGTTTCTCGATCGAGGTAATCGCGGCGCCGTTCGCGATCATGAACCCGAGCGTGAACATTCCGGCATTTCCGGTGCCGACATGGAGGTGCAGTCGACACGATGCGCCGCACGGCCGCGCTGCCGGCCGCGATCGGCATGTCGATCGACAACGACGCACCGGCCGGCTGACCACGCACCGCACCGCCCCCTGCGCGCACGGGCGCGCGCCTTGCTCGAACAGTGTGACGGTACTTGCACCGTTACCGCTTTCGACAAGGAGGGCCTGACATGAAAGCAGTCGTATTTCACGGCATCGGCGACATTCGCATCGATACGGTACCCGACCCGCAAGTCGTCGACGTGACCGATGCGGTCGTGCGCCTGACGGCCAGCGCGATCTGCGGCACCGACCTGCACATGGTGCGCGGCACGCTCGGCGGGATGAAGCCCGGCACGATCCTCGGCCATGAGGGTGTCGGCATCGTCGAGACGGTCGGGCGCGACGTGCGCAACCTGAAGCGCGGCGATCGCGTGCTGATTCCGTCGACGATCGCGTGCGGCAGCTGCGTGTACTGCCGCGCGGGCTACACCGCGCAATGCGACGTCGCGAACCCGGGCGGGCCGCGCGCGGGCACCGCGTTCTACGGCGGCCCGGCCGACACGGGGCCGTTCGACGGGCTGCAGGCCGAATACGCGCGCACGCCGCTCGCGAACGCGAGCCTGATCCGGTTGCCGGACGCGATCGACGACGACCGGGCGATCCTGATGTCCGACATTTTTCCGACCGGCTACTTCGGCGCGCAGCTCGCGGAAGTGAAGCCGGGCGACACGGTGGCCGTGTTCGGCGCCGGGCCGGTCGGCCAGTTCGCGATCGCGAGCGCGAAGCTGATGGGCGCCGGGCGCGTGATCGCGATCGACCGCATCGCGTCGCGGCTCGAGATGGCCTGCGCGCAAGGCGCCGAGACCATCGACTTCTCCGAGGAAGACCCCGTCGACACGGTGCTGCGGCTCACCGGCGGGATCGGGGTCGATCGTGCGATCGATGCGGTGGGCGTCGACGCGATGCGCGCGACGCATGGGCCGGCCGCCGCCGACCACGACGCGGCGCGTGCATTCGATGCGGAAGTCGACGCCGTCGCGCCGCGCCGCAAGCCCGACGGCCGCTACTGGACGCCCGGCGACGGGCCCTCGCAGGTACTGCAATGGGCGGTGCGCGCGGTCGCGAAGGCGGGCACGGTCGCGGTGATCGGCGTGTATCCGCCGCAGGCGCGCGTGTTTCCGGTCGGCGAGGCGATGAACCGGAACCTGACGATCAAGATGGGCAACTGCAATCACCGGACCGTCACGCCGCACCTGATCGAGCTCGTGCGCAGCGGTGCGTTCGACCCGGCGTCCGTGCTGACGCGCTGCGAGCCGCTGACGAACGCGATCGACGCGTATCGCGCGTTCGACGTGCGCGAGCCGGGCTGGCTGAAAGTGAAGCTGACGCCATGACGCTGCGAACCGCAACGAGGAGTACTGCCATGAACGAGTTCCATGATCTCTACGACAACTGCATGGCCGCGTGCGATGCGTGCGCGCATGCATGCGACGCGTGTACGGCGGGGTGCCTGGCGGACCCCGACACGCACGCGCTGGCCGCTTGCATCGCGCTCGACATCGAGTGCGCGCAGCTGTGCCGCCTTGCCTCGGCCGCGATGGCGCGCGACAGCGTGCTCGCGCCGCAGGTGTGCGCCCTGTGCGCGCGTGCGTGCGAGGTGTGCGCGGCCGAATGCCTGCTGCATGCGCACGACCATTGCCGGCGCTGCGCGCTGGCATGCGATGCGTGCGCGGCGATGTGCCGCGCGATGGCATGAGCGGCTACGGCGCGCCGTGAACCTTGCGCGCGACGCGCTCCAGCAGCGCGTCGAGCACCGCCATCTCGACGGGCTTCACGAGGTGATCGTCGAAGCCCTCGCTCGCGGTGCGTGCGAAGTCGGCCGGGCTCGCATGGCCGGACAACGCGACGCAGGTCGTGCCGGCCAGCGCATCGATCGCGCGCAGTTCGCGCAGCAGCGTGAAGCCGTCGACGTCGGGCATCGACAAGTTGACGAGCATCAGGTGCGGAACGATGTCGCGCGCGAGCGCCAGCGCGTCGTCCGCGTGGTACGCGACGCGCGGCGCGTGGCCCTTGATCTGCAGCAGCACGGCGAGCGTGTCGGCGGAGTCGCGGTTGTCGTCGACGATGACGATGCGCAGCGGCGCGCCGGCCGGCGGCTCGGTCGTGCGCGGCGCCGGCGCCGGCGCGTCGCCGGGCGTCGGGCGCATCGCGCGCTCGAGAGGCAGCCGCACCGTGAATGTCGCGCCGTGGCCGGGGCCGGCGCTTTCCGCGGCGATCCTCCCGCCGTGCAGTTCGACGAACGACCGGCAGATCGCGAGGCCGAGCCCGAAGCCGTCCGACGCGCGCCGGCCCGGCACGCTTTCCTGTTCGAACAGGTCGAAGATCGATTCGAGCGAACCCGGCGCGATGCCGACGCCGTGATCGGTGATGCGAATCGCGACGACCGACCCTTCGGCGCTCGCGCTGACGTCGATGCGCGCGCCCTGCGGCGAGAATTTCGACGCGTTGTCGAGCAGGTTGTGCAGCACCTGCACGAGCCGCGCGGCGTCGCCGCGCACCACCAGCGGATCGGCCGGCAGGTCGACGCGAATGTTCTGCTCGCGTGCGGCCAGCTTCGGCTGGACGCTTTCCACGCCGCGGCAGACGACGTCGCGCACGGTCACCGGCGCGTGGTCGAGTTGGACTTTGCCGGCGGTGATGCGCCCGACGTCGAGCAGGTCGTCGACCAGCCGCGTCAGCTGGCCGACCTGGCGATGCACGGCGTCGCGGCATTGCGCGAGCGCGGGCGCCGGATCGGGCAGGCTCTGCAGCACGCCGACCGAATTGCGCAGCGGCGCGAGATGGTTGCGCAGCTCGTGCGCGAGCATCGCGATGAACACGCTGAGCCGGTGCGTCGACACCTCGAGTTCGGCGAGCCGCTTGCGCTCGGTCATGTCGCGCGTGATCTTGATGAAGCCGGCCAGCTGGCCCGCATGGTCGTGCACGGCCGTGATCGTCACGCTGGCCCAGAACAGCGAACCGTCCTTGCGCACGCGCCAGCCTTCGTCCTCGAAGCGGCCGTGCACGACGGCTTCGCGGAGCCCGAATGCGGGCCGCCCGGCGACGATCGCATCGGGCGGATAGAAACGCGAGAAATGGTGGCCGACGATCTCGGCCGTCCGATAGCCCTTGATGCGCTCCGCGCCCGCGTTCCACGTCGCGACGTTACCGTGCGCGTCGAGCATGAACACCGCATAGTCGGTGATCGCACCGACGACGGTCTCGAAACGGAACTCGGCGAAGCGGTGCAGCAGGTCGCGTGCATCGGCGGGCCCGAGCGGCGGGTGGAGATCGGAAATGGCGTCGTCTTTCTTCATCGGAACGGCAAGTCGGATGCGGGCGGAGGAACGCCGCCCCGCCGCGGCCGGACGAGCCGGCTGCGGCCATTCAAATCGGATTGACACCCCGAAAGCATAAGGGAGGTCGAATCGCCTGATCAATGGGGGCGCATGGCCTGTGCCGCGTCGCGCCCGCAGTGCGAAATCCTGCCGGTGGCGGCCCGGCGACGGCGGCGCGGCATGCCGATTGCGTCGCCCTCCGGTCCGCACGCCGCGGCCGGCCCGGCGCGAAAGCCGGCCTCCGGCGGCGGCGCGCCGCTTCACGGCTACCCGAGGGCATCGACATGAACAGCACACTGAACCCCGACAACGAACCGGCCGGCCCGGACGACGACAACGTACGGCGCGGCCGCGACGGCCGCGCGCTGGGTCCGAGCGATTCGTCCGACAGCGGCAGCGACACGGCCGGCGCGCGGCGCCATCCGTTCGACGTCGATTCGCCGCTCGACGAGCACGCGCTGGAGCGCGGCGACGCGGCCCTCGACAGCGATACGGACCGCGCGGGCACCGGCGAGCGCGCGTCGGCGGACGGCGACGCGGGGCTCGAGGAAGGCGCCGATATCGAGCCGGATCGCACGGAACGGCTGAGCGAGCCCGGCGGCACCGAGGATCCGGATGCGCCGGACGAACCGGGTGCGGGCGGCGCATAGGGTCGCTGCACCGCGACCCTCCGCGCAAAAACTGCAATTGCGTTGCAGATAGGGGCGTCCGGCCAGGGGCACCGCGCAAAGGGTGCCCGGCCAGGTGCGCCCTGCCAGGGACACCCGCCGAGGCGCGACGATCCGCATTGCCCCGTCAGCGCGCTGCGCGGCGATCGCGACGTGGACCGCGATCGTCGGCGCGGGCGTGCCGCCCTGGGCTTCGCCGCGCCCCCGCGGTGTGCTGGCCAACGGGCGGCACGCGACTTGCATCAACCTGACCGACGTGCGCCGCGACGCGACATGGGTCCGGGTCCGCACGCGGCACACGCGCGATCAGGCACAGGCGCGATCAAGGAGGGACACGATGCAACGACGATCTCCCGGACGGCAAGCCGAACGGAGCGGCCCGCCCGACTGGCAGGAGCGCGGCGAACGCGCGTACCGGGACACCGGCGAGCGCGATTTTCGCGGCGACGAATCCCGGCGCCACGATGCCGACTACGAATCCGCGTACCGGCGCTTCGCGAGCGAGGACGTCGGCCCCGAAGACTGGGGCAGCGAATGGAGCGAGCGCTCGGCCCGCTCGTCGGCCGAACAGCGCGGCGCAGACGCCGGCGCCGACTGGCGCGGTGCGCCGGGCGGGCCGGGCGGCCCCGGCGGTTCGCGCGATCCGGCGTGGGAGTCCGGGCGCGGCTACGGCAACCGCGGCCGCACAGCGGAAGGCGGCCAGGGACGTGAAGGCGCCCATGCCGACCAGCCGCGGTTCCGCGGCCAGCACCGGACGGGCTGGCATGGCGGCGAGGGCGACTACGACGCCTACAACGGGCGCGACCAGCGCCGTGCCGATGCGTCCGGCCTGTCGCGCTTCGGTGACGCCGCGCAACGCGAGGCCATGCGGCATCGGCGCGGCCCGAAAGGCTATACGCGTTCGGACGAGCGAATTCGCGAGGACGTCTGCGAACGGCTCGCGCATGCGCTCGACATCGACGTGAGCGATGTCTCCGTGCAGGTGCGCGACGGCCGCGTCGAACTCGACGGCACCGTGCCGCAGCGCTGGATGAAGCACGACATCGAGGACATCGCCGACGGCTGCATGGGCGTGCGCGACGTCGAGAACCGCGTGCGCGTGCGCCGCGACGGCGAACAACCCGATACTGGCATGGTGCTGCATCCGTCCCAACGCACGGTCACGCCGACGCAGCCTGCGGCGCGCGATCCCGAACCGGGTAGCGGCGCCGGTCGCGAGCGCGATCCGCGCCGTTGACGGCCGATGCGCGGGACGACCCGGCCAAGGCCACGGACACAGCCAATGCGCGCATGACGACCGGCTCTGACGACGGACCGCGTGACGACGGCGACATTCGCGACGATCGCGACGATCGCGACTCGAGCGCCAGCGCGCCGCGCGACGGTCGTGGCCGCGACGCACGTGGCCTGCGCGCGCGCATCGCGGTCGAGCTGTGGCGCGCGATCCGGCATTACCGCGCGCGCGTGCTGGCCGCGCTGGCGCTGCTGCTGCTCGCGAAGGCGGCGGCCGTTTCGGTGCCGCTGCTGCTGAAGGACATCGTCGACGGGCTGGGCCGCACGGCCGGCCAGCCGGTCGCGCTGCCGGTTCTGCTGCTGTTCGCGTATGCGGTCGTGCGCTTCGCGGCGAACGCGCTGAACGAAGTGCGCGACATGACGTTCGTGCAGGTCACGCAGCACGCGGTCGCGTCGTTTACGGTCCGCACGTTCGGTCATCTGCACCGGCTCGGCGCGCGCTTTCATTCGCAGCGCGAGACCGGCGCCGTCGTGCGCGACCTCGAGAAAGGCACGGCCGGGATCGGCTACCTGCTCGGCGTCGCGGTGTTTACCGTCGTGCCGACCGCGATCGAGATCGGCTCGGTGCTGGTGATCGTGATCGGCAAGTATGGCGGCGGCTTCACCGCGATCATCCTCGTCACGTTCGCCGTCTATGCGGCCTACACGACCGTCTTCACGCGCCGGCGGATGCGCTACCAGCGTCGCGTGAACGTGCTCGAGGCCGAATCGAACGCGCGCGTGGTCGACAGCCTGCTCAACGTCGATACGGTCAAGTACTTCGCGCGCGAGGACGTCGAGCGCAGCCGGCTCGAACGCGTGCTCGACGCATGGCGCGAGGCCGGCGTCGACAACCAGTACGCGCTGTCGGCGCTGCATATCGGGCAGAGCGCATGCATCGGCGCGGGCATCGCGGCGGTGATGCTGCTCGCCGGCCAGCATGTCGCGCGCGGCACGATGACGGTCGGCGACCTGGTGCTGATCAACGCGTACATCATCCAGATCAGCCTGCCGCTGAATGCGCTCGGCTTCGTGTTCCGCGAGGCGCACGACGCGATGACGAACATCGAACGATTGTTCGGGCTGCTCGACGCCCGCGGCAAGCCGGGCGAGGAGGGCGACGCGCCCGGCGCGCAGCCGCTCGCGGTGCGCGGCGGCGCGATCGAGTTCGAGCACGTCGACTTCGGCTACGAGCCGAGCCGCCAGATTCTGTGGGACGTGTCGTTTCGGGTCGAGCCGGGACAGTCGGTCGCGGTGGTCGGCGGGAGCGGCTCGGGGAAGTCGACGCTCGCGCGGCTGCTGTTCCGGCTGTACCAGCCCGATGCGGGGACGATCCGGATCGACGGCCAGGACCTGCGCCTCGTGACCGAGCGCAGCCTGCGCGATGCGCTCGGCATCGTGCCGCAGGACACGATCCTGTTCAACGACACGCTGGCCTACAACATCGCGTACGGCAAGCGTGATGCGACGCGCGGCGAAGTGATCGCGGCCGCGCGCGGCGCGCAACTCGACGCGTTCATCGAGCGGCTGCCCGATGCGTATGACACGCGTGTCGGCGAGCGCGGCGTGCGGCTGTCCGGCGGCGAGCGGCAGCGTGTCGCGATCGCGCGCGCGCTGCTGAAGGCGCCGCCGATCGTCGTGTTCGACGAGGCGACGTCGGCGCTCGACACGCGCTCGGAGCGCGCGATCCAGCAGGAACTGATGCGCGTCGCGCGGCACCGCACGAGTCTCGTCATCGCGCACCGGCTGTCGACGATCGTCGATGCGGACCGGATCCTCGTGATGGAGCATGGCCGGCTCGTCGAGCAGGGCACCCACGACGAACTGCTGGCGAGCGACGGCGTGTATGCGCAGATGTGGTCGCTGCAGGCGAAGCAGCGCGAACTGGAGCGCACCGAGGCGAAGTTCGCGCTGCAGCCGGTGCGGATCAACCCGCTGGTGGCGCAGGTGCTCGATGCGCTGGCGGAAGCCGCCGCGCGCCGCGGCGTGCCGGTGTTCCGCGAGCTGTCGAACGAGGATCTGGTCGTCAAGGCCGATCCGGCCGCACTGCGGCGCTTCGTGTGGGAGCTGTGCCGCGGCGGGATCGATACGAGCGCCGGCGGGCGGGTCGAGGTGCGGACCGCGCGGCACGACCCCGACGCGCGGATCACGATCACGTGCACCGGCGTCGACGCGCCGGAGCTGTCGCTGGCCGATCTCGAACGGCTGCAGGGCGCGATCGAGGACGCGGGCGGCTACGTCGTTCGCGAGCGCGACGACGTCGGCGTGACGTTGCACCTGTCGCTACCGCTGTGCGCGGTCGCGCCGGCGTCGCTGCAACCGGCCGACGCAGCCGCACCGAATTCCGGGCCGGGCGCCGTCGCGGCCGCGGACGCGAAGCCGCTCGACGGCGTGCGCATCGCGTGCGTCGACGATCACGACGAGGCGCGCGAAGCGCTTGCCGCGCTGCTGCAGGTCGCCGGTGCGGAGGTGCGCGTGTTCGCGTCCGGCCACGCGCTGCTCGACGAGATGCGGAACACGCGCCGCGCGGACTGGCCGGCGCTCCTGGTATGCGACATCGACCTTGGCGCCGACGAGGAAGACGGCTACACGGTGATGCGCCGCGTGCGCCAGCTCGACGCCGAGCGTGCGCGCGACGGCCGGGCGCCGCTCGAAGCGCTCGCGTTGTCGGGCCATGCCCGCGAGCGCGACCGCACGCGCGCGGTCGAAGCGGGTTTCCACGCCTATCTGACCAAGCCCGCGGCAGCGGCCGACCTGATCGCGACGCTGCGGGCGCTCGCGCTTTCCTCCGGAGATATCCATGCCGAACCTTTCGAATCCGACGCCCCCCGAAGTCCTGACCGAGCGCCGCGCCGGTAGCGCGTTCGCCGACCGCCAGGCCGCGGTCGCCGCCGTCGAGCTGCTGTTGCCGACGTTGTCGGCCGCGTTGCAGAGCGACTTCGTCGGCGACAGCGGCTGCCTGCACGTCGTGATCATGGATCCGGCGCTCGGGCCGCGCGACGCGGCGTTCGAGGATGCGATCCTGTACGAGTTCTCGCTGCCCGATCCGAAGGACTGGGATGCCGATTATCGTGCGTACGCCCGCGCGAAGGCGCGGCTGTCGTGGGAAACCGGCTGCGACGGCCACGTCGTGCAGGCGCTCGAGCCGTACCGGCTGCGCGCGGGCGACACGAACCTGTGGGGCGGCGTCGCGCAGCACGGCATCGTGGTCGGCGTGTCGGGTGCGCAGCCCTGGTTCGACGAGGCGTTCGCGGGCTGCATCGCGCACTGCCTGCGTGCGCTCGCGAAACACCGCGCGCAGGCGACGCCGGACGCGCTCGCGATCTGAGCGCAGGCGAGCGGGCACGTTTTTACAGCCGGTTATAAAAAAGCCAGCGGGCGCGCGGGGGGAGCGCGATGTGGCGCGGGCATTCGCGCAATGGCACGGTTTTCGCTGTACCTCTGGTACGACGTTTGTCACGACAAGTGTCAACGCCTCGATATTCCGGACGCTTACAGGAGGTGCATGTTGAACGCGACTCACGATCCAGCGCGAGCGTCGCTCGCCGGTCGCACCGCGCTCGTGACGGGCGGCGGTCGCGGCCTGGGCGAGGCCATCTGCGAGGAACTGGCGCAACACGGCGCACACGTGATCGTTGCCGATCTCGACGGCGATCGCGCGGCGGCCGTCGCGCAGCGCCTCGAGCGGCATGGCGGCCGCGCGGTCGGACGGCCGCTCGACGTGCGCGACGAGGCGTCGGTGCTGCAGGTCATGCACGACGCGCGCGAGGCGCTCGGCGACGTCGACGTGATCGTCAACAACGCGGCGATCGACGTGACCGCGCCGATCGACGACGTCAGCGTCGCCGCCTGGCAGCAGGTGATGATGACCAACCTGTTCGGCCCGTACCTGATGTGCCACGCGGCCGTGCCGATGATGAAGGCCCGCGGCAGCGGCCACATCGTCAACATCGCGTCGACCGCATCGAAGCGCGCATGGCCGAATGCGTCCGCGTATCACGCGACGAAGTGGGGGCTGCTCGGGTTGTCGCATGCGCTGCATGCGGAGCTTCGGCCGGCCGGCGTGAGCGTGTCGGCGATCGTCGCGGGCGGGATGCGCACGCCGTTCCTGCTCGATCGCTTCCCCGACATCGACGTGGACACGCTGCAGCCGCCGGAACACGTCGCGGTGGCCGTGCGTTTCGTGCTGACGCAGCCGCCGGGCACCGTCGTGCCGGAACTGATGGTGCTGCCGATGAAGGAGACGTCATGGCCGTGAGTCGCGCGCGACGGCTGCCCGGCGCGGTGCTGCTCGACAAGGACGGCACGCTGCTGGAGGACCTGCCGTACAACGTCGACCCCGCGCGGATGCAGCTTGCGCCGGGCGCCGCGCGCGCATTGCGCACGCTCGGCGCGACGGGCATGCCGATCGCGGTCGTGTCGAACCAGCCGGGTGTCGCGCTCGGCTACTTTGCCGAATCGAAGCTTGGCGCGGTCCGTCAGCGTCTCGCCGAATTGTTCGAAGCGAACGGCGCGGTGCTGGCGGACTTTTTTTATTGCCCGCATCACCCGGCGGGCAGCGTGCCGCGCTACACCTGCGACTGCATCTGCCGCAAGCCGCGCCCGGGGATGGTGCGCCGCGCGATCGCCACGCTCGGCGCGGTCGCCGAGTGGAGCTGGATGATCGGCGACATTCTCGACGACGTCGAGGCCGGCCGCGCCGCGCGCTGCGGCACGATACTCGTCGACCGCGGCAACGAGACGCAATGGCGGCTCGATGCCGCGCGCACGCCGCACCATGTGGTCGACCGGCTCGACCTCGCCGCCGACCTCGTCGCGCGCGAGGCCGTGCGCCGCCACGGCTCGTGGGTGCGGCGATGAGCGCCGCCTGGGATCGCGCGCGGCGCATTCTGTGCGTGCGCCTCGACAGCCTCGGCGACGTGCTGATGACGACGCCCGCGCTGCGCGCGCTGAAGGAGAGCGGGCGCGGCCGCCGGCTCACGCTGCTGACGTCGCGCACCGGCGCCGCGCTGGCGAAACACCTGCCGATGGTCGACGACGTGTGGACGTACGACGCGCCGTGGGTCAAGCATCCGGACGTGCGCGGCGATCCGGTCGTCGATCTCGACATGATCGACCGGCTGCTGGCCGGCCGCTTCGACGCGGCCGTGATCTTCACCGTATACAGCCAGAGTCCGTTGCCGGCCGCGATGATGTGCTGGCTCGCGGGCATCCCGCTGCGGCTCGCGCATTGCCGCGAGAACCCCTACGAACTGCTGACCGACCGCGTGCCCGAGACCGAGCCGGATTCGCGCGTGCGCCACGAAGTCGCGCGCCAGCTTGCACTGGTCCGCGCGATCGGCGCGAAGACGTGCGACTGGCGCATGGCGTTCGAGCCGGGCGATGCGGCGAGACGCGCGCTGCACTCGCGCTTGCGCGCGGCGCTGCTGCGCATCGGCGGCCCGCGCCGGCCGGCGCCGGCGCGCACGCGCTGGCTGGTCGTGCATCCGGGCGCGAGCGCGGCATCGCGGCGCTGGCCGGCCGAGCGCTTCGGCGACGTGGCCGCGCGGCTCGCGCCGCTGTTCGACGGCATCGCGGTGACGGGCGGCGCCGACGAGCGCGCGCTCGTCGATGCCGTGTGCGAACGCGCGGGGCCGCGCGCCGTGCCGCTCGCCGGCGTGCTGCCGCTCGGCGAGCTCGGCGCGCTGATCGAGACGGCCGACCTGCTGCTGACGAACAACAGCGGCCCCGTGCATCTCGCGGCCGCGCTCGGCACGCCGGTCGTCGATCTGTACGCGCTGACCAATCCGCAGCACACGCCGTGGCGTGTGCCGCACCGCGCGTTGAACGTCGACGTGCCGTGCCGCAACTGCTACCGCAGCGTCTGCAACCAGCCCGGCCATCCGTGCCTGCTCGGCGTGAGCGTCGACGATGTCGTCGAGGCGACGCACGGCTTGTTGCGCCGCAGCGCGCGCCATGCGCAACACGCGGCCGCGCGCGCCACCTTGCACGCTGCCGAGCCGGTCGCGGCGAACGCGTCGAGCGTGTCGAACGTGATTCCGTTCGCGCAAGTCATCACGAGGACCTGACGCATGCCTGCTCCGACCTATACGCTCGGCATCAATGCCGCCTTTCACGACAGCGCCGCGTGCCTCGTGCGCGACGGCGCGGTGATCGCGGCGGCCGAGGACGAACGCTTCACGCACGTGAAGCACGCGAAGCGGCCGGTGCCGTTCTCGACTTGGGAGCTGCCGTTTCACGCGATCGACTATTGTCTGGCGGAAGCCGGCATCACGCTCGCGGACGTCGACCATGTCGCATATTCGTACGATCCGTGGCTCGAACTGGACCGTCACGGCGACGCGCCCGAGCTGACGCTGCCGCTCGCGCCGTCCGCGCATGCGCGGCGTGCCGACGGCGCATCGCCGTGGCATCCGTTGTTCCTGTCGTCGATCGTGAACGCGCCGCGCCAGCTCGCGGGCGGCGCGCCGCACCACCTGCAGCGGCGCTTTCGCGGCGTCGCGCACGACGGGCCGTTTCGCTGGCATTTCATCGAGCACCACCTCGCGCACGAGGCGAGCGCGTTTCTCGCGGCGCCGTACGAGCACTGCGCGGTGATGACGATGGACGGACGCGGCGAACGCGCGACGACGAGCTACGGCGTGTTCGACGGCCAGTCGTACCGGCGGCTCGGCCAGGTCAACCTGCCGCATTCGCTCGGCCTGCTGTACGAGCGCGTGACGCGCTACCTCGGCTTCCTGCATTCGTCGGACGAGTACAAGGTGATGGCGCTCGCGTCGTACGGCAAGCCGGTGTTCGCGGACGCGATGCGCAAGCTGGTGAGCTACAACGGCGACGGGCGCTACGAGGTTGCCGACGGCGATCTCGTCGCGCTGTTCGGCGCGCCGCGCGAGCGCGGCGGACCGATCGAGCCGCATCACTGCGACATCGCGCATGCGCTGCAGCTGGTGCTCGAGGAAACGACGCTGCAGGCGGTCGACTGGCTCGCGGCCGAGAGCGGCGAGCAGCAACTGGCGATGGCGGGCGGCGTCGCGCTGAACTGCGTGATGAACGCGAAGATCCGCGATCGCGGCCCGTTCGACGACGTGTGGGTGCAACCGGCGGCAGGCGACGCGGGCACCGCGCTCGGCGCCGCGCTGTGGACCGATTTCCGGATGCGCGGGATGCGCGGCGACTGGCGGATGGATCACGCGTATCTCGGGCCGTCGTACGGCGACGATGCGATCGAGGCGTTCCTGAAGGAAGCGCGGCTGCCGTACCGGCGGCTCGCGGACGTCGCCAGCCAGACGGCCGCGCTGCTCGCGGCAAACCGCGTGATCGGCTGGTTCCAGGGCCGCATGGAGTTCGGGCCGCGCGCGCTCGGTGCGCGCTCGATCCTCGCGTCGCCGATCGATCCGGACATGCAGCGCAAGCTGAACCGGATCAAGGATCGCGAGGACTTCCGGCCGGTTGCGCCGGTCGTGCTAGAAAGCCACGCACACCACTGGTTCAACGGCGGGCGGCGCACGCCGCTGCGCGCGCCGTTCATGCTGTTCGTGTACGACATCGCGCCCGGCGCCGAGGCGACGATTCCGGCGGTGCGCCACATCGACGGCACCGCGCGCGTGCAGACCGTCGACGCACACCAGCATCCGCTGCTGCACGCGCTGCTGTCCGAGTTCGACGCGCTGACCGGCGTGCCGGTGCTCGTCAACACGTCGTTCAACACGCGCGGCGAACCGATCGTCTGCACGCCGCGCGACGCGCTCGAGTGCTTCTGGACTTCGCCGCTCGACGCGCTCGTGATCGGTTCGTTCCTGCTGGAGAAGCCGAGATGAACATGCGCGACACGCAGTTGCCGCCGGTCGTGTCGGTCGTCGTGCCGACGTACCGGCGGCCCCGCCTGCTCGAACGCTGCCTCGACGCGCTGTGCGCGCAGGTGTTCGATCCGACCACCTACGAGATCGTCGTCGTCGACGACGACCCGGCCGGCAGCGCATGGGAAACCGTCGACGCGTGCCGTGCGCGGGTGACCGACGTGCCGGTGATCCGCTACATGACCGCACCCGATACGCAGGGGCCGGCGGGCGCGCGCAACATCGGCTGGCGCAGCGCGCGCGGCGCGCTGATCGCGTTCACCGACGACGACACGATTCCCGATCCGACCTGGCTGCGCCACGGCGCGGCCGCACTGCTGGCCGAACCGTCGGCGGCGGCCGCGGCCGGGCGCATCGACGTGCCGTTGCGAGCGCGCCCGACCGACCACGAGCGCGACGCGGCCGGCCTCGCGCATGCGGAATTCGCGACCGCGAACTGCTTCGTGCGGCGCGCGGCGCTGGAGCGCGTCGGCGGGTTCGACGAGCGCTTCACGCGCGCATGGCGCGAGGACGCCGACCTGATGTTCGCGCTGCGCGAGCATGCGGGGCCGATCGTCGGCGTCGATGCCGCGCGGATCGTGCATCCAGTGCGTCCCGCGCGCTGGGGCGCGAGCATCGGCCAGCAGTCGAAGGTGTATTTCGACGCGCTGCTGTACAAGAAGCATCGCGCGACCTACCGGCGTCATATTCGCGCGATGCCGCCGTGGAATTACTACGCGGCCGTGCTGTTCGCGCTCGGCGCGCTCGGCTGTTTCGCGGCCGGATGGCGCGTGCCGGGCATCGCATGCGCGGCGGCCTGGGCCGTGATCACGGCCGCATTCTGCGCGAAGCGGCTGCGCGGCACGCGGCTCACGCCGTCGCATGTCGCCGAGATGATCGTCACGTCGATCGCGATCCCGCCCGTGTCGCTGTACTGGCGCGTGCGCGGTGCGCTTCACTTCCGGGTGTTCTTCCTATGATGCTCGAATCCGTTTCGTCGTCCGGTCCGATGCGCATCGCGGTGTTCCGCGCGCTGCAACTCGGCGACATGCTGTGCGCGGTGCCGGCGCTGCGCGCGCTGCGGCGCGGCGAGCCGGATGCGCGCATCACGCTGATCGGCTTGCCGTGGGCGCGCGAGTTCGCATCGCGCTTCTCGGACTACATCGACAATTTCATCGCGTTTCCCGGCGCGCCGGGCCTCGGCGAGCAGCCGGACGCCGAGCCGGCCGCGCGCGAGGCGTTCGTCGCGGAATGCCGCGCGCGCGACTTCGATCTCGCGATCCAGCTGCACGGCAGCGGCGTGCAGACCAACGCGATCGTCGCGTCGCTCGGTGCGACGCGCACCGCCGGTTTCGTGCCGCCCGACGGCGGCACGACCGCGCTCGACTGTGCGCTCGTCTGGCGCGACGGCGAGCCCGAGGTCACGCGCTACCTGGCGCTGACCCGCAAGCTCGGCTATCCGGACTGGGGCGACTACCTGGAATTTCCGCTGGGCGGCCTCGACTACGCGCTGTGGCACGTGCTGTGTGACGAGCATGCGCTCGATCCGGGCCGCTACGTGATCGTTCATCCGGGCGCGCGGATGGCGTCGCGGCGCTGGCCGGTCGAGCGTTTCGCGAGCGCGGCACGACAGCTCGCGGACGACGGCTGGCAGATCGTGTTGACCGGCACGCGCGCGGAACTCGCGCTGGCCGGCGCGTTCGTCGAACATCTCGCGCGGCCGTGCGTGAACCTGTGCGGGCGCACGCCGCTCGGCGCGCTGGCCGCGCTGATCGGCCGCGCGCGGCTCGTGCTGTGCAACGACACGGGCGTGTCGCATGTCGCGGCGGCGTTCGGCACGCCGAGCATCGTCGTCGCATGCGGCAGCGACACGGCCCGCTGGGCGCCGCTCGACGCCGAACGCCATCGCGTGCTCGCGCACTATCCGGCCTGCCGGCCGTGCGCGTTCGACACCTGCCCGTACGGGCACGAGTGCGCGACGGCGATCGGCGTCGACGACGTGATGGAGCGGGCGGGCAAGCTGCTCGCGGAGGAGAGACGTCATGTCACGTAAGCGCTTGCGCGTGCTCACCTGGCACGTGCATGGCAACTATCTGTATTACCTGTCGCAGGCGCCGCACGATTTCTACATCGTGACGAAGCCGCAGCATCCGCCCGGTTACGCGGGTCGGGTCGGGCACCTGCCGTGGGGCGACAACGTGTACGAGGTGCCCGTCGAGTGCGTGCGCGACACCGAGTTCGACTGCGTGCTGTATCAGCATCACAATCACTACGCGCACGACCGGTTGCGGCTCCTGAGCGACGCGCAGCGCGCGCTGCCGGCGCTGTTCGTCGAACACGATCCGCCGCGCGAGCACCCGACCGACACGCTGCACCCCGTGCAGGACCCGAACGTGTTGCTGGTGCACGTGACGCCTTTCAACGCGCTGATGTGGGACAGCGGCGTCACGCCGACGCGCGTGATCGAGCACGGCGTGCTGCTGCCCGACGGTGTCGAGTATCGCGGCACGCTGCCCAAGGGCGTGACGGTCGTGAACCACCTCGCGCGACGCGGGCGGCGCCTCGGCGCCGACCTGTTCGAGACCGTGCGTCACAGCGTGCCGCTCGATCTGGTCGGGATGGGCTCGGCCGAACTCGGCGGCATCGGCGAGGTGCCGAATCCGGCGCTCCCGCAGTTCCTGTCGCACTACCGCTTCTTCTTCAATCCGATCCGCTACACGAGCCTCGGGCTCGCGGTGATCGAGGCGATGATGATCGGGCTGCCGATCGTTGCGCTCGCAACGACGGAGATGGCGCAGCTCGTGAGGAGCGGCTGCAACGGGGTCGCCGATACGCGGCCTGCCGTGTTGATCGACGCGATGCGCATGCTGCTCCGCGATCCGGATCTCGCGCGCGAGTGGGGCGCGGCTGCGAAGCGCGACGCGTGCGAGCGGTTCGGGATCGAGCGGTTCGTGCGCGAGTGGGACAGCGCGTTGTGCGACGTCGCGGCGTAGACCGGGCGGCCGCCGTCGCGGCCCGGTTACGGGTTCGTTGCGCCCGGCGGCATACCGGCGCTCGGGCTGCCGGCCGCACCGGCCGCACCGTCGGCACCGGCGGTGCCGCCGGCGCCGTTTGCGCTGCTCGCGGCGGGCGTCGGCGCAGCCGCGGCGCTCGCCGCGTTGCGCTCGTGTTCGGGCAACAGCGCGAGCCGGTTGTACAGCGTCTTCAGGCTGATGCCGAGCGCCTTCGCGGTGCGCGGCTTGTCGCCGTTGAAATGGCGCAGCGACGCGACGATGAAGCGCTGCTGCGTATGCGCGAGCGTCGTGCCGATATGGAGCGTCATCGCGTTGTGACGCACCTCCTCGCGCGGCGGCTGGCGGCGCGGCAGCTGCAGTTCGATCTGCTCGTCGGCGAGAATGAACGCGCGCTCCAGCGCGTTGCGCAGCTCGCGTACGTTGCCGGGCCACGTATAGGCGCGCAGCGCCTTCATCGCCTGCAGCGACAGACGCTTGCGCGTGCGATGCCGTGCATTCAGCCGCTCGACGATCTGCAGCGCGATGTCGCCGACGTCGTCCTCGCGCTGCCGCAGCGCGGGCACGTGCAGCGCGATCGTCGCGATCCGGTAGAACAGATCCTCGCGCAGCCGGCCGCTGCGCACGGCCTCGACCGGATCGTGATGGGTGGCCGCGACGATCCGCACGTCGAGCGGAATCGCTTCGTGACCGCCGACGCGCACGATCGTGTTCGTCTCCAGCGTGCGCAGCAGTTTCACCTGCAATTCCGCCGGCATTTCCGCGATTTCGTCGAGAAACAGCGTGCCGCCGCGCGCGGCTTCGAACATGCCCACATGTTGCGCGATCGCGCCGGTGAAGCTGCCTTTTTCATGTCCGAACAAATGGGATTCCGCGATGTCCTTCGGAATCGCCCCGCAGTTGACGGGCACGAACGGCCCGCGCCGGCGCGGGCTCATGTCGTGGATGAGCCGCGCGACGATGTCCTTGCCGGCGCCGCTCTCGCCGACCACCAGGACGCTGACGCGCGTCGCGGCGACACGCGCTACCTTCAGCAGCAGGTCCTGAATCGTTGGCGAGCGGCCGAACAGCCGCGCGCCGTCATCGTCGGATTTCGACATGAGTGTATCGAGTTGGAAGTATTGACCGAAACCGTCGAGGAGCAGGCGAAAAAATGACCGCCACGCATCATTTTTTCATGTGGAAAGCATACCTTTTATGCCCGATTCGCCGGATTGAATCTGGCAATGCGGTGGTCGACGACAGATAGATTTGTTCGATGATCGGCGAAGGCACGACGCACTTCTTCTATACTTCTAGGCACGCGTTTGTCACTGCAGGACAGCTAATTTGCTCATTCGTGTGCGGTGCGGATGTGCCGCCGGGTTCCGGCGTCGTACCCCGCATCGCACGCCCGCCGCGGTTTCGGCCGACGCCTTGCGCCCGGGCCGCACCCACCAGGAGCTTCGATGCCTTACGTCCTGATCGTCGAAGACGACGCCGATACGCGAACGATGCTCGCGACGCTCGCGCAAGCGCAGCAGCTTGCATGCGACACGGCCGCGACGCTCGAAGAAGCGCGCACGCTCGTCTCGACGCACACCCCCGATCTCGTGTTGTGCGATCTCGTGCTGCCGGACGGCAACGGCATGGATCTGTTCGACGCGTTGCCGAAGCGCGCGCATTGCGAAATGGTGCTGACCACCGGTCACGCGAGCCTCGAAACCGCGATCGACGCATTGCGGCGCGGCGCGACCGACTATCTGGTGAAGCCGATCAACATGCAGCGGCTGAACAGCATCTTCGCGCGCGTGCCGCGCACCACCGCACTGCATGAGGAAATCGCCGAACTGCGCTCCGAACTGAAGCGTCTCGGCCGCTTCGGCCGGATGCTCGGCAGCTCGCCCGCGATGCAGGCCGTCTACGATGCGATCGGTCGCGTCGCGCGCACCGAGGCGTCGGTGCTGCTCACCGGCGAGTCGGGCACCGGCAAGGAACTCGCCGCGCAGACGGTGCACGACCTGAGCCTGCGCCGCCGCGGCCCGTTCCTCGCGGTGAACTGCGGCGCGATCGCCGCGAATCTCGTCGAGAGCGAGATGTTCGGCCACGACCGCGGCAGCTTCACCGGCGCCGAGCGGCAGCACAAGGGCTTCTTCGAACGCGCGGACGGCGGCACGCTGTTCCTCGACGAAATCACCGAGATGCCGGTCGAATCGCAGGTCAAGCTGCTGCGCGTGCTGGAAACCGGGCGGCTCACGCGGCTCGGCTCGACGCGCGAGATCGACGTCGACGTGCGCATCGTCGCGGCGACCAACCGCGATCCGGAAGCCGCGATGGCCGATGGCAAGCTGCGGCCCGACCTCTATCACCGGATCAACGTGTTCCCGATTCCGCTGCCGTCGCTGAGCGAGCGCGGCGACGACATCCCGATGCTCGCCGACGCGTTCCTGCAGCACTACAACGCGGAAAGCGGCCGCAATCTGCGCTTTGCGCCCGCCGCGCGCGAAGCGCTGAAGTCCTACGCATGGCCCGGCAACGTGCGCGAGCTGCGCAACTTCGTGCAGCGCGCGAGCATCTTCGCCGACGCGGACGTGATCGACACGCTGCCGCCGCCGATCATGGACGAACTGTCGAACATGGTCGACGCGCACGAGGATCGCGTGACGGTGCCGTTCGGCACGCCGCTCGAGGAAGTCGACCGCAAGCTGATTCTCGGCACGATCGCGAAATGCGGCGGCGTGAAGGCACAGGCGGCCGAAGTGCTGGACGTGAGCCTGAAGACGATCTACAACCGGCTCGCGCAACTGGAAGACGAAGCGGAAAAACCGGACTCCTGATGTCGTGCCGGGCGCGCTCATGCGCGCCCGCCCGCGCGGCGACGCGCGTCGTCGTCGAGCCGGCGGCGCATGCGTTCGACGTGCGGCGGCAGCGCGCACCGTTCGCGCAGGATCCACCGCAGGCCCGCGAAGGCGGGCACGATGCCGCGTTCGCGCCACAGGCGCGGCAGCATGCGGACGGTATGCGCGAGCGCGGCGCGGGCCGGCCATCTGAGCCACGCGGTCCACACCGCGTTGCGGGCGGACACGCTCGCGCGCGTCTGCACGTCGCGTTGCTTCGAAGGGTAATGATGAACCGTCAGACGCGGTGCATAGACGAGCCACGCGCCCGCGCGATACAGGTCGAGCGCGAGCAGCGCTTCCTCGCCGCCGAGGAAGTAGCGCGGATGATAGCCGCCCGCGGCCACGAACGCGTCGCGCCGGAATGCGCTCGCGCCGGCCAAGAGCCCGAGGATCGGGCGGCCCGGCAGCGCGACGGGCGCATCGAGCGGGCTGTCGGCCATCAGCCGGCAGGTCGGGTCTTCGCGCCGGTCGGGGCCGACCAGCACGCGCGCGGTGACGGCCGCGACATGCGGGTACGCATCGAGCAGGTTCGCGGCTTCGGCGAGCGAGCCGGGCGCCCACCACGTGTCGTCGTCGCAGAACGCGACGTGGCGCGTGCGGGCGACGGCCGCGCCGAGATTGCGGCCGGCGGCCCCGAGGTTGGCCGGCGCATGCACCAGCGTCGCATGAGGAAAGCGGCTGTGCATGAGCGCCGCGGTCGCGTCGTCCGAGCCGTTGTCGACGACGACGATCGCCGGCCGGTCGGGCAGCGCGGAGAGCCGCGCCAGCGTGCGCGCGAGCTCCATCGAGCGCCGGCAGGTCAGCACCACCGCGGTCACGCGTGGTTCGCGCGGCGGCAGCACGACACGCGCGGGCGTCACGCGGACGTGCCGTCGCATTCGAGCCGCCAGTATGTTTCGGGTTCACGGAGATCGGCACGCATATGAGGCTCCAACAGCGCAATCTGGCTCGCATACGCGGCGACGGCGGCGGCCTTCGCTGCCGCCGTGTCCATGCCGTTGCCGGCCGGCGCGCCGACCGGGCGGCCGATCCAGCCGTGCTCGCGCCAGCCGGTCACGCGCCGGGCCATCAACCCGTCGATCCGCCGGTACGGCACATCCTCGTAGAAGCGCCACACGCGCGCTGCGTCGCCGGCCCGGTCGTGATCGCGCAGCAGCGCCAGCACGGCCTGCTGAACCTGCAAGTGATCGCGATGGAACAGGCCGGCCGGCGCCAGCACGCCGAAGCCCGGATGCGCGTCGATCACGTCGGCCACGCGCGCGGCGATTGCCGCCGACGCGGCCGGCGTGCCGTACTGGTCGTCGAGGAAGTCGAGCCAGACGGGCCGCGCGTCGAGCAGCGCGAGCGCATGACGGTCCTCGTCGCGGCGCCTGCGCATCGCGTCGTCGGCCGTGCGGAATCCCGCGCGACGGTCCCACGGCGGCGCGGCCGTACCGTGTTCCGGAATGCCCGCGAACACCGTGACGACGACCGAGCCCGGTGCCTGCGCGAGCAGCTGCCCGCAACTGAATACGGCGTCGTCGAGGTGCGGCGAGACGACGAGCCAGCGTGTCGGAGCGGTCATGGTATGAAGGTCTGCCAGGTCAGCACAGGCGGCCGAGCAGGTGACGTGCCCGTCCGGCTGCGCGTGGCCGGCTGCCGCCGGTGGGTCGGCAGGAGCGTGTCCGATGTTTGAATTTGCACGGCCGCAGGTCGGAAATTACGCAACCGCCGTGATGTTCGTCGCGATCGCCACCGTGCTGCAGGCGCTGGCGATCCGCTTCGGCGGCGTGAACCTGTCGCTGATCATGTACTACCCGATGCTGGCCGGCGCGGCCTGGGTGACGTCGTTCCTGTTCGGGATCGTGTCGACCGTGGTCAGCGGGCTGCTGATCTGGACGCTGTTCCTGTCCGATCCGGCCGCGTACACCGGGCCGCTGTCGGCCCGGCTCGTGCAGCTCTTCGTCTTCCTGCTGGTCGGCATGCTGGTCTGCGCGGGCGCGGCGATGCTGCACCACGCGCGGCTCACGAACGACGTCGCGCGCCGGCGTGACGCGGCCGCGCGGCGGCAGCTCGAAGCCGTGCTGCAGTCGCTGCCGCACGGCGTGATCGCGACCGACGGGAAAGGCCGGGTGACTTACCTGAATGCGGTGGCGGCCGAGCTGGCAGGCTGCGGCGTGGACGAGGCGACGGGCCGGCCCGTGAGCGACGTGCTGCGCCTGTTCGATCACGACGGCCGGCGCGTGCAGGCGACGCCGCTCGAGCGGGCGCTCGGCGGCGTGCATGCGTTGTCCGACCGGCACTGGCTGCACGGCGCCGCCGGCAGCACGCCGGTGCCGATCGCCGAGGCGGCGGCGCCGATCGCCGATGCGGACGGCAACATCGACGGCGCGGTGCTGCTGTTCTGCGATGCCGGCGTGGCGCGCGCGCGCGCCGACAAGTCGCGGCTGCAGCTCGCGGTCGTCGAGGCATCGCCGGACGCGATCGTCGGGGTCGACGGCGAGGGCCGCATCGTCAGCTGGAACCCGGCCGCGCAGCGGATCTTCGGGTACGACGAGTCCGAGGCCTACGGGCGCCCGTTCGAATCGCTCGTCGCGATGCGCTGGCTGCAGCGCAATCCGTTGGCCGAAACGTTCGACGCGATGCGCGAACCGGTCGGCCCGCTCGAACTGCTGTGCGTGCGCCGCGACGGCCGGCCCTTTCGCGCAACGGTGTCCGCATGCCCGGTGCGCGGCGACCTGCGCGCCAGCGTCGCGCTGTCGCTGACGCTGCGCGAGACCGGCGCGCAGCGCCGCCGCGACCTGCGCGCGCACCGCTCGCTGCAGGGCGCGCGCGACGCGCGCGACCAGGCCGATACGTCGAACCGCCTGAAGGACGAATTGCTCGCGACCGTGTCGCACGAACTGCGCACGCCGCTGAACGTGATCTACGGCTGGGTCGAGGTGCTGCGCAATTCGCGCGAAGAAGGATTGCAGCAGCAGGCGATCGACGCGATCGATCGCAGCGCGCGTTCGCTCACGCGCATGGTCGGCGACATCCTCGACGCATCGTCGCTCGCGACCGGCAAGCTGCGGATCGATTCGATGCCGGTGGACGTGGTGCGGCTGTTCGCCGATGCGACGGGCACGTTCCAGACGGCCGCGTCGTCGGCCGGCATCGCGCTCGAATTCGACTGCGCCACGTCCGCATGCGTGGTGTCGGGCGACGCGGAGCGCTTGCGGCAGATGCTGTCGAACCTCGTGTCGAACGCGCTGAAATTCACGCCGGCCGGCGGCGCGGTGACGGTCACGCTGTCGCGCGACGCCGGGCACGCGATGCTGACCGTCGCCGATACCGGGCAAGGCATCGCGCCGGATTTCATCCCGTACGTGTTCGACATGTTCCGCCGCGCGGAAGAGTCGCCTGCCTCGTCGCGGCGCGGGCTCGGGCTCGGCCTGTCGATCGTGCGGCATATCGCCGAGCTGCACGGCGGCACGGTCAGCGTCGCGAGCCCGGGCCGCAATCGCGGCGCCACGTTCACCGTGACGTTGCCGGCCGGCTGGCAGCCGGCGGGGGCGATGGCGTGGAGCGTCACGCCGGACGACGTCGCGCGCGGTACGCCGATGCTCGAGTCGCAGCGCATCCTGATCGTCGACGACGACCCGACCACGCGTGCGAGCCTGACCGCCGCGCTGGCGACGCTCGGTGCGGTCGTCGCGGTCGCGTCGTCGGGCCGTGACGCGCTCGCCATCGTCGCGGAGGTGAAGCCGACCGTCGTGCTGTCCGATCTGGCGATGTCCGACGGCGACGGCTTCTGGCTGCTCGATGCATTGCGCCGCGGCGGCGCGAACGGCGGCAGCCCGCCCAACCTGCGCGTGCTCGCGGTCACCGCGCACGCGGGCCTCGGCGACGAACGCCGCGCGCTCGAAGCGGGCTTCGACGGCTATCTGTGCAAGCCGGTCGACGTGCGCGAGCTGGCCCGCCGGATCGCGCGCGTGACGACGCGCGACGGCTGATGCGCGTCGGCCGATGCGCGTCGGCTGATGCGCGGCGCCCGTCGCCCCGGGCGCGCGACGACGCAGCGTCGTGTCACGTCGTGCCGTTCACGTCGCCGCCCCCGGCCGGTTCCGTGTGCTGATCTGCGCGAGCATGTGCGACGCGATCCGCGTGCTGCGCACGAGATCGCCCGGCGTGTGATTCGCGACCTGCCGATGGATGAAATACCGCGCGGTATGCGCGAGCCCGCTCGCGAGCGGCGTCGTCGCGCGCCAGCCGAGGCGCCGGTGCGCGGCGTCGAGATCGGGCCGGCGCTGACGCGGATCGTCGGACGGCAACGGACGGAACTCGATCGCGACCGTCGCGCCGACGATCCTCACGACCTCGCGCGCCACGTCGATCATCGCGATCTCGTCGTCGCTGCCGAGGTTCACCGGCTCGCAGGCGTCGCCGGGTTCGTCCATCAGCCGGATCAGCGCATCGACCATGTCGTCGACATAGCAGAACGAGCGCGTCTGCCTGCCGTCGCCGTAGACGGTCAATGCTTCGCCGGCCAGCGCCTGCGTGATGAAGTTCGACACCACGCGCCCGTCGGCCGGATGCATGCGCGGCCCGTACGTGTTGAAGATCCGCGCGATCCGCACGTCGACGCCGTACTGGCGGTGATAGTCCATGAACAGCGTTTCCGCGCAGCGCTTGCCTTCGTCGTAGCACGCGCGGATGCCGATCGGGTTCACGCGGCCGCAGTAGCGCTCGTCCTGCGGATGCACGTCGGGATCACCGTACACTTCGCTCGTCGATGCCTGCAGGATGCGCGCCTTCACGCGCTTCGCGAGGCCGAGCAGGTTGATCGCGCCATGCACGCTGGTCTTGGTCGTCTGCACCGGGTCGCGCTGATAGTGCACGGGGGACGCCGGGCATGCGAGGTTGTAGATTTCATCGACCTCGACGTACAGCGGAAACGTCACGTCGTGCCGCATCAGCTCGAAGTTCGGCGCGTCGCGCAGGTGCGCGATGTTGTCCTTCGCGCCCGTGTAGAAATTGTCGACGCACAGCACGTCGTGCCCGGCCGTCACGAGGCGTTCGCACAGATGCGAACCGAGAAACCCGGCGCCGCCGGTGACGAGTACCCGTTTGCGATCGTAGCCCTTCATCATGCATTCTCCTTGCGGTGGGCGAGTACGCCCGGCGTGGTCGCGACGGGCGTGCGGCGGCTGCCGGCCGCCGTGCCGGCACGTTGCGGATGCGCGACGTCGCGGTAGATGTCGACGAGGCGGTCGGTCACGCCGCGCCATGTGTAGAAGCGGTGGGCGCGCAGATAACCGGCCCGGCCGAGCGCATCGCACAGCGCCGGTTGCGCGCGCAGCTGCACGAGCCGCCCGGCGAGCGCGGCCGGGTCGCGCGGCGGCACCAGGTAGCCGGTGACGCCGTCGTCGACCGTCGTACGAATGCCGCCGACGTCGCTGCCGATCACCGGCGCGGCACATGCCATCGCCTCGACCGGCGTGATGCCGAACGGCTCGTACCACGGCGTCGTCACGAAGACGTCCGCCGCGCTGTAGTACAGGTGCAGCGCGTCGCGCTCGCGCCGGCCCACGAACGTCACGCGTTCCGCGATGCCGGCGTCGTGCGCGAGCGCGGCGAGGCGTGCGAGTTCCGGATCGCGCGCCGGGTCGGGCGTCGCGTGGCTGCCGCCGACGATGTAGAGCCGCGTCGGCCGGTTCGGGTCACGTGGCATCCGCGCGAGCGCATCGATCACGGTGTCGATGCCCTTGCGCGGCACGAGCCGCCCGAGCTGCAGCACGACGAATGCATCGTGGGGCCAGCCGAGCCGCGCACGCGCATCGACGCGCGGCACCGGCCGGAATTCACCCGCATCGAACCCGCAGGGCACGATCTCGATGCGCGCGGCATCGGCGCGATAGTGCGTGGTCAGGTCGAGCGCATCCTGCGGGCACTCGGCGATCAGCCGGTCCGAGCGGCGCGCGAGCGTGTCCTCGATCGCGAAGCGTTCGTCGGGGAAGCCGTCGGCCGCGCCCTGATGCAGCCGGCGCACGCGGCCGAGCGCATGGAACGTCATGACGAGCGGGATCCCGAGACGCTGCTTCACGCGCAGCGCGGCCTCGCCCGACATGAAGAAGTTCGCGTGCATCACGTCGACGGGGTCGGGCTCGCGCCGCATGCGCGCCGTCATGTAGTCCGCGAACGCACCCATGTACGGCAGCAGCCGTTCCTTCGGCACGGCGGCGGGCGGCCCGGCCGGTACGTGGATCACGCGCATGCGCGGGCCGATCTGCACGACTTCCGGCAGGTGCGGATCGTCGCAGCGGGTGTAGACGTCGACGTCGAGGTCGCGCTCGGCCAACTGCTTCGCGACGTTCGCGACGTAGATGTTCTGGCCGCCCGCGTCCACGCCGCCGATCACCCCCAGCGGTGACGCATGTTCACTGATCAACGCGATTCTTTGCATGGTATTGCTCCCGAGGTCGGGGCCCGCGCCGGCGAGCCCCGTTGCGTCCCTCTGCGGCAATCGCCATGCCCGTCACTTTGCGGGCGGCACGCCCCGCCCAGGTGCCGAAAAAATTACAACGGGTTGGATGAAAGGGCGTCCGATCGGCGGGCCGAGCGGGGATGCGGCCGGTTGCGCGCGGCACGCGATTTGCGACACCCGGACGTCCGCCGGCCACGCCGGCCTCACGATAGGAGGTCACGATGAAGGTATTCCCGCTGCAAGCCCGCGCACCGCGATTCCGCCGTCATCCCGCCAGCCGTCTCGGCATGGCGGTCGCGATCGCCGCGGCCACCGCCTGTATCGCCGTCGCGCCGAATGTGTTCGCCGCCGGAGACGACGGCTCGGCATCGTCATCCATGTCGTCGTCGTCATCGTCGTCGATGACGCATTCGAGCACCGGCACGAAAATCCGCGACGCGACCATCACGACCAAGGCGAAGGCCGAGCTGGTCGGCACGAGCGGCCTGTCGGCCGGCGACATTCACGTGAAGACGCGTCACGGCGTCGTGATGCTGACCGGCAGCGTGCCGGACGAGCAGCAGCGCACGCAGGCCGTCGGCGTGGTCAGGCAGATCGACGGCGTGCAGGACGTGCGCGACCAGCTGACCATCCGCCCGAAATAACCGGCCCCGCAGAAGGAGTCCAGTGATGAACTGCATGCTCAAACCGGTCGGCGAGCAGACGATCGTGATCACGGGCGCCACCAGCGGCATCGGCCTCGTCACCGCGCGCAAGGCGGCACGGCGCGGGGCGAAGCTGGTGCTGTTCGCGCGCAACGCGGACGCGCTGAACACGCTGTGCGAGGAAATCCGCCAGCACGGCGGCCTCGCGGTGCCGGTCGCCGGCGACGTCGGCATTCTCGAGGACCTGCAGCGCGCGGCCGCGACGGCGGCCGATACCTATGGCGGCTTCGACACCTGGGTCAACAACGCGGGCGTGTCGATCTTCGGCACGGCGGCGGCGGTGCCGCTCGAGGATCAGCGCCGGCTGTTCGACACCAACTACTGGGGTGTCGTGCACGGCTCGCTCGTCGCGTCGGATCATTTCCGGCGCAAGAGCGATTTCCACGGCGGCGCGATCATCAACATGGGCAGCGAAGCGTCCGACGCGCCGGTGCCGCTGCAGAGCGCGTATGCGGCATCGAAGCACGCGGTGAAGGGTTTCACCGATTCGCTGCGCCTCGAGCTCGAGTCCGATCGCCTGCCGGTGTCCGTCACGCTGATCAAGCCGGCCGCGATCGACACGATGTTCGTGATGCACGCGAAGAACTACATGAATGTCGAGGCGCGGCTGCCGCCGCCGATCTACGACCCGGAGCTCGTCGCCGACGCGATCCTGTTCGCGGCGGCGCACCCGCGCCGCGCGCTGTTCGTCGGCGGCGCCGCGAAGCTCACGTCGGCCGGCGCGTATCACGCGCCGCGCCTGTTCGATCGCATCGCGGCCACGCTGTTCTCGCGCGGCCAGCGCACGGTGCGCCCCGCGCGGCCGCGCGACGACAACGCGCTGTACGAGTCCCGCCATGCGCTGCACGAGCGCGAAGGGATGGACGGGCCCGTGCTGCGCGCTTGCGCATACAACGCGGTGGTGCAGCGGCCGAAGGTCGCGGGCGCGGTCGCGCTGGGCGCGGCGGCGCTGATGGTTGCCGCGTTCGCGCGGTCGCGGCGCACCTCGACGTAATGGCGTGCCTTTCCGTTTTTCATTCGAAGGAGGTTTCCATGTCTTCCCGACAACATACGGGCCACGAATACAGCCACGCGCGCGCGCATGAAGGCGAGCGCGAGCAGCAGGATCACGACAAGGGCGGCCACCAGAGCGGGCACGGCAAGGCGCCGAGCCCGGTCGACGTGCAGAAGGCGCTGAAGGGGATGGACTATCCGGCGAGCAAGGCGGAGGTGGTCGAGTGCGCGGAGCGCTCGCATGCCGACCCGCGCGTACTCGACATGCTCAGGCAGATCCCCGACCGGGAATACGGCACGCCGGCATCGGTATCGAAGGAACTCGGGCGGCTGATGTGAGCGCCCCCGCGTCGCGTCGCGCCCGCGCTCGCGTGTGCGGCACCCTACGGCCACGAGGAGCACGACCATGGCGATGATCGTCGCAGGCCGCTTCACGACGTTCGATGAAGCGGAAGGTGGGGCGCGCCACCTTTACGAGCGCGCGTTCGGCCCGGACGACGTGTCGATCTTCTTCCTGAACCCGGGCGGCCAGCACGCGCGCTTTCCGATCGGCGGCGACGTGTATGCCGATACGGCCGCGAAGCCCGGTGGCCGCGGCGCGCTGGTCGGCGCGCTGCGCGGGCTGCTGATCGGCGCGATCGTCGGGCTGATCGTCTATGCGTTCGGCGTGCGCTACTGGTTCGTGCCGGCCGCCGGTGCGCTCGCCGGTGCCTATCTCGGTGCGTTCGGCGGCGCGCTCGGCCGGATGCGCGGCGAGCAGGCCGAAGGCAAGGGCGCGCTCGCGAAGACCGAAACCGGCGTGATCCTGGCCGCGCGCGTGACGTCGACGACCGCGGCCACCGCGGAAGACGTGCTGCGTGCGACCGGTGCGCAAGCGATCGAACGTGTCGAAGGCGACTGGCAGGACGGCGAATGGCGCGACTTCGATCCGGTGCGCCGGCCGGACGGCACGACGCAGGGCACGCCGCGCTGAGCATGCCGTTTCTGCACGCGCTTGCAACGCGGCGTGCGGCGTGCGGGCATCGCGCGTGCACCGGGCCGGGCCGCCGCGCGGCATGCCGCTTGCGACGTCTCGCCGACACCCGTTCAAGGAGGAACCCATGACGACGGCAAAGACCCTGCCACCCCAGGAACAGGCCCGGCAGCCGGGCACCGAGCGGGACATGCATCCGAAGCCGCGCGACGAGGCGGCCGACTACGTCGGTAGCGGCAGGCTCGCCGGCAAGGTCGCGCTCGTGACGGGCGGCGACAGCGGGATCGGCCGCGCGGTCGCGATCGGTTTCGCGAAGGAGGGCGCGGACGTCGCGATCGTCTACCTGAACGAATCCGACGATGCCGCGCACACGAAGCGCCTGATCGAGCAGGCGGGGCGGCGCTGCGAGGCCATCGCTTGCGACGTCGGCGACCGCCGGCAGGCGCGCGACGCCGTCGCGCGCACGGTCGAGCGGCTGGGGCGCCTCGACGTGCTGGTCAACAACGCGGGCGAACAGCATCCGCAACCGGGCATCGAGGACGTGACCGAGGAGCAGCTCGAGCGCACGTTCCGCACGAACGTGTACGGCATGTTCTTCTGCACGCAGGCCGCGCTGCCGCACATGAAAGCGGGCGGGCGCATCGTCAACACCGCGTCGGTGACCGCGTATCACGGCAGCCCGAAGCTGCCCGACTACTCGGCGACCAAGGGCGCGATCGTCGCGTTCACGCGTTCGCTGTCGATCGAGCTGGCCGAGCGCGACATTCGCGTGAACGCCGTCGCGCCGGGGCCGATCTGGACGCCGCTGATCCCGTCGACCTTCACCGCCGAACAGGTCGCGACGTTCGGCTCGAACGTGCCGCTCAAGCGGCCGGGGCAGCCGGACGAGCTGATCGGCTGCTATGTGCTGCTCGCGTCGGACGGCGCGAGCTACATGACGGGACAGACCTTGCATCCGAACGGCGGCTCGATCGTCGGCGGGTGACGATGCCCGCCACACCAGGAGAAAGCGCATGAAACAATCCAACTGGACGATCGCGGCGCTCGCCGCGGGCGTACTCGCCATGGCGGGGCTCGCGCAGGCACAGGCGCCGAGCGAGCCGCCCGCGTCGAATTCGCATGTGCCGGGCGGCGTGATCAACCCGTCGTCGGGCGCCGCCGGCGCGGGCGATCCGGGCATCGCGAAGGCGCCGCAGCGCGGCGATGCGGAATTCGTCGACAAGGCCGCGCTGGCCGGCAAGGCCGAAGTGCAGGCGAGCCAGCTCGCGTTGAAGCAGGCGCAGTCGCCGGACGTGCGCGCGTTCGCGCAACGCATGGTGGCCGACCACGGCAAGGCGAACGCGAAGCTCGACGAGGTCGCCGCACGCGCGGGCATGAAGCCGCAGGTCGAGCAGATCCACGACCCGGACGTCGAAGCGCTGCGCGGCAAGAGCGGACACGACTTCGACACGGCGTATGTGGCCGCGGCCGGCCCGGACGCGCACAAGAAGGCGGTCGCGCTGTTCGAAGACGAGGCGCGCGGCGGCCAGGACGCGCAGCTGCGGGCGTTCGCGACCGCGGCGCTGCCGACGCTCAGGCATCACCTGAGCATGGCGGAAGCACTCCAGCGCAAGGTGGGCGCGCAGTAACGCGTGCCCGGTTCAACCCCAGGGCCGCGCGGGCGGCCCGTTTTTTCGGAGAAGCAGTCATGGGCCAACGGCAATCGAAGCACGAAGGCATCCTGGCGTTGCTGTGCCAGGCATACGAAACCGAGCTCGGCGGCGCGAAGATCTACGAGGCCGCGCTCAAGTGTGCGACCGACGAGGACCTGCACAAGGAATGGGAGAAGTACCACCGCGAAACGATGCATCACCAGGAAGTGCTGCGCAAGGTATTCGACACGCTCGGCCTCGATCCGGATACGCAGTCGCCGGGGCGCGCCGCCGTGGCGGCAACCGGCAAGTCGCTCGTCCAGGTGATCGAGCAGGCGAAGAAGCAGGCCGACCCGGCGGTCGCGCAGATCGTCGCGGCCGAGTGCGTGGTGCTCGCCGAGACGAAGGACCACCTGAACTGGGAGCTGATCGGCTATGCGGCCGACCAGCTGCGCGATCGCGACGCGGCGAAGGCGCTGAAGGCCGCGCACGACGAGGTGGAGGCGGACGAGGACCATCACCTGTATCACACCCGCGGCTGGGCGCGCGAGATGTGGATCGACTCGATGGGCTTCAAGGCGGTGCTGCCGCCGCCGGAGGAAGTGAAGAAGGTCGAGTCGGCGGCCGATGCGGCGCGGGCCGAAAAGTCGCGCGGCAAGATGATGTGACGCTGCCGGTCGGGCAACCGGGCGACGCCGCTCGCGCGGCGTGCCCGGTTGTCACCCGACCCTCAGGGGCGTTCGCTTTCCACGCCGTCCGTCACGCGTGAACGGTTGCAGGCGCAACCATGCCGCCCTGATCAGCTCAGCATGTCCGCGGCCATCACGACCACCGATGCCGCCATCAGCGCGACCGCCAGCCACCCGAACACCTTCGACGCGATGCCGCTGCCCGGCTGGCCGGCCGCATCGCGCCGCTGCGACAGCAGCATCACGAGCACCAGCATCGGCACCGCCGCGACGCCGTTGAGCACCGCGCTCCAGTACAACGCCTTGATCGGATCGACCGGGCTGAAGCAGATCGCGATGCCGACGACCACGCAGCCGGCCAGTACCGCATAGAACGCGGGTGCGCGCCGCACCGGCTCGTTCAGCCCTTCGCGGAACCGCCACGCCTCCGCGCAACCGTATGCGGCGCTGCCCGCGAACGCGGGGATCGCGAGCAGCCCGCAGCCGACGATGCCGAACGCGAACACGACGAATGCCGCCTCGCCGGCGATCGGGCGCAGCGCCTCGGCAGCCTGCGCGGTGGAGCCGATGTCGTGCTTGCCGTGCGAGAAGAACACCGCCGCGCCGATCACCATGATGCAGAACGACACCGCGTTGGTGACGATCATCCCGGTCCAGGTGTCGAACGTGATGCGCCGCCCGGTTTCACGGCGCGCGCCGGGCGTGCACGCGGTGTCGCCGTTGCGGCGCTCGGCCTGGGTTTCCTCGACTTCGAGCGCGGCCTGCCATACGAACAGGTACGGGCTCAGTGTCGTGCCGAGGACCGCGACCGCCGTGGTCGCATAGTCGTGCGTGAACGCGATGTGCGGCAGGACGATCGCGTGCAGCAGGCCGCGCCAGTCGATGTGCACGAAGCCGAGTTCGAGCACGTAGGCGAGCAGGCCGAACGTCATCCATTTGAGCCAGCGCGCGTAGCGTTCGTAGGACAGCAGCACCTGCAGCGCGAGCGACGCGATGCCGTAGACGGGCGCATACCAGTAGCTGCGGCCGCCGGCGACGAGCGCGGTCGCATCACCCATCGCGGCGAGGTCGGCGCCGACGTTCACGACATTGACGATCACCACCATGACGATCAGGGCCTTGGCGAGGCGGACGGAGAACTGCTCGCGGATGCCGGCCACGAGGCCTTCGCGGTTGGCGCGCCCGATGAATGCCGCCGCGAGCTGCACGGCCACCATCATCGGCAGCGTGATCACGATCATCCACAGCATGTGGAAGCCGAACTGGCTGCCGGCCTGCGCATAGACGGCGACGTTGCTCGGATCGGCGTCGGACGCGCCCGCGAGCAGGCCGGGGCCGAGCCGACGGTACCAGGGCTTCGCGGCGGTGGTGGCGGCCGGGTCGGTTGTGGCGGCCGGGGTGTCGCGCGACGCGCCGCCGCGCAGGTTGCTCATTCGGCGTCTCCGGATGCCTCGTGCGCGCCGCCGTTGCCGCGCGCGAGGCGCGACGCGGTGCGCAGCGCGTCGACGAGCGTCCGGTACGCATGCTCGCGCGAATCGGCGCCGCGCGTGCGCAGCACGTAGGACGGGTGATAGGTCGCGACGACGAGACAGCCGTCCGGCGAGCGCACCGGCTTGCGCGTGCGCTCCACCGTCGCGTCGTTGTCCTGCAGCACCGCGCGCAGCGCCGTCGCGCCGAGCGCGACGATCACGCGCGGGCTCACCGCGTCGAGCTCGCGTTCGAGCCAGTAGCGGCAGGCGGCGACCTCGCGCTGCGCGGGCGTCTTGTGCAGCCGCCGCTTGCCGCGCGGTTCCCATTTGAAGTGCTTGACCGCGTTGGTCAGGTAGACGCTCGTGCGCGCAATGCCGGCCTCGTCGAGCGCGCGGTCGAGCATGCGGCCCGCCGCGCCGACGAACGGGATGCCCGCGCGGTCCTCCTGGTCGCCCGGCTGTTCGCCGACCAGCATGATGCGCGCGTCGGCGGGCCCGGCGCCGGGCACCGGCTGCGTCGCATGTTCCCACAGCCCGCAGCGGCGGCAGGCGTCGAGCGTGGCCGGTGTGTCGGCGGCGGCCGGGACCGCCGCCGGTTTCGTGCTCGCGTCGCGCTTCATGCCAGTCCTCCGGTGCAGGCCGACGCCGCGCGCGCGAAGCGGCATGCTCGGGCGCGCGCGACAGGCCGATCGAAGGCGTTGCCGGGGCGGAACATCGGCAGTGTGTGCATCGGCGGCTCCCGTATCGACGATATCGACGACATGCAGCAACCGGCATGCCGCGTGCGGCCGAGATGGACGCGTCGTGTGTCGGAGCCGCATCCGGTGATGGCGGGGGACAGGGGATCCAGGCAGCCCCCGGCGATGCTCCAGCCGCTTTGCACGGTACGACTTGCAAAACGGCATCGAGCGGCCCGAAGCGGCCTAGAGCGCCGTCGTGCGGTGCTCAGCCGCCTGCCGTGCGCGCTGCGGCGGCGCGTCCCGCCGCGAACGCCGCCACGCCGGCGCAAACGAGCAGCGCCGCACTCATCGCGAAGGTCGCGCGATAGCCGTGCAGGTCGTACAGCAGGCCGCCCGTCGTCGCGCCGAGCGCGATCGCGAGCTGCACGACCGCGACCATCAGGCCGCCGCCGGCTTCCGCGTCATGCGGCAGCGTGCGCGCGAGCCACGTCCACCAGCCGACGGGCGCGGCCGTGCCGGTCAGTCCCCACAGGGCAAGCAGGCCCGCGGTGGCGGCGGTCGACGCGCCGCACCACACGAGCGCGACGGCGATCGCGGCCATCAGCAGCGGGGTGACGCCGAGCGTGCGGTACAGCCCGTTCTTCAGGCGCGCACCGATCAGGATCGTCCCCGCGACCCCGGCCACGCCGATCGCGAGCAGCATCAGCGACAGCGTGGCATTGCCGACGTGCGTCACCGTTTCGAGGAACGGCCGCAGGTACGTGAACAGCGCGAACTGTCCCATGAACAGCAGGCTGACGGCCGCCATGCCGAGCGCGACCGGCACGCGGCCGAGCAGTGCGAGCGCATTGGCGGGCGCCGCGTGCGATGCGGCTTTCATCGGCGGCAGGCTGACGAGTTTCCAGCCGAACGCGAGCGCCGCGACCGGCACGACGCAGAAGAATGCCCAGCGCCAGCCGACGATGCCGCCGAGAAAGCTGCCGAGCGGCGCCGCGACGACGGTCGCGAGCGCGTTGCCGCCGTTCACGATCGCCAGCGCGCGCGGCACCTCGCCATCGGGCACCAGCCGCATCGCGGTCGCGGCCGACATCGACCAGAACCCGCCGATCGCAACACCGATCAGTGCGCGCCCCGCGATGAAGGCAACGTAATTCGGTGCGAACGCAACGATCGTGCCGGAGACGATCGTCAGCAGCGTCAGCACGAGCAGCAGCCGCTTGCGATCGCGCCGCCCGGCCAGCGACGCGATGATCAGGCTCGTCACGAGCGCGAAGGCGCCGGACACGGAAATGGCCTGGCCCGCCTGGCCTTCGCTGACGTGCAGGTCGGTGGCGATCGGCGTCAGCAGGCTGACCGGCATGAATTCGGACGCGACGAGCGCGAACGCGCCGAGCGCCATCGCGAGGACGGCGCCCCATGCGGCGGTTTGAACGGGCGCGGGGCGCCGGTCGGAGGTGGCAACGGCTTGCATCGTCGAAGCGGTGCGGATCGTGGGCGAAGGGGCGGCGTCGGTCAGTCGCAGCGCGCGGCGGCCGCGCCGCGATCGGCCAGATGCGTGCGGCCGTCGGCATCGTGCGCGGCCATGACGCGTACGGACGCGGCCTGGGCATCGTCGACCCACGTGCGCGGATTCGCGCGTGCCGGATTGAAGCCGGCGGCTTCGTAGCGAATCATGTCCTCGCGCACCTGCTCGCGCGTCAAGCCTTGCGCATGGGCGAACAACGGGCCGGACACGGCGAGTGCGGCGACGAGGAGGCGAAGAGCGGATTTCACGAGACGGACTCCGGAAAGGAATGCAGGGGAGATCTCCAAAGTCGGCTACGGCCGCACGGGGACCCGAAGGCTTCGCAGTCTATCGACCCACGATCAATCGATTAAGTAGCGCACTGCGCTTGGACTTATAAGTCAGTCTAATGAATCGACGGAGGCCGTACCGGGTGGCGCGCGGCGGCGTCGGTGCTAGGATGGGCGTCCGTTTCGACAGGAGCCGTCCGACATGCCGCGCGAAAACCTCAACGATCTGCTGGCGTTTCTCGCGGTGGCGCGCGACCGGAGCTTCACGCGCGCGGCGGCGCGCCTCGGTGTGTCGCAATCGGCGCTGAGCCAGACGGTGCGCGATTTCGAAGCGCGGCTCGGCGTGCGGCTGCTGACGCGCACGACGCGCAGCGTGTCGACGACCGAAGCGGGCGAGGAACTGTTCCGGACCGTCGCGCCGCGCATCGACGAGATCGAAACGAAGCTCGCCGCGGTGGCCGATTTCCGCGACAAGCCGGCCGGCGTCGTGCGGATCACGGCCACCGAGCATCCGATCGACACGATCATCTGGCCGAAGCTCAGGAAGGTGCTGCCCGACTACCCCGACATCCGCGTCGAGTTCTCGGTCGACTACGGGCTGTCGAACATCGTCGAGGAGCGCTACGACATCGGCGTGCGCTACGGCAACCAGGTCGCGAAGGACATGATCGCGGTGCGCATCAGCCCGGACATCCGGATGGCGATGGTTGCGTCGCCGGCCTATTTCGACGGCCGCAAGCCGCCGAAGACGCCGCAGGACCTGCTCGATCACGATTGCGTGACGCTGCGGCTCGCGACCGCGAAGGGCATCTACGCATGGGAGCTGAAGAAGGGCAGGAACGAGATCCAGGCGCGCGTGAACGGGCGGATCACCTGCAACACGCAGCCCCAGATGCTGCAGGCGGCGCTCGACGGATTCGGCATCGCGTTCGTCACCGAGGACATCGTGCTCGACCACGTGCACGCCGGCAGGCTGCGCATCGTGATGCCGGACTGGTGCCCGGTCTTTCCCGGCTATCACGCGTACTACCCGAGCCGCCGCCAGGCGTCGCGCGCGTTTTCGATCGTGATCGATGCGTTGCGGCATCGCGCGTAGCGGGGCGGCGGAGCCGGGCATCTCCGGGCTGGGTGTGGCTGCCCGAATCATGCAAAATACCGGGCATTCGAGATGTGGAGACACGGCCCGTGGGAATCAACTTCGATTTGACCGATTTGCAGGCGTTTCGCGCGGTGGTGGAGCTGGGCAGCTTCCGGAAGGCCGCCGAGGCGATCAGCATTTCGCAGCCCGCGTTGAGCCGCCGGATCGACAAACTGGAGGAAGCGCTCGGCGTGCGTCTGTTCGAGCGCACCACGCGCAGCGTCTCGCTGACCACCGTCGGCCGCGTGTTCGCGCCGAGCGCCGAGCAGTTGCTGGACGATCTCGACGTCGCGCTGCTCGGCATCCGCGACGTTTCGTCGAGCCGGCTCGGTCACGTGACGATCGCGTGCGTGCCGTCGGTCGCCTACTACTTTCTGCCGAACGTGATCGCGAGCTATCACCGCCGCTTTCCGCGCATCCGGGTCAAGCTGCTGGACGCGAGCGCGAACGAGGTGCTGAGCGCCGTCATCAGCGGCGAGGCCGATTTCGGCGTGAGCTTCATGGGCAGCCAGGAGCCCGAGGTCGAGTTCAAGCTGCTGCTGCAGGAGCGGTTCGTCGCCGCGTGCCGGCGCGACCATCCGCTCGCGCGCAAGAAGCGCGTGACCTGGAACGAGCTTTACGAGTACGAGTACGTGTCGGTGGACAAGACGTCCGGCAACCGCCTGTTGCTCGACCAGGCGCTGACGAGCGTCGCGCCGCGGGCGCCGAGCGTGTGCGAGACGCGCCACGTGACGACCATGCTCGGGCTGGTCGAGGCAGGGCTCGGCGTCGCCGCGGTACCGTCGATGGCGATGCCCGGGCACGACCATCCGCTGCTCACGAGCGTGCCGCTCGTCGAGCCGGCGGTCAAGCGCCGCGTGGGCATCGTGAAACGGCGCGGACGCCCGCTCACCCCGGCCGCGGAAGCGTTCCACCAGGCGGTCGTCGATGCGAAGCGCGGCGATGGATCGAAACAGGTCGCGCATACGGCGAATACGGCCGGAACATCGGGCAAGACCGCATCGTGACGCTGGCAAGACCGCTTCGTTCGCTCTACGTGCAGGTTCTGCTGGCGATGGTGCTCGGCGTGAGCGTCGGCCATTTCTGGCCGTCGGCGGGCGCGATGCTCAAGCCGCTCGGCGATGCCTTCGTCGGCCTCGTGCGGATGATGATCGCGCCGGTCGTGTTCTGCACGATCGTGTCGGGCATCACGTCGCTGGCGAACGGAACGGCCATCGGGCGCACGATCGTCCGCGCGCTGGTGCTGTTCTATCTGCTGACCGCCGCCGCGCTCGCCTTCGGGCTCGTCGCCGCGTTCGTGCTGCAGCCGGGCGTCGGCATGCACGTGGACGTGCGCCATCTCGATGCGAGCGTCCTTGCGCCCTATACGCGGCATGCGCCGCCGCGCGGCTTGGTGGAGTTCGCGTTGAGCGTGATCCCGGACACGATGCTCGGCGCGTTCCAGCAGGGCGAGGTGCTGCCGGTGCTGCTGCTGGCGCTGCTGTTCGGTTTTTCGCTCAATGCGGCTCCGCAGGCGGGCCGGCCCGTGCTGGCGCTGATCGACGGCGTCGCGCAGATCGTCTTTCGCGTGCTGGCGATGATCATGCGGCTCGCCCCGCTCGGCGCATTCGGCGCGATGGCCTTCACGGTGGGCCGCTTCGGCATCGGCTCGGTCGGCTCGCTCGCGCGGCTGATGATGTCGTTCTACATGGCCTGCGGGCTGTTCGTCGCGCTGGTGCTCGCACCGCTCGCGCGGTTGCACGGATTCGCGTTGTGGCGGCTGCTGCGCTACCTGCGCGAGGAGCTGCTGATCGTCCTCGCGACCTCGTCGACGGAGCCGGTATTGCCGCGGCTGATCGTCAAGCTGGAGTCGCTCGGTTGCGACAAGGGCGTGGTGGGGCTCGTGTTGCCGGCCGGCTATTCGTTCAACCTGGACGGCACCGCGATCTATCTGACGCTCGCGGCATTGTTCATTGCGCAGGCGTGCGACGTGCCGCTGTCCGCGCCGCAGATCGCGGCGATGCTGGCCGTCATGCTGCTGACGTCGAAGGGCGCGGCCGGCGTGTCCGGCAGCGGGCTCGTGGCGCTCGTCGCGACGCTTGCCGTGATGCCCGACCTGCCGGTTGCCGGGGTCGCGCTGCTGGTCGGCATCGATCGCTTCATGTCCGAGGCGCGTGCGCTGACGAGCGTGATCAGCAATGCGTGCGCGGTGATCTTCGTATCGTCGTGGGAAGGGGCGTGCGATCGTGCGCGTCTCGTGCGGGTGCTGAACGCGGCCGGGCCGGAAGGCCCGAATGGCGCCGACGATGCCGGGGCCGGCGCCGGGCGCGACGGGAAGGCGGTCTGACGCGCGCCTTCCCGGCTTGCGGGCTCAATGCGCGGAGACGGAATCCAGCCCGGTCGATTTGACTTCCGCCTGCACGTCGGGCGACGCGAGATAGTCGAGGAGCGCCTTCGCTTCCTCCGGATGCTGCGCGCCGACCGGGATGCCGGCCGCGAAGCGCGTGACGGACTGCAGCGCTTCGGGAATCTTGCCGACGAAGGTCGCGCCCTTCACGGGCAGCAGTTCGCTCACCTGCTGAAAGCCGATTTCGTAGTCGCCGTTCGCGACCACGGAGGCGACCGGGATCCGCGGGATCATCTTCGCCTTCGATTTCACCTGGTCTTCGATGCCGAGCTTCTTGAACAATTCCCGCTCGATGTAGACGCCGCTCGCGCTGTCCGAGTAGGCGATCGACTTCGCATGCAGCAGTACATCCCTGAGGCTGTCGGCCGAGCTGATGTCGGGTTTCGCCGCGCCGTCGCGCACGACCATGCCGATCCGCGAATCGGCCAGCTCGACGCGCGATCCGGGGATCACCTTGCCTTGCTTGATCAGTTCGTCGAGCGCGTAGCCGACCATGATCACCGCGTCGGCCGGCTCGCCGCGCGCCAGCCGGTTCGGAATCGCTTCGGGCGACTTGCCCATCGACGGGCCGAGCGCGGTGTCGAGCGTGTTGCCCGTGCGGGCCGCGAACTGCGGGCCGAGCCGCTTGTAGGCGGCGGTGAAGCCGCCCGAGCTCATCACGTGCAGCTCGGCGGCCTGCACGTTCGCGGCGATTGCGGAGGTGGCGACGAGTGCGGTCGCGCACAGTTTCAGGAGCAGGTTCTTCATGGTCGTGGTCGTGGCCTGGGTCGTGCGAAGTCGGGGCAGGGTTCGGAATGCGGCGTCAGTGCGCCGGTGTCAGCGTCGCCGGGTGGCGGCGATAGAGTACGAACGTCGCGAGCAGCGCGCACACCGCGGCGAGGCTCATCCAGTAGCCGGGTGCGGCCTTGTCGCCCGTCATGTGAATCAGCGCCGTGGAGATGGCAGGCGTGAAGCCGCCGAACACGGCCGTCGCGAGGCTGTAGGCGAGCGAGAAGCCAGCCACGCGCACCTCGACCGGCATCACTTCCGTTAGCGCGACGACCATCGCGCCGTTGTAGATCCCGTACATGAACGACAGCCACAGCAGCACGAGCAGCATGTTGATGAACGACGGCGCATGCGCGAGCAGCGACAGCGCGGGGTACGCGGTGGCGATCGCGAGCAGCGTCATGCCGACCAGCAGCGGCCGGCGGCCGATGCGATCGGACAGCGCGCCGCCGATCGGCAGCCACACGAAGTTCGACAGGCCGACGCACAGCGTGACGAGCAGGCTGTCGGCGGTGCTCAGGTGCAGGACCGTCTTGCCGAACGTCGGCGCGTAGACGGTGATCAGGTAGAAGCTCGTGGTCGTCATCGCGACCAGCATCATGCCGGCGACCACGACACCCCAGTTGTGCGCCAGCGTGCCGAACACTTCCTTCATGCTCGGGCGGTGCCGGCGCGCCTTGAACTCCTGCGTTTCCTCGAGGTTGCGGCGCAGCATGAAGATGAACGGCACGATCATGCAGCCGACGAAGAACGGCACGCGCCATCCCCACGCGGCGATCGCCGATGCGCTCAGCCATTGATTGAGCGCGAAGCCGAGGCCGGCCGCGACGACGATCGCGACCTGCTGGCTGGCCGACTGCCAGCTCGTGAAGAAGCCCTTGCGGCCGGGCGTGGCCATTTCGGCGAGGTAGACCGACACGCCGCCCAGTTCCGCGCCTGCCGAAAAGCCCTGCAGCAGTCGCCCGATCAGCACGAGCGCGGGCGCGAGCAGGCCGATCGTCGCATAACCGGGGACGAACGCGATCAGGATGGTGCCGCTCGCCATGATCGCGAGCGTGACGATCAGGCCCTTGCGGCGGCCGACGTCGTCGATGTACGCGCCCAGCACGATCGCGCCCAGCGGCCGCATCAGGAAGCCGGCGCCGAAGACCGCGAAGGTCATCATCAGCGAGGCGAACTCGTTCGCGGTGGGAAAGAACACGGCGGCGATCTGCGTCGCGTAGAAGCCGAACAGGAAGAAGTCGAACTGCTCGAGGAAGTTGCCGGCCGTCACGCGGAATACCGCGGCGGCCTTCGAACGTCCGGTCGAAAGGCTGGGCGAGGGGTGCATCAGGGTGTCTCCAGAGAATGCGGGAATGGCGCGGGGCGCGACCGATTGTCGTTTTGGCAATGTTCGCCCGGAGACGGGGAAACGTTAAGTGCGAATTTTGGAAGGATTGATGTTGTTTGGTTATCAATGAGTAGAAGTGCGCGGCCGCTGCGGCCGCGCGCGGCGCCATTCTCTCCACTCGCGAAAATCCTGTAGCATCGCGAGCGTGCCTGCCGGCATGCCGCGCCCCGCCGCCGCATGCCCGGTTTTTCCGTCTGTCGCGGCATCGCCGATACGCACCGGCGATGCCGATTCGCGTGAGGTCAGTATGCGTCGCATTGGGCTTGTCCTCGTCCCGCAGTTCCAGGTGATGAGTCTGCTCGCGTTGTCCGTGTTCGACATCGCCAATCTCCGTGCGGGCCGTTCGCTCTATGAAGTCAGCGTGATCTCGGAAGATGGCGGCCCGGTCGAGGCGTCGTTCGGCATGTATGCGTCGACGGAACCGGCGCGGATGTCGGAACTGCATACGGTGTTCGTCGGCGCGTCGCTCTCGACTCCGCCGCTGCGGCTCACGGACGGCATGCGCGAACTGCTGCTGGAGTTGTCCGGCAAGGTCGAGCGTATGGCATCCATTTGCCTCGGTGCATTCACGCTGGCCGAGGCAGGGCTGCTGGACGGGCGCCGTGCAACGACGCATTGGGCTTTTCTCGAGCAGTTCCGGAACCGCTATCCGGCCGTGACGGTGGAGCAGGACAGCATCTTCGTGCGCGACGGCACGCTCTGGAGCTCGGCAGGCATGAGCACGGCCATCGATATGGCGCTCGCGATGCTCGAAGAGGATCTGGGCCCTGACGCGGCGCTGCAGGTGGCGAAGGATCTGGTGCTCGAGCGCTGGAGGCGTTCGGGGTCGCAGCCCCAGTCTTCCGTGCTGATCGAGCATCCGGCGCGGACCAACCGGATTCACGAGGTCATCACCCACATCCGCGCGAATCTCGGCACCGACCTGAGCGTCGAACAGCTGGCCGACGTGGCGAGAATGAGCAAGCGCCAGTTTACGCGCCGGTTCAAGGATGAAACGGGCCTGACGCCCGCAAAGGCAGTCGAGCGCATCCGTCTCGAAACCGCCCGGGATTTCGTGACGAGTTCGTCGTGGACCATCGACACGATCGCGCGGGAGACCGGGTACGCCGATCCCGAGCGGATGAGGCGATCCTTCATGCGCGCGTTCGGCCAGTCGCCGCAGGCGTTGCGTCGGCAGCGCAAGCCGGAACAAACGGGTACCGACTGAGCCGCACCGGCCGCACCGCATTCCGCGCTGCGACAGCATGGCCCGAAACGAGGGAACTGCGTCCCTCCGCGCGCGGCCTTCATCAATAGAATGTTCTCTGTCCGGGGGCGCCGGATCCGGCATGCCGAACCGACGCGGACTCGTCGACAGCGGGTCGCGCGCGTGGCAGTCCGCATTTTCGCGGAACTGCCCCGCGTAGCGGCCTACGTCGACCGGCTGACGCCGTCCGCGTGAGCCGCGCGCAAGCCTCGCGGCACGCGTCCGTTGCCGGACGCGCGAGCGTGCCGCGGTCATGGCGTTCGGCCCGCCGTGGCCGGCGCCGCGCGTGCCGCCCGACCCCCGACGAGAAGTCGAATGCCGCCACCGTCGTATCGGGCGAGAGGCGGTTCGCGACGCCGAGCGGAAACTGAATGGATGGTTGGGGCGCAGGATATGTCAGATGCAGCGACGAAAGACGATTCGGCCGCGGTGGTATACGTCGTCGACGACGATCCGGCCATGCGCGCATCGCTCGATACGCTGTTGCGATCGATGGGCTTGCGCGTCGTGACGTTCGCGAGTACTGCGGAGTTGCGCGCGACGCAATGGGAGAACGTCACGAGCTGCCTGCTGCTCGACGTGCGGCTGCGCGGCGAGAGCGGGCTGGTGTTCCAGCAGGCGCAGGACCGGCCGCCGATTCCGATCGTCGTCATCACCGGGTTCGCCGACGTCGAAGTGTGTCGAAAGGCGCTGAAGGGAGGGGCGGTCGATTTTCTGGTCAAGCCCTTCACCGATCACGAGTTGATCGACGCGGTGAATCTCGCGCTGTCGCTCGATGCGGCACGGCGCATCCGCCACGACACGCGCCACGAACTGCAGCAGTCGTTCGAGCTGCTCACGCGCCGCGAACGCGAAGTGCTGGCTTACGTCGTCAGCGGCGCGCTGAACAAGCAGATCGCGTCGCGCCTTGGTTTGAGCCTGATCACCATCAAGCAGCACCGCGCGTCGGTGATGCGCAAGATGAATGCATCGTCGCTCGCCGATCTCGTGCGCAAGTCCGAGGCAATCGGCGTGCCGCTGTCGACATGACGCAGCACGGCTCGACCGTCATGCAGCGAGGCCGGGCGCCGGCCGATGCGCGGGAAGGGCGAACGAGAAGCAGCAGCCGGCGCCCAGTTCGCCGCGTGCCCAGATTCGTCCGTTGTGCGCATCGACGATTGAGCGTGCGACCGTGAGGCCCATTCCCATGCCGTCGGGTTTGCTCGTGAAAAACGGCTGGAAAAGCTGATCGATCGATTGCTGCTCGATACCCGGCCCGGTGTCGCGCACGTCGAACACGACATCGGCTCCGTCCTGCCTGACCGAGACCGTGAGCGTTCGCTCTCGCGACGGGCCGCTTTCGATCGCCTGGATGCCGTTCATCAGCAGGTTCGCGAGTACTTGCTGGACTTGCAGCGGATCGGCGAAGACGTGTGCGTCCGGATCGATCGCACTGTCGACGCGAACGTCCCGCGCGGCGGCTTCAGGTGCGACCAGGAACAACGCAGCGTGCACCGCGTCGGCGGCCGCGAAGTCGACGCACTTGACCGGTGCCTTGCCGACGAAGCCGCGGATCTTGCGGCATATTTGCGTCGCGTCGCGCGTCCAGCGCGCCGCCTGCGCGATCGCGGCAGCGGCTTCGGCGATATCGGGCTCGTCGCGTGCGAGCCAGCGCAACGCCGCTTCGGCCGCTGAACCGGCGGCCGACAGCGGCTGGCTGACTTCATGCAGGATCGACGCCGACAGCTCGCCGAACAGCGAAACCCGCGCCGCACGTGCCGCTTCGGTGCGCAATGCGTCGAGTCTGTCGCCGTTTTCCTTCTGTTCGGTCACGTCGAACGCATAGAAATGCAGCCGCCGGTAACCGTCCTCGTGCTTCGGCAGCGAGCAGCGCCACACGATCGGCACGCGGCGGCCCTTGAACGTCACCAGCGTGCGCTCGCCCTGGCAGGCCGGGCGATTCTCGTAGATCGCGCGCAGCACCGCGCTGTTGCTGAGCCGGTCGGCCGGCAACAGTATCTCCGCGTGCTGCAGGAAATGCTCCTTGGACTCCGCTTCAAAGAGGCTCACCACCGCGTCGTTGGCGGCCACGAACGCGTGCAGGGCGCGAAGGTCCGCGACGGCCTGCGGATGCTCGTCGAAATAGCGGTCGATATCGACGATGCCGGCGCTCCGCAGTTCTTTCACCGCGCGATAGACGCGCGACCAGTCCTCGATCAGGATCGGTATTGGCGCCGACGTGAAGAGCTCGCTTTCTGCGGAATGGGCGCCGGGAAGCGGGTCGAGCGTGACGACTGCGGACGTGGACATGAGGACGTGGTGTTCGCGCTGGGCCTCGCGCGATACGCGCGAAACCGGATGGCCGTAAGTGAAGCATCTGAAGCATCGGGACGACGGACGAGCGTTGCGTGCGCGTTCGATACAGCTGCAACTATAAGGCAGATCGGTCGAGTCTTGCTTGGCGTGCATCGGCTCGTCCGACCCGCTGCATGCGTGGCCGGTGCAACGGTGCACACCTTGGTATGGGCGCGCATCGACCACAGGCTGATGGATCGCCGAAATTCGTTCCACTAGACTCCGCTTCAACGTAAATGAAGCGTGCGGCGCAGGGAGTCCCGAAGCTGCGAGGTTCGCGACTCCGGCGGCAGAATCTGCCGGTTGCGCTCGCGGCACATGCGCGTTCGATGCGAGGGGAACGGTAGACATGACACAGCCAACGTTTGCACACGACGATGTGTTCGAAGGTGCGTTGCTGCGCTTGCTGGATCCATCGAGAATGCCCGGCCCGCGCGACGGCTTGCCGGAAGCGGCCGGCCGGCACCGGCGGCGCGGAAGCGGCACCCGCAACGACGGTGCGGGCGACGCCGCGGCGCCGGCGGCCGCGCGGATCAGGATCGTCGAGATTCTGTCGGATACGTCGGTCACCGTGCGCTGGAGCGATCCGAGATTCGGGCATTTCGGCGAACAGGTGTGGCACTGCGTGACCGCGCGAACGGCGTCGCGCTGCGTGCTGACGGGCGCGCCGATCAATCGCGGCGATCGCGTATATCGGCCCCAGGGACGCGGCCGCACCATTCCGTGCAACTGGGACCGGATGATCCATGCGGCTGCCGTCGCGCCGGCCCGGTTATGCCGCGCCGACGAGTGACGGGGCGAACGGATGCGGCCAGTAGCGGCGGCATCATACCTCGGCATGATTGTCGGGGCACGGTGTGGCCGATACGCTGTCCGAAATCCGGTTGCGTTCCCGGCCCCGCCGGCGGGCGCGGCGTCACGCGAGACACTCAGTGCACGACAAGACGGTTTGCATCATCGACGATGAAATGGCGATGAGACAGTCGCTGGAATCGCTCGTGCGCTCGATGGGCGTCCGCGTGAGGCTGTACGCGTCGGCCGAAGCGTTTCTCGACCATGGAAGGCGCGGGCCGTCGCACTGCATCGTGTGCGATATCCAGATGTCGGGCATGTCGGGCATCGAATTGCTCGCCTGTCTGCGTGCGGCGTGTTGCGATGTGCCGTTCATCTTCGTGACCGCGCATGCGAGTACGCGCCGCCTGCTCGAAGCGAGACGTCTCGGCGCATTGTGCGTGCTGGAGAAGCCGTTCGATCCGCGCGAACTCGTGCAGTGGCTGATGCGGGCACTCGCCGGACCGTGAAGGATCGGCAGGGATGCATTCGGGCAGGACAACGTCGCACGCGGGCCGCGTCATCGCGATTGCGATTTTTTCATCGACAGGTTTCGCTTGAAACGACAGGAGAACTGATGACAAACGATACGACCAGCCTCGGTGCGAGAACGCAGTTCGTCGACGTCGACGGGCGGCGCCTCGCGTATCGCACCTTCGGCGCGGGAACGCCGCTCGTGCTGTGCGTGCGCTTTCGCGGAACCATGGACACGTGGGATCCGCTGTTCCTCGACAGTCTCGTCGAACAGGGGTTCCAGGTCACGATTTTCGACTACAGCGGGCTCGGGCATTCGACCGGTGAGCGCACTTATCACCCCGCGTCGCTCGCGAAGGACGCGATCGACCTGATCGTCGCGCTGAAGCTCGGGAAAGCCGTCATCGGCGGATGGTCGGTCGGCGGAATGGCCGCGCAGATCGTGCTCGCAAAAGCGCCGCAGCTCGTCACGCATGCGGTCCTGATCGCGACCACGCCGCCGGGGCCGCTGGTCAAGCCCGGCGAGCAGCTGTTCTACACGATGGCGAAGCGAGAAAACGACTTCGAGGACTTCGTCACGCTATTTTTCGAGCCGGCGTCGCCCGCGAGCCGTGCGGCGGCCGCGCGAGCCGCGGCTCGGGTCGCGCAACGGACGCTCGATCCGAGCCCGGCCGTGCCGGTCGAATGGGCGGGGCAGCAGGTCGGCGACGGTCCGCGGAACCCGGCCTTCCCGGTCGACGCCGTGCTCGATGCGCTCAGGTCGACGTCGATTCCGGTTCTCCATGTCGGCGGCGATCACGACATCGTGTTTCCGGTCGAGAACTGGTATGCGCTCAACGGTCAGTTGCCGACGTTGCATCTCGTGACGCTGCCGCGCACCGGCCACGGGCCGCAGCTCGAGTATCCGGTGGCTTGCGCGAAACATATCGCGGCGTTCGTCGGCACGCACGCCGGCTGAGCGCGCACGCGAAAGAGACGGGACGCGGCGGCGCGCCGCCGATCGAACCGCGTCATGAACGGACCACAAGAATATTGTCAAATTGATCAGGATGACAAATGGAAGATCTGGTTGAATTTGCGATTCGCGCGGCAGGCGGCATGGACCGCTTCATGAGCTTCCGCAGCGTATCGGCGCAGTTGCATCACACGGGCGTGATCTGGCCGCTGAAGCAGCGCGACGGCGTGCTGACCGATTCGCGCGTGACGGTGCGCTTGCACGATCAGCACGTGTCGCACGCGCCGTTCGCACCGACGACGGACCACTCGATCTATACGCCGTCGCGTGTCGAGATCCGGCGTGCCGACGGCAGCGTGGCCGATGCGCTCGACGATCCTCGCACATCGTTCGACGGCTACGAAATGGAGACGCCCTGGTCCAACACACAGCTGGCCTACTTCGCCGGCTACACGATGTGGACGTATCTGACGTCGCCGTTCCTGTTGCGGCACGACGGCGTAAGGAGCCGGGAAATCGAGCCGTGGATCGTCGACGGACTGCCATGGCGTCGGCTGCGCGTCGAATTCGCGCCGCAGATCGCCACGCACAGCGCGGTGCAGACGTTCTATTTCGACGCCGACGGACTGCTGCGCCGGCACGACTATGAGGTCGACATCCAGGGACGCAACGCAGCGGCCCGATATCTCGGCGATTACGTCGAGGTGCAGGGTATCCGCATGCCCACGCGTTTTCGCATTTATCCGCGTACCGCGGAGAACGTGGCGCTGCCGGCGCCGCTGATCGTCGGCGTCGATCTGTCCAACTTCCGTTTCGAGTAACGAGGAAAACATGACTCATGCAGCGACCTACCGCGCAGCGGTAGTCAGGGCACCCGGCCAGCTGGAACTGGTCGAGCGGCCGATTCCCGAGCCGGCATACGGGCAGGTACGCATCCGCGTGGAAGCCTGCGGCGTATGCCACTCCGACAGCGCGACCGTCGAACGCCAGGCGCCCGACGGCGCACCGCCGCGCGTGCCGGGCCACGAGGTCGTCGGGCGCATCGAGGCGGTGGCCGAAGGCGTCGAAGGCTGGCACGTCGGCCAGCGCGTGGGCGTCGGCTTCCTGGCCGGCGAAGACCGCACGTGTTCGTCGTGCCGGCACGGCGACGTCGTGAACTGCGAGAACCCCGTGATCACCGGGATGACGACCGACGGCGGCTACGCGGAGATCATGCTGGCCGAAGCGCGCGGCCTCGTTCGCGTGCCCGACGATCTCGACGCGGCAGAAGCCGCGCCGCTGCTTTGTGCAGGCCTCACGACGTTCAACGCGCTGCGCAATGCGGGCGCGCGACCGGGCGACGTGGTCGCGATCCACGGCCTCGGCGGTCTCGGCCATCTTGCCGTGCAGTTCGCGAACCGGATGGGTTTCCACACCGTCGCGATCGCGCGCGGCGCCGACAAGGCCGCGCTCGCCGCGCAGCTCGGCGCGCATCGCTATATCGATGCGCGGACCGAGGACGTCGCCGCCGCCCTGCGCGCAATGGGCGGGGCGAAGGTCGTGCTCGGCACGGCGCCGACCGGCTCCGGGATGGCCGAGACCGTCGCGGGGCTGTCCGCGCGCGGCAAGCTGGTCGTCGTCGCCGTGCCCAGCGAGCCGATCGCGGTGAACGCGGTCGACCTCGTGTTCGGCGGCCGCTCCGTCGTCGGCGCGCTGACCGGAACCGTGGCGGATAACGAAGAGACGCTCGCGTTCGCGCGGCTGCAGAACGTGCGGCCGATGATCGAGACGTTTCCGCTCGAGCAGGCGCAGGCCGCATACGACCGCATGATGCGCGCGGACGTCCGGTTCCGCGCGGTACTGACGATGAATTCCGCATCCACGGGAGTTGCCGCATGAACGCAATCGCTCAATCCGTCATCGACGCCCACGGCGGGCTCGAGCAGTGGCGCAAGTTTCGGCAGGTTCGTGCCCGCCTCGTTCAGGGCGGCGCACTCTGGGGCCTCAAGGGGCATGCCGGCGTGCTCGACGACACGACCGTCACGGTCGCGACGGATCGCCAATGGGCGTCGCATGCGCCGGTCGGCGCATTGGCCGCCCGCAGCGAATTCACCGGGGAGCGCATCGCACTGTTCGACTCGTCGGGGCGCGTGCTCGCGCAGCGCGGAGAGCCGCGTCGCTCGTTCGACGGACATGCGCTGGAAACGGGCTGGGACGCGCTTCAGCTCGCATTCTTCGCCGGATGCGCGATGTGGACGTATCTGAACGCACCGTTCGTGCTCGCGTGGGGCGGCGTGAGCTGCGAAGAGGACGGCATCTGGCACGAGCAGGGCGAAACGTGGCGCAGGATTCGCGTCCACTACCCGGACACGCTCGAGGTGTTCAGCAAGGCGCAGACGATCTACGTCGGGCCCGACGGCCTGATCCGCCGTCTCGACTACGACGTCGAAATCGCGGGCAACACGCCCGGCGCGCATTACGTCAGCGACTACACGACCGTGTCGGGCATCCGTTTCCCGACGAAGCGGCGCATCTACCCGCGAACGCCGGACGGGCACGCGCTCCCTGAGCCGCTCGTCGTATCGATCGACCTGCACGATATCGCGCTCGGCTGAGCGCGAAACGCCGCGCATCGCGCCCATCGAGGACCGAACCATGACCGAAATCGCATCATCCCTCGCGCCGACCCGCTACGTCGATGCATCCGCCGTGCGCTACGCGTATCGCCGCTTCGGCAACGAAGGCGGCGGGCGGCCGCTGCTCTGTCTGCAACATTTCACCGGCACGCTCGACAACTGGGACCCGGCGATCGTCGATGCGCTCGCGCGGGACCGTGAAATCATCCTGTTCGACAACGCGGGCGTCGGCCGCTCCGGCGGACAGGTTCCGACATCGATCCCGCAGATGGCCGAGCACGTGCTGCGGTTCGTCGACGCGCTGGCGATCGGCAGGCTGCATATCCTCGGATTTTCGCTCGGCGGCTTTCTCGCGCAGGACATCGCGCTGGCCCGGCCCGACCTGGTCGAGCGGATGATCCTGTCCGGCACCGCGCCCGAAGGCGGCGAAGGCGCGGGGATGGACCGGCCGGAACTGCTCGCGATCTATACGGACGGCGAGATGCCGATGAACGAAAAGCTCAGGCGCCTGTTTTTTCCGCCGACGCCGGCCGGCCAGGCGGCGGCCGACGCGTTCGTCGCGCGCCTCGACGCGCGCCGCGCAGAACGCGATCTGCCGGCCGGGCCTGAAGTCGCGTCTGCACAGCTGCAGGCGATGATCGGGTGGGCGAACTGGAGCGGCGACGTGGCCGGCAAGTTGAGCGGGATCAGGCAGCCGGTGCTCGTCACCAACGGCGACGACGACCGCATGATTCCGACCGCCAACAGTTTCGCGCTGGCGGAAGGCTTGCCCGACGCGACGTTGATCGTCTACCCGAATTCCGGACACGGTGCGCTGTTCCAGCACGCGCCGACGTATGTCTCGCACGTGCGGGAATTCCTGCGCGGCGTGTGATTGCGAAGCCCTCGTTTGCCACTTCAAGGAGCCATTGATGAAAGCCATCGTTTACGCCAAGGCCGGTCTGCCGATCGACGATCCCGGCGCGTTGTACGAAACCGATGTCCCGGTGCCGACACCCGGCGCGCGCGATCTGCTCGTGAAGATCGACGCGATCGCCGTCAACCCGGTCGACTCGAAGCTGCGGCTCGGCGTTCAGCCGAGCGGCCCGCGCATTCTCGGCTGGGACGCGGCCGGAACGGTCGAAGCGGTCGGCAGCGACGTCGAGCTGTTCGAGCCGGGCGACAAGGTCTGGTATGCCGGCGACATCACACGCCCAGGCAGCTATGCGGAATACGGTCTCGTGGACGAGCGTATCGCGAGCCGCCGCCCGACGACGCTCGGCGCGGCCGACGCCGCGGCACTGCCGTTGACCGCCATCACCGCGTGGGAACTGCTGTTCGACCGGTTGAACGTCGCCGAGCGCGGCGGTGCGGGGCAAAGCCTGCTGGTGATCGGGGCGGGCGGCGGCGTCGGGTCCATCCTGGTGCAACTCGCGCGCAAGCTGACCGATCTGACCGTGATCGGCACGGCATCGCGGCCGGCCACGCAAGCCTGGGTTGCCGAGCTCGGCGCCCACCACGTGATCGATCACGGAAAACCGTTGCAACCGCAACTGCAGGCGCTCGGCATCGAGCAGGTGAACCGCGTGATCAGCCTCACGCATACCGATGCGTACTACGCGCAGATCGTCGACATCCTCAAGCCCCAGGGCCAGCTCGCGCTGATTGACGATCCCGACACGCTCGATGTGATGCCGCTGAAGCGCAAATCCATTTCGCTCCATTGGGAATTCATGTTCACGCGTTCGATGTTCCGCACGCCGGACATGGACCGTCAGCACGCACTGCTCGCGCGCGTGGCGACGCTAATCGACGACGGCGTGCTCAAGAGCACCGTCGGCGAACACCTCGGCAAGATCGACGCGACCAACTTGCGACGCGCGCACGCATTGCTCGAAGCGGGGCGTGCGAAGGGCAAGATCGTGCTGGAAGGCTTCTGAGCGCACTCCGATACAACCCCAACGACACCATCATGACCACCATCACGACGAAAGACGGCACGCAGATTTTCTACAAGGACTGGGGCGTCGGCCGCCCGGTCGTGTTCTCGCACGGCTGGCCGCTGAACGCGGACGCATGGGACGCGCAGATGCTGTTCCTCGTGCAGCACGGCTACCGCGTGATCGCGCACGACCGGCGCGGCCACGGCCGCTCGGGCCAGCCATTTTCCGGCAACGACATGGATACGTATGCCGACGATCTCGCGGCACTGCTGGATGCGCTCGACGTGCGCGACGCGACGCTGGTCGGCCATTCGACGGGCGGCGGCGAAGTCGCGCGCTACATCGGCCGTCACGGCACGACGCGGGTCGCGAAGGCCGTGCTGATCGGCGCGGTGCCGCCGATCATGCTGAAAACGGATGCGTATCCGGGCGGCTTGCCGCTGGACGTGTTCGACGCGATCCGCAGCGGCGTGGCCGCGAACCGTTCGCAGTTCTATCGCGATCTCGCGGTGCCGTTCTTCGGTTTCAACCGGCCGCACGCGAAAGTGTCGGCGGGAACCGTCGACGCGTTCTGGGCGCAGGGGATGACGGGCGGCATCCACGGGCAGTACCTGTGCATTCGCGAATTCTCGGAAGTCGACTATACGGAGGACCTGAAGAAGATCGACGTGCCGACGCTGATCCTGCACGGCGACGACGACCAGATCGTGCCGATCGGCAATGCAGGCCGGCTGTCCGCGCAGATCGTCAAGCATGCGACGCTGAAGGTGTACGAAGGCGCGTCGCACGGCATGTGCGTCGTCGATGCCGATCGTATCAATGCGGACCTGCTCGCGTTCCTGCAGTCCTGACGCAGGAACGCGCGGGATTCACCGACTTCGAATTGGACGAATGGAACCTGGAGAGCAGAATGGCGGACGTCAAACGGGTTGAATACCTGATCCTGGGCGGCGGCAAGGGCGGAAAATCATTCGCGATGGACATGGCCCGGCAAGGCCGGCGCGTGGCGGTGATCGAGCGCGGGTTGATCGGCGGGTCGTGCATCAACGTCGCGTGCATCCCGAGCAAGGCGCTGATTCACCAGGCGCGCGCGATGCACGCTTGGCGCGAAGCGGCAAGGCGCGAAGACGTGATCGCGGACATGGCCGGCGTTTCCTCGTACGTTGCGTCGGTCGTGGGCGGGATGGTCGACGTCAATCGCCGTGCATTTGCGCAATCGGGACTCGAACTGGTGATCGGGACCGGACGATTCGTCGCGCCGCGAACCATCGCCGTGCGTGCAGCCGACGGGACCGAAACGATCTACGAGGGCGAGAACGTCTACATCAACACCGGAACGGTCGCGGCGATCCCGGCCGTGCCCGGCCTGACCGACGCGCAGCCGCTCACGCACGTGGAGGCGTTGCGCCTGACGACGCTTCCGGCGCACCTCGTCGTCATCGGCGGCGGCTATATCGGGCTCGAGATGGCGCAGGCATTTCGGCGGCTCGGCAGCGCTGTCACGCTCGTCAGCGATACGCCGCGCGTGGCGATGCGCGAAGACGACGATGTCGGCGAGGTCATCCAGCAGGCGCTGACCGACGACGGCATTCGGCTCGAGCTGGGCGCAAGGCTCGTCGACGTGCAGGGAAAAAGCGGCGAGAGGGTCACGTTGAGGCTGGCCGACGGCCGCGTCGTCGATGGCTCGCACCTCCTCGTTGCGACCGGGCGCACGCCGCAGACGGCCGGCATCGGGCTCGAGCTTGCCGGCGTCGAGACGAACGAGCGCGGGTTCATCAAGGTCGATCATCGGCTCGCGACGACCGCGGAGCGCACGTGGGCGATCGGCGAAGTGGCGGGAACGCCGATGTTCACGCACGCGTCGTTCGACGATTACCGCGTGCTGAAAGCCGGTATCGAGCGCCGGCCGGCGAGCACCGCCGGACGCGTCGTCCCTTATGCGTTGTTCATCGACCCGGAACTGGGCCGCATCGGCTTGAACGAAGCCGAAGCAAAGGCGCGAAACATCGACGTCCGGGTCGCGAAGCTGCCGATGACGTCCGTGCCGCGTGCGCGCACCGACGGCAATACGCGGGGTTTCATGAAAGCGCTCGTGCACCCCGGTACCGGCGCGATCCTGGGGTTCACGATGCTCGGCACGGGCGCAGGCGACGTGACGACCGCTGTCCAGATGGCGATGCTCGGCGGCTTGCCGTATGCGGCGGTGCGCGACGCGATCATCGCTCACCCGATCGTGTCGGAAGGACTGAACCTGCTGTTTGCCACGTTGGGCTGAATCGGCCCGCATGCCGGTGACAAAAAAAGGCCCCGCATTCCGCGGGGCCCGTCGGCTACAACGACACCGGCAAATCGTGAGCGATGAGTCGAGCGATCAATGCTGGTCGCGCGCGCGCGGATCGTTCAGGTCCTCGGTCGGATCGGTCAGCCCGAGCTCGTCGCCCGCGCTCCAGTACGGCGTGCTGCCGTAGTACTCGTGCAGGGGCTCGGCCCATTGCGGGTCGGCCATCGCCGGCCAGTGATCCTTGTCGAAGCCCGGCGCGTTGCGGATTCGCTCGGATGAGACCGACAGCAGGAAACACTTGCGCTCGGTATCGAGCGTGAGCGCGCTCCACGGAATCGCAAGCAGCTTGTCGCCGATGCCGAGCAGGCCGCCGCTCGACAGCACGGCGTACGCGACGCGGCCCGAGCGCACATCGAGCATGATGTCCTTGATCTTGCCGACGTCGTCGCCATCGGTCGTATAGACCTTGTCGCCTTCCAGCGTGTCGGCTGCCATCACGTCCGGGCCGGGCCCGGCCGCGGTTGCGGCCCCCTTGCCGACGATGCGGGTCTGTCCTTGAGTCTGCATGGTTGTCCTCCTGGCTGCGTGGAGCGCGACCGTGCCCGGGATGGGCCCTGCGGGTCGCGCGGGTAGTCGGGGCGGGGCGCGAATGGCCCCGTCACGTCTGCTTCGGTTGCGACACGCCTTCGAGCGTGTTCGCGACGTCGTCGCGTGCGGGGCCGGCCGTGCGCGTCGCGATGTCCGCGAGCGACAGCATGCCGACGAGCCGCTTGTCGTGATCGACGACGGGCAGGCGGCGCAGTTGCGCGTCGGCCATGTAGTGCTGGATCTCTTCCAGCGAATCGTCCTCGAAACACCATTCGATCGGACCCGACGCGACTTCGTGGATCCGCGTTTCCGGCGGCTTGCCGGCCGAGATCGCGCGCACCGCGAGATCGCGGTCCGTGACCATGCCGATCAGCCGGTTGTTGTCACATACGGGCAGCGCGCCGATGTCATAGCGCTCCATCAATTGCGCCGCATGACGGATCGAGTCGGTCGGCGCGATGCGCACGACGTCCTGCGACATGATTTCGTTGACGCGTTGCATGAAGTCCTCCTTGCGGGTTGAATCCGGGCCGTGCGGGGCAACAAGCGGGCAGCAAGCGGCGTGCCGTTCGGCAGCGGTGTCCGTCGAGTGCCGGCCGTCATTCGTCGCGGCGTCGGGCGGGGTCCTGCCACGGGCCGTCGTCGTGCGTGCCCGGCGGCGTGTCGGGCTCGATGCGCGTGACGCCGCCGGTCGCGGGCGGATCGCTCGCGGGGAACGTGTCCTCGAGCTGCTTGTCGATATGGCGCTCCGAGTGGCGCGTCTTCGTTTGATCCTGGTCCTTCAACGGCGGCGACGGATCGCGCTGGGGTTGGTGCGGCGCGTCGCGGCCGGTTCGGGTCGATTCCTTCATGGCGGGGCTCCGAGGCGGTGACGATGACGCGGTGATCGCGCAACGGCCGTGCCTGTCGCGACCGCGCGGCACGGGACTTGCCGCTTCTTCGATGGATGACTACGCAGGACGACGACGCAGGATGCCGGCCACAACGCGCGGTGCAATGCTCCGCACACACACACGCAAATCAAGCGGGAGGCACGATGACGATTCCCAAACGGCGGCCAGGGGTGCGCTATGAGATCAACGTATGCGGCGGCGGGTTCGAGTCGGTGAAGAGCCATTTCAGCGCGTGGAAACAGGAGCCGCTGATCTACCGGCCCGATCGCCGGATGTTCGAAGGCAAGGCCGACGTGCGGCCGCTCGGCGACGAGACGTTCGGCTCGACCGAGCCGGCGCGGTTCGCGCTGCAGCGCGCGTGCGAGCCGGCCGATCCGTATGCGCTCGCCGCGCGGGTGCGCGACGACGACCACGAGCTGTGGCTCGTGATGGCCGCGTACGACGCGTAGCGCGCTGCCCTTGAAAGAATTGCAGCGCGCGGTGTAGCGAAGGCACGGCGTACGGCGGGGTGGCGCGCGCGGCCGTGCGCCGGCGCGCGGAAAGGCGGCATGCGAGGCGGCGTGCACGCCGGCACGCAGACGGCACGCAGCTTGCGGCCCTGCCTCTCGTGGACGATCGGGCGGCGCACGCCGCGCCAATCGATCAGGCCCCGCGAGGACGACGCAACGATCGAATGCCCCCGATGAACCGAGACCCCGCCCAGTCGCTGCACCGGCCCGAACCGCCGATACCCGACGTCGAACCGGACCCCGAGCCGCCCGCGCCGGATGACTTGCCGCCCGGCACGCCGGAACCTTATCAGGATCCGGAAGGCGACCCGCCCGGGCATCCGCCGCCGGAGCGCGAGCCGCCGACGCGGGCGCCGCCGGTTCACGCGCGGCCGAACCACGGGCTGCCGATTCCTGTGCGGCCCATTCACGCGCCGCCGATCCACACGCCGTCGACCGGCGTGCCGCCGTTTGCGTCCATCCCACCCACGGAGAGCCCACGATGAGCATCAGCGTGAAACCCGGCATGCTGCGCGACGTGGCCGAGACGCTCGGCCGTCATTTCGAGGCGCGCGCGATGCCGTTCCATGCCGAGGAGCAGCCGGCCGGCGCGCTGCATTTCGGCTTTCGCGTCGACGGTCATCCGGCGTCGCTGACCGTGACCTTCGACGCCGACGCGTTCGCGGCGCTCGAGCAGGCCGGTATCGAGCGGCAACGCGGCGCACTGATGCGCGTCGCGGCCGAATTCGACACGATGATGGCCCGTCGCGCACCGAACGCGTATGCGGGCGATTTCCATTTCAACCGGCTCTGAGCCGCGCCGTCACGGCCGGCCCGGTGCCGCGCACCGCACTTCACGGAGGAGGTTCCGATGAAACCGATCCAGACGATACGCGTGTGCGCCTGTGCGTTCGCCGCTGCGTGCGCGCTGGGCGCATGCACGCAACCGCAGGGCCCCTACGGCACGCGTGGCGCACCGCCGGCGCCACCGGACGGCCACGGCGCGTCGCCGACCACGACGATGCCGGACGCGAATACGCGTTACGACACGCGCCCGTCGCCGTACAACACGCTGCCGCCGGGCGCGACCGGCGGCGAGCCGGTCGACGTGCCGCCGCCGGGGCCGAACGGCGTGCAGGGCGGTCAAACGCTGCCGGGCACGCCGCCGCCGATGCAGTACTGACCGCGGCACCCTGCACGGATGCCGCGCAACGATACTGCCTGCGAGGACATATTCGCGCGACGGCGACGGCATATCCGCGCGGAGCGAATGCCGTGCCCCCTAACTTGCTGGCGCTTGTAAAAAAGGGGGCGCCCGGGGCCGCGGCCGACGGGGTACGAACCCGCGAGAGCCCCGCCGGACGGCGCTTCGCCTTCCTGGCACGGTAGCTGCATGGATTCGCATAAACGCATTCCGCACACCGTCAGGAGGGCATCGATGTCCGTCACGCTTGCGCTCCAGATGCGACAGCATCTGGCACTCACGCCGAGGCTTCAGCAGTCGCTTCGCCTGCTGCAGTTGTCTTCGCTCGAATTCCAGCAGGAATTGCGACAGGCGCTCGACTCGAATCCGTTTCTCGAAGACGGGCAGGGCGACGAAGAAGCCGCCGACGCGCCCGAACCCGAGGCCGAAGCCGCACCGCCCGAGCCGCCACCCGAGCACGAGGAAGTGCGCCCGCCGGACGGCGACGTGTCGTACACGGCCGCGCCGACGACGCGAGGCACCGGGCGACAGGCCGACGACGCGGGCGACCAGTCGCCCGGCGAGTGGATGGCCGCCGAGCCGTCGCTGCACCAGCAGCTGCACGACGCGTTGCGGCTCTATCCGCTGAACCGGCGCGACCGCGAGGCCGCGCGCATCGTGATCGACGCGCTCGACGAAGACGGCTACCTGCGTCAGGAGCTGGGCGAGCTGCTGATCGCGGCCGATCCGGCGCGGCTGCTGTCGGAACAGGATCTCACGGTCGCGCTGCGGCTCGTGCAGATGCTGGACCGGCCGGGCATCGCCGCGCGCTCGCTGTCCGAGTGCCTGCTGCTGCAGCTCAACGCGATTCCGGCCGGCACGCCGGCGCTCGCGGAAGCGAAGGCCATCGCGCGCGACCATCTCGAACGGCTCGCGCGCCGCGAGACGGCGGAGATCCAGCGGCGCCTCGGCTGCAACCAGGCGACGATGCAGGCCGCCTGCGCGCTGGTGCGCGCGCTCGATCCGCGCCCCGGCAATCACTACGGCAGCACGCGCGGCGACTACGTGATACCCGACGTGATCGTGCGCCAGGTGCGCGACGAATGGATCGTGACGATCAACCCGGCCGTGCTGCCGCGCGCGCGGCTGCACGAGCGCTACGCGACGCTGTTCGCGCAGTCGAGCGGCGAGCGCGATTCGCCGCTGGGCCAGCAGCTGCAGGAAGCGCGCTGGCTGATCCGCAACGTGCAGAAGCGCTTCGACACGATCCAGCGGGTCGGCGAATGCATCGTCGCCCGGCAGCGCGACTTCTTCCGCTACGGCGAGATCGCGATGAAGCCGCTCGTGCTGCGCGACATCGCCGAGGAGCTCGACCTGCACGAATCGACGGTCTCGCGCGCGACGGGCAACAAGTACATGGCCACGCCGCACGGCACGTTCGAGTTCAAGCATTTCTTCCCGCGCAAGCTGGAGGCGGCCGGCAAGGGCGTGTGCTCGGCGTCCGCCGCGAAGGTGCTGATCCGCGACATGATCGCCGCCGAGCGCCATAACGATCCGCTGTCCGACGTCGCGCTCGCGCAGAACCTCGCGGGCCGCGGCATCCTTCTTGCGCGTCGTACCGTCACGAAGTATCGCCAGGCGATGAAGATTCCGCCGGCCGACCTGCGCCGGCGCGACGCCGCATGACGATACCGTCCGAACCGCGCGCGGCCCGCCCGTGAGCCACACGGACGTCGCGCGTCACCGAGAGGAGGAAAGCCATGCCAGCCAAGTCCCAGGCACAGCAACGCGCCGCAGGAGCCGCCCTGTCGGCCAAGCGCGGCGACACGAAAATGAAGGACCTGAAGCCGCCTGCGAAGTCGATGGCCAAGTCGATGAGCGAAAAGGAACTCGAAAAAATGGCTTCGACGCCGGTCCACGGCAAACCCAGGCACAAGCACGATTCGTGATCGACGGCGACACGCATCGGCGATCACCGTTCTTCAGGACTCCAGGAGGCATTCATGCTTCGTTACGCCATCATCTTCCTCATCATCGCGCTCGTCGCCGCCTTGTTCGGCTTCGGCGGCATCGCGGCCGGCGCGGCCGAGATCGCGAAGATCCTGTTCTACATCTTCGTCGTGATCTTCCTGGTCACGCTGCTGCTGGGGGTTGTCAGGCGATGACGACCGCCCCCGACCGTTCGCAGCGCATCGCGGAAATCGAGCATGCGCTCGCGAACGGCTTTCCGTCGCAGTCGACCGTCGTCGTGCATGCGGACGACGCGTCCGGGCGGCTGACGATCCAGGTGTCGTGGGTGCGCGTGCCGTCCGATGAGGACGCGCGTCAATGGCGCTGCGCGGTCGACCTGCGTTTCGATCCCGACGTGCTCACGCGCTATGCGTCGCTCGGCGCGGCCGATCGCCTGCGCGTGCGCACGCAGCTGTGCGACCTCGCGCGGCGCGCGGTTGACGAGCACAAGCCGCGCGTCGAGGACGCCGAGATCGAATGCAGCGTCGCGCTCGACGTGACGCGCGCCGAACTCGACCGCGCGTTGCGCGCGCCCTGACCGACGCAGCCCGCATCGACGCTTTAGCCGCCGTCGCGACACGCGCCGTGCGGCGCATCCATGCCCGTGACGGTTTCTGGTGTGTGCCGCCACGCGCTCGCGCACCCGGCAAAGGAGAACACGCATGGCATCGCGGATGATCTGGAAAGGCGCGATCAGCTTCGGGCTCGTTCACGTGCCCGTGCAGCTGTTTCCCGCGACGCGCACCGTAAAGCCGTCGTTCCGGCTGCTCGACAAGCGCTCGATGGACCCGGTCGGCTATCGGCAGATCAACAAGCGCACCGGCAAGGAGGTCGCGCGCGAGGACATCGTGCGCGGCTACGAATACGAGAAGGAACGCTACGTCGTGCTGACCGACGAGGAGATTCGCGCGGCCAATCCGGAATCGACGCAAACCGTCGACATCCTGACGTTCGTCGACGCGGACGCGGTATCGTTCCTGTATCTCGACACGCCGTACTACCTCGTGCCGGACCGCAAGGGCGAGAAGGTCTATGCGCTGCTGCGCGACGCGCTGAAGGACAGCGGCAAGATCGGCATCGCGCTCGTGGTGATGCGCGACCGCCAGCATCTCGGCGCGCTGATTCCGGTCGGGCCGCTGCTCGCGCTCGACACGCTGCGCTGGCAGGAAGAACTGCGGCCGCTCGACGAACTGACGGTGCCGGCCGACGACGCGAAACACGCGGGCGTGACCGCGCGCGAGCTCGGGATGGCGAAGAAGCTGATCGACGAGATGGCGGGCAAGTGGACGCCGGACGAGTATCACGACACGTTTCGCGACGACATTCTCGAGCTGGTCGAGCGCAAGGTGCGCGCGGGCAAGATCGAGGAGATCGAGGAGCGGCCACCGCAGACGGGCCGCGCGGCGACCAACGTGGTCGACCTGACCGAGCTGCTGAAACGCAGCCTGAAGGGCGGCGGCGGTGGCGGCGCGCGCGCGGCGGGCCCGCGCAATGCGGGCGACGACGAGGGCGCGGAGGCGGACGCGTCGTCTTCCCCTGCGTCGTCGCGAGGCGGCGCGCGCCGCAAGCCGGCTTCGAAGGCCGCGCCGAAAGGCTCCGCCGAGAAGACGCCGGCGGCGAAGCGGCCGGCCGCGAAACGTGCCGCGACCGGCGAGCATGCGGCGAAGAAAACCGCCGCGCGCCGCAAGCACGCCGCTTGATGCGCGGCGACGCGAGGTGACACGATGGCCGGCAAGCTCGATCCCTATCGCCGCAAACGCCGCTTCGACGCGACGCCGGAACCCGAAGGCGCGCACGGGCGGCGGCGCGCGAAGGCGAACGCGACACCTTCCGGGCGGGCGACCCGGCGTGCCGGCCACCCGCTGCGCTTCGTGATCCAGGAGCACCACGCGCGGCGCCTGCATTACGACTTCCGGCTCGAACTCGACGGCACGCTGAAGTCGTGGGCCGTGCCGAAGGGGCCGAGCGTCGATCCGTCGGTGAAGCGCCTCGCCGTGCAGGTCGAGGATCATCCGCTCGAATACGCGTCGTTCGAAGGCGAGATTCCGGCCGGGCATTACGGCGCGGGAGCGGTCGTCGTATGGGACGAAGGCACGTGGACGCCCGACGGCGGCCTCGCGCAGGCACGCGACGGCTATCGCGCGGGCAAGCTGACGTTCCGGCTCGACGGCGAAAAGCTGCACGGCGGCTGGGCGCTCGTGCGCAGCGGACGGCAGGAGGGGCGGCAGGTGCAGTGGCTGCTGATCAAGGAGCGCGACGACGACGCGCGCAGCGAGGCCGAATTCGACGTCGTCGGCGAACTGCCGGGGAGTGTGCATGACGGGGCGGCGTCGGCGACGCGTGCGGATGCCGCGGGCCGCTCGACGCGCGCGCGCGGAGCGCAACGCGGCCGGCGCGACTCGACCGACATGCGCGCCGCAGCGCATGACGATCATGGCCGAGACAGCCGAGAAAGCAGAGAAAGCAGAGAAAGCAGAGAAAGCAGAGAAAGCAGAGAAAGCCGCGCCCGCCGGCCCGCCGATCCGTCCGAGATCGACGGTGCGGTACGTGCGCCGCTGCCCGAGCGCGTCGCGCCGCAACTCGCGACGCTGGTCGACGGCCCGCCGACGCAGGGCGACTGGCGCTACGAACTGAAATTCGACGGCTACCGGATCCTCGCGCGCATTGCGGGCAAGGGCGCCCGCCGACACGTGAAGCTGATGACGCGCGAAGGCCGCGACTGGACCGCGAAGCTGCGCGCGCAGCGCGACGCGCTCGCGGCGCTCGACGTCGACGACGCCTGGCTCGACGGCGAGGCCGTCGTGCTCGGCAGGAACGGTCTCCCCGACTTCCAGGCGCTGCAGAACGCGATCGGCGCCGGACACTCGGATGCGATCACGCTGTTCGTGTTCGACCTGCCTTGTCTCGACGGTTACGACTTGCGCGACGCACCGCTCACCGCGCGCCGCGCCCTGCTCGAAGCGCTGCTCGCCGACAGCGACCCCGCGCGGCTGCGCTTTTCGCCGGATCTCGGCGACGACGTCGCATCGCTGATCGCGAGCGCCTGCGATACCGGCCTCGAAGGGCTGATCGGCAAGCGCGCGGAATCGCGCTATCGCGGCGGTCGCTCGCCCGCGTGGATCAAGCTCAAATGCCGGCGCCGGCAGGAGTTCGTGATCGGCGGTTACACCGAGCCGTCGGGCAGCCGGCACGGCTTCGGCGCGCTGCTGCTCGGCGTGCACGAGCCGGCAGCGGCCGGCAAGCGGCGGCGCGGGCCTGCGCCGCTGCGCTACGTCGGCCGCGTCGGCACCGGCTTCGACACGCGGATGCTCGACCGGCTCGCACCGATCCTGCGCAAGCAGCAACGCGATACGACGCCGTTCGATCCGCCGCCGCGCGAACGCTCGCGCACGCGCGTGCACTGGATCGAGCCGACGCTCGTCGCCGAATGCGAATTCGCCGAGTGGACCGGCGACGGCATCGTGCGGCAGGCCGCGTTCATCGCGCTGCGCGAGGACAAGCCGGCGTCGCAGATCGTCCGCGAAGTGCCGAAGCAACCGGAAACGGAGGGGGTGATGGAGCGACGCCAGACCACGCATCACGAAAAGCACGAACGCAAGCACGCGGCGCACACGGAGCACGTCGATCACGCGTCGCACGCGTCGCACGCGTCGCATGCCGAGCATGCCGAGCATGCCGATCACGCAGATCACGCAGATCGCGCCGAGCACGATGCGAGCGATCGCAAGCACCACGCACGTTCACGCCCGTCCCCCCACGCAGCACGCGACGATATCGGTTCCGACATGCTCGGCCGCGTGCGCATCACCCATCCCGAGCGCGTGCTCGATCCGCAGAGCGGCACGCGCAAGATCGATCTCGCGCATTACTGGCAATGGGTCGCGCCGTGGCTGCTGCCGGACCTGAAGGGCCGGCCCGTGGCGCTCGTGCGGGCGCCCGGCGACATCGCGGGCGAGCTGTTCTTCCAGAAGCATGCGGAGCGCCGCGAGATCCCGTTCGTCACGCAGCACGCAGGACTCGATCCGGGCCACGGTCCGCTGCTGTCGCTCGACAGCGTCGACGCGCTGCTCGGCGCCGCGCAGATGGGCACGATCGAGCTGCATACATGGAACGCGCACGCGTCGAACATCGAGCGGCCGGACCGGATCGTGTTCGACCTCGATCCCGATCCGGCGCTGCCGTGGCGCGCGATGACCGACGCCGCGCAGCTCGTGCGCGGGCTGCTCGACGAACTGGGCCTCGCGTCGTTCTGCAAGACGAGCGGCGGCAAGGGGCTGCACGTCGTCGTGCCGATCGCGCGGCACCTGGGCTGGGACGACGCGAAGGACTTCTCGCGCGCGCTCGCGCGGCATGTCGCGGGCGCGCTGCCCGACCGTTTCACCGCGACGATGGGCGCGCGTCACCGGCGCGGCAAGATCTTCATCGACTACCTGCGCAACGGCCGCGGTGCGAGCACAATCGCCGCGTATTCGGTGCGTGCGCGGCCCGGGCTGGGCGTGTCGGTGCCGCTGCGCTGGGACGAGGTGCCAACCACCACGGGCGGCGCGCAATGGACGATCGACACGCTGCACGAGCGGCTCGACCGGCTGAAGCGCGACCCTTGGGAAGACTATGCCGGCACGCGGCAGCGGATCACCGCGCAGATGCGTGCGCGTCTCGGCATGTTGTGACGGCGCCGTCAGCGCCGACGCTGCTGCAGACGGTGATACCAGTCCATCAGCGGCGTCGCGGACACGCCGTGCGCGATCACCGACGCCGACACGACGGCCAGCACCGGCGCCGCGAGCGGCCGCACCGCGCTGGACGGCCCGTGCTCGAGCGCGAACAGCAGGTAGTAGAACGAACCGATTCCGCGTATCCCGAACCACGCCAGCAGCCGGCGCTGCGCCGGCGTCGCGCGCGAGCCGGCGAGCGCCGGCAGCACCGCGAGCGGCCGCACGGCGACGAACAGCGCGACGGCGAGCGCGGTCGAGCCCCACGTGAAGAGCGGCGTCGTCAGCGTGGCGAGCACGCCGCCGATCATCGTCATCACGAGCGCCTCGGCGATCCGCTCGAGCTCGATCGTGAAGTCGAGCACCGATTCGGTCATGAACGCGTGCGCTTTCTCCGGGTGCTTCTCGGTCGCGACCACGTCTTCCGAATCCACCCGGCCGATCACTTCGCGCGGCCGGCGGTCACCGCTCGCGCGATGCTCGACGCGGCGCATCGCGACGCCCGCGGCGAACGTCGCGATGAAGCCGAAGGTATGCGCGAGCTGCGCGGCACCGAACGACAGCACGATCAACGCGAGCGCGAAGAAGCCTTCGAACCCGAGTGCCTGCGCATGACGGGTGCGCAGCCAGCCGATCGCGGTGGTGGTCGCCGCGCCGAGCATGCCGCCGATCGCGGCGGCGCCCGCGATGCCCCACAGCGCGGCCAGTGCGAACGTGCCCGACAGCGGTGGCGGCCCGTGCGGCGCATCGGACGCGCCGCACAGCGCGAGGCCCGCGAGCGCGAACGGCAGCGCGATGCCGTCGTTCAGCCCGCCTTCGCCGGAGAGCGCGAAGCGCACCAGGTCGCGATCGCCGGGATCATGCACCTGCACGTCGTGCGCGAGCACCGGGTCGGTCGGCGCGAGGATCGCCGCGAGCAGCAGCGCGGGGCCCCAGCCGAGCCCGAGCGTCAGTACCGCGCAGCCGGCGAGCAGCGGCACCGTGACGATCATCGCGAGCAGGCCGAGCCGGCACGGCACGCGCCACAGCGGGTCGGACAGCGGCACGCGCAGCCGCAGCCCGATCGCGAACAGCGATACCAGCAGCGCGACCTCGACGATCTCGCGCAGCAGCGGCGCGTCGCGCTGGATGTCGAGATGCAGGAGCCCGGCGCCGGACGGACCGAGCGCGACACCGAGTGCAAGATAGATCATCGCGCTGCTGCACGGCAGATGACGCAGCGCCGACGTCACGATGCCCATGCCCATCAGCACCGCGCCGATGATCAGATACCACAGCGTTTCACGCATGCGGGCAGGCCGGGCAGGTCGACGGTGAACCGGCGGTGGCCGTCACGGCTTGCGGCCGAACGCCTCGCGCAGTTTGCGCTTCGCGCGTTCGAGCGTCGCGCGGCGCGTTTTCGGCAGGTTGCGGCCCGCGCGGTTCACGTAGAAGTTCAGCATCGACATCGCCGACTGGAACGGCGTCCCCTTGCGACGGCGGCTGTGTTCGGCCGAGCGCTTGAGCGACGCGGCGATCTTGCCCGGGTCGTCGGACTTGAAGATCTCGGGCTCGATGTCGAGCGCATCGCTTCTTTGCATGACGTCGGCGGACCAGCGCTTGCGGTGCTGCGGATCGTTGCTGCGCGCACGGCCCGGGCGGCGCGTCGCGCGTTTGCCGTGCGGATGGGAAGCGGAAGCTGAAGGCATGGCAGGGCTCTCCCTATCGAATCGGGATGGATCGCGGGTCTCGAGTGTCCGGGTGGTGCCGCAATTCGCGTGCCGCCTGTCGGTGGCGGCACGGGCCTTGCTGAATCGAAGGCGCAGGCCATTCCACTACGGCGGTTCCATTGAGGGAGAGCGCTCCATGAAGCCAGCATCCGAATCGAAATCTGCCGCGCGCCGGATCCTCGCGTGCGCGGCCGTCGCGCTCGTCGCGGCCGCACCGGCCGCATGGGCACAGAATTCGCAACGTTCCGACGAGGGCACCGGCGCGCCGATCCTGTCGCCGCCGGACACGTCGGCGCAGGGCAGCGGCGGCAACCTGTCGAACGGCAACACGGCCGCGCCGCCGCCCGCGACCCGTATGCAGGCGCCGCGCGGCACGAGTCCTCGCGGTCAACCGGACGTGCGCAGCAAGCCCGGCGGCATGACCGGCGCCGGGACCGGCAGCATGGGCGGCGGCGCGACGGGGGGCACCGGCAGCACCGGAATGGGCAGTACCGGCAGCGGTACCGGTAGCACCGGAATGGGCACCCCCGGTACGGGCAGCACCGGTACGAGCGGTGCCGGCGGCAGCGCGGGCATGGGCGGTGCCGGTGCGGCCCCGGGCGGAACCGGCGCGGGCGCCGGCACTAGCCGCTTGCCGGGGGCGACCGGCTCGGGCGGTGGCACGGGCAGCGCGGGTTCCAGCAGCTATTGACGATCTCGGCGTCGCGCCGGCGCCCCGGCGCGGCGCGCTGGCGGACACCGCGCGCGAGGCCGGCCGGTCGCCACCACGCAGGAGGACAACATGCAATCGAATTCCCGGATCTCGCTCGACGACGATGCGCTGGACGCCGACGCCGCCGAGACCGAGGGTCTCGATACGACGGTTCATGTCGACGTCGCGACCGGCAGGATCATGTTTCATGCGGCGTGGGCGCTCGCGCCCGATGCGCCGCGCGATACCGCGCGGCACGCGGTCGTGCTCGCGCTGGACTGCGACACGATGGAGCGCTATGCGGACCTCGACGAGCCCGCACGGATGCGCGTGCACGCGATGCTGCACGACAGCGTGCAGGCCACGCTCGACGCGCTGCCCGACGTCACCGAGGACCTGACGCTTACGATCGAGCTGACCGACGCGATGCTCGACGCCGCGCGTCACCTGCAGTGAGCGCGGCGGGCCGGCACCGGCCGGCGGCGGGTACGGCCTCGCATGCAGGCCACCGGGCGGCTGCCGCCGATAGTCGCGGGTATTGCCGGCGTCACGTTACATCCCGTTGAAATCTTTGCAGGCGCCGCGCGGCGCTATCGAATGGGGGCACGCATCACGCCGCGACGCGCGTGCGCGCCGCCAACCGCCAACCGCCAACCGCCAACCGCCAACCGCCAACCGCCAACCGCCGATCGCGGGTCGCGCCCCTTCAAGGCGGCACCGCGCCGGCCGCCATCCCGACGGGCGCGGCACGCCCATTGCTGCGTCGATGGATACGGCAGGGTACGGCACACCCGGTGGCACAACACGAAAGGGAGCGATTCATGATCGGCAAGCTGGATCATTGCAAGGTAGCGATACTCGCGGTCGACGGCTTCGAGGAAGCCGAGCTCGTCGAACCGCAGCGCGCGCTGACGGCAGAGGGCGCGCAGGTCGACGTGATTTCGCAGAAGCGCGGCGAGATCCAGGGGTTCAGGCACGTCGACAAGGGCGATCGCGTGAAGGTCGACCGCACGTTCGACGATGCGCGCGAAGGCGATTACGACGCGGTCGTGCTGCCGGGCGGCGTGGTCAACGGCGACGCGATCCGGATGCTGCCGGCCGCGCGCGAATTCGTGACCGCGGCCGTCGGCGCGGGCAAGCCGATTGCCGCGATCTGTCACGGCGGCTGGCTGCTCGTGTCGTCCGGGCTGGTGGACGGCCGCACGATGACGAGCTGGCCGAGCCTGCAGGACGACATCCGCAATGCGGGCGGCAAGTGGGTCGACCAGGAGGTCGTGCGCGACGGCAACCTGATCACGAGCCGCAAGCCGGCCGACCTGCCCGCATTCAACGGCGCGCTGGTGCAGTGCCTCGCGTCGCGGGGGCCCTGAGCGATGCCGGCCGAACCCGTTCGCCACGTGACGCTGACCGACGCGCCGCCCGAGTTCGACGGCGCGGCGCTGCTGATGCGTTTCGTCGTCGAGGTCGACGGGAAGCCGCAAACCTGCACGATCACGGTCGAAGCGCTCGAGGATCATTTCGGCGCGCGCTCCGCGCTCGAAGCCGACTTGCGCGACGCGTTCGAGCGCGGGCGCGCGCGCATCGAGGCCGCTTGCGCGGACGTGCTGGTCGACGGCAAGGGCGGCGTGGAACTCCACAGCGGCTACTTCCGCGTGCGCGACAAGGCGGCGGGCAAAACCGCCCGCGCCGGGATGTTCCGTTCGCGGAAGTCGTGAGTCGTGGGGCATGCGGCGCGTGCCGCAGTGCGCCCGTGCCGTTCCATTCGCACCGTTGGGCGCCATTACACGCCGTTGAAAAGTTTGCAGCGGCCCGCGAGCGCCTTGAAGTGACACATCGCGCCGCGCGCCGGCCGGGCGCGGGGCGGCTCCGTCCCAGATACTGGCACACTCCCTGCATGTCTCCTCAGATCGCGGCGCACGATTCGCGCCTGCGCCGGCGCGATGCCATCGTCGTATCGCGCCAAGCCGTCAAATGGGGGAGACAACATGCTGACCGCACATGAATTTGCCGCACTATTCCTGGTCCATCGCGCGCCGGAACAGATCCAGGCCGACCGCGAAGATATCGTCGCGTTGGTGGAACAACACCTGATCGAGATGCGCGCCGACGCATCGGGCGCGAGCCGGCTCGCCCTGACGCCGGACGGGCTGTCGATCGTGCAGCGCATGCTGCGGCACGCCGGGCGCGGGTTCGGCAGTGCCGACGCGTGATGCCGAACCGCGCGGCTCAGTGCGCGATCGCGACCGGTGCGTTGACCTGTACGGCCGGCGTATCGCCGTCGAACGGCGGCGCGCACTGGAAGCGGTCGATCACGCCCGGTTCGAACAGCAGGCAGCAGGTCGAGCCGCCGTACTGGAAATAGCCGATCTCGTCGCCCTTGTCGATCCGCTGCCCCGGCACGACCTCGATCACGCACGACGACACGTCGCCCATCCCGACGAACACCGCGGCGACCGTCCCGATCCCCGGGTCGTCGCAGTCGATCGCGACCACCGCGCGCGCGGCGACGGCCGTCATGTAGCCCTGCGAGTCGTTGAGCCCGGCCGGGTCCGGGCCTTCCGCTTCCGCGACCGAGTAGTAGGTGCCGTCGACCCGGTACGCGTGCGTGACGGTGCCGCGCACCGGCGCGTGCCAGCGGTGATAGTTGTACGCGCTCAGATACGCCTGGTAGAGGTCGCCGCCGACGAAGCGCTCGGCGAGCGGCAGCCGCGCGGGCGTGAAGATGTCGCGCAGCGAATACGGCTGCCCCTTGATCCAGAACCTGTCGCGGATCTTCACGCTGGATTCGGTGTGATACGGCGCGGCCTCGCACGCGCTGACGATCACGTGCGGATCGTCAGGCGCCGCGACCGGCCGCGCACCCGCGCGAAAGCGCCGCGTGAAGAAGTCGTTCCACGAGTCGAAGCCCCAGTGCGGCTGGTCCTCGCGATACTGGAACTGCGACAGGCCGAGGCGCGTGCGCGCTGCATCGCAGAACCAGCCGTCGGGCGACGACGTATCGAGATGCGCGCGCGAATGCGGGCCGCCGAGGAAGTCGCACCACACGTTCAGCACCTGCTTCAGGTGCGCGTTGACCGCCGCGTCGCGAAACACCGCGTGGCCCGACGGCATGCACATCGGCCAGTCGAGAAACGCGTTCAGCGGGCACACCACCAGGCTCGTTTCGCTGAACGGCGGCGTGTAGGTCATCAGGTGGTCGATCACGGTCATCAGTTCGCCGATCGATGCGTAGCCGAGCATGCGGCCTGATTCGAGCGCCTCGTCGATCGCGCGGGTGAGGCTCATGCGCAGCACCGCGTTGTCGTCGAACAGCCGCGCGAGCGCCTGCACGGCCGGCGTGCGCAGCTGTTCGCCGGCCTGCGCGCGCGCTGCGTTCGCGATGTTCGCGCGGTACCCGGCCATCTGCGATTCCTCGCGGGCCATCCATTCGCCGAGACGGTGACGCGTTGCGGGCGGCGTGCTGCGGTCGATCGGCATGGTCGGCTCCGGAAAGGGTTGCGGTACGAAACGGGGGAGCAAGGCGCTTGCCCGACAGGCGGCACCCGAATTGCTGCGCGTTTCAACGAAGGTCTCTTTCAATGAGCCGGGAGGGCACACATGAACGCAGCTTCGAATGCGCGACAGACCCAGGGCGCGGCGTCGACCGACGAGCGCCGCGGCAGCGAACAGCGGACCGTCGCACCGACCCGCACGCGGGCGCGCGTGCGCGCGGCGACGTCCCGCGACGGCACGCGGCGAAACGAACGCAGCAGCGGGAACGGGCCGGTGGCGCCGACCCGCAAGGAAGGGGCGGGCGAGCCGCAGTGGGAGGATGACGGCGGCGCGATGCCGCCCGAAGAATGGTCGTGACGGTGTGACGCGCGGCGGCGGGAAGCGATGCATTCCTGCCATCGTTTCCATATTTCGAGTATTATCGAAAAATGGAAACGAACCAGACCATCGCCGCGCTGGCGGCACTCGCGCATGAGTCGCGCCTCGCCGTCTTCCGCGCGCTCGTGCAGGCCGGCCCGTCGGGCTTGCCGGCCGGGCAAATCGCGACGCTGCTCGACGTGCCGCCGTCGTCGCTGTCGTTTCATCTGAAGGAACTGGCCCATGCGCAGCTCGTCACGAGCCGCCAGGAAGGCCGCTTCGTGTTCTATTGCGCGAACTTCGCGACGATGAACGGGCTGATCGGCTACCTCACCGAGAACTGCTGCGGCGGCAATCCGTGCACGCCGGTGTCCGCCTGTTCGACTTCCTGCTCCGACCAAACCTGAGCATGCATTCACCCGCCCGCCGATGACCACCAACGTCCTGATTCTCTGTACCCACAACTCCGCGCGCAGCGTGCTCGCGGAGGGAATGCTCAACCACTGGGCCGGGAAACTCGGCCGCGACGTGCGCGCCTACAGCGCCGGCAGCGCGCCGAGCGGCCGGCTCAATCCGTTCGCGCTGGATGCGCTCACGCGCGCCGGTGTCGACGTCACCGGATACCGCAGCAAGAGCTGGGACGAATTCGTCGGCGACGGCGCGCCGCGCCTGCGCGTCGTCATCACGGTATGCGACAGCGCGGCCGCGGAGGCTTGTCCGTACTGGCCCGGCAGCCCGGTGAAAGTGCATTGGGGCTACGCCGATCCGTCGAACGCCGAGGGCGGCGATGCCGGCAAGCGGCTCGCGTTCGAACTGACGCGCGAGGCGCTCGGCTACCGGATGCTGCAACTGCTGGCGCTGCCGCTCGAGCGCATGAGCGACGCCGAACTGCAGGCGGCGTTGACCGCCATCTCGCGAAACTGAATGCTCGCACGGCGGCGCGCGTGAACCGGCGTGCCGCGTGTGTTGCTCCCGCACGGAATCCTCTTCGATGAACACGTCCAACGCGATCCCGCCTCGCCATGCCATTGCGAAGCCCGCGATCAATTTCTTCGAACGCTACCTGACGGTCTGGGTCGCGCTGTGCATCGTCGCCGGCATCGCGCTCGGCCAGATGCTGCCGGGCGTGTTCCAGCAGATCGGCCGCATGGAGTACGCGCAGGTCAACCTGCCGGTCGGGCTGCTGATCTGGGTGATGATCATCCCGATGCTGGTCAAGGTCGACTTCGGGGCGTTGCATGAAGTGCGTCAGCACGTCAAAGGGATCGGCGTCACGCTCATCGTGAACTGGCTGGTCAAGCCGTTCTCGATGGCGTTTCTCGGCTGGCTGTTCATCCGGCATCTGTTCGCGCCGATGCTGCCGGCGGACCAGCTCGACAGCTACATCGCCGGTTTGATCCTGCTGGCCGCCGCGCCGTGCACGGCGATGGTGTTCGTGTGGAGCCGGCTGACCGGCGGCGATCCGCTGTTCACGCTGTCGCAGGTCGCGCTGAACGACAGCATCATGGTGATCGCGTTCGCGCCGCTGGTCGGGCTGCTGCTGGGGATGTCCGCGATTACCGTGCCGTGGGCGACGCTGCTCACGTCGGTCGTGCTCTACATCGTGATTCCGGTGATCCTCGCGCAGATCTGGCGCAAGGTGTTGCTCGCGAACGGGCAGGCTGCGTTCGACGCCGCAATGACGAAAATCGGCCCGTGGTCGATCGCCGCGCTGCTGGCCACGCTCGTGCTGCTGTTCGCGTTCCAGGGCGAAGCGATCCTGAAGCAGCCGCTGGTGATCGCGCTGCTCGCGGTGCCGATCCTGATCCAGGTGTTCTTCAACTCCGCGCTCGCATACTGGCTCAATCGCGCCGTGGGCGAGAAGCACAACATTGCATGCCCGTCGGCGCTGATCGGCGCGTCCAACTTCTTCGAGCTGGCCGTCGCGGCCGCGATCAGCCTGTTCGGTTTCCACTCCGGCGCGGCGCTCGCGACCGTCGTCGGCGTGCTGATCGAAGTGCCGGTCATGCTGCTGGTGGTGCGCATCGTGAACCGGTCGAAGGGCTGGTACGAGCGCGCTTGAGCAAACCACGGAATCCATCCATGACCGACCGACTGACCGACCTGCCGCAACTCGACGCCGAACTCTTCCGCGTACCGGACGCGAGCCGCTTGCGGCCGGCGTCGCCGTCGACGCATCCGCCGCGTTTCCTGCTGCTGTACGGCTCGCTGCGCGAGCGTTCGTTCAGCCGCCTGCTGGTCGAGGAGGCCGAGCGCTTGCTCACGGCGATGGGCGCCGAGGTGCGCGTGTTCAATCCGAGCGGCCTGCCGCTGCCCGACGATGCGCCCGAAAGTCACCCGAAGGTGGTCGAATTGCGCGAACTCGTGATGTGGTCGGAGGGGATGGTCTGGTGCTCGCCGGAACGACACGGCGCGATGACCGGCATCATGAAGTCGCAGATCGACTGGATTCCGCTGTCGGTCGGCGCGATGCGGCCGACGCAGGGCAAGACGCTCGCGGTGATGCAGGTCAGCGGCGGCTCGCAGTCGTTCAATGCGGTGAACCAGATGCGCGTGCTCGGACGCTGGATGCGCATGCTGACGATCCCGAACCAGTCGTCGGTGGCCAAGGCGTTCATGGAATTCGACGAAGCGGGGCGGATGAAGCCGTCGGCCTATTTCGATCGCGTCGTCGACGTGATGGAGGAACTGGTGAAGTTCACGCTGCTGACGCGCGACATCGGCCCGTATCTGGTCGACCGGTACAGCGAACGGAAGGAAAGCGCGGAGGCGTTGTCGAAGCGGGTGAATCAGCGGGGGATTTGAGGATGACTCGCGTGGGGAAGCGGGATGGATGGTTCGGATGAGCGTCGGTCTGCCTGTCGGGTAGCATGCAAGTCGGCCGCGCGAAAGCACATCTCTGGCGCCGGCATGTGCACAACATCGCTCACGGTCGCAGGCGCTGCTCGTCGGCTGCCACCAGCGCCGCGACCGGCAACGCGGCAAGACAGCGATCGAGCCGCAGCATGCCGTCCGGCGCGTCGATTTCGCTCCCGTCGTTCAGCCAGTCGATCCACCGCTCGCTCGCGCCGCGCGGCAACACGATCGCGGTATCGCCCCATTCCGCAGGCGCGATGCGCGGCAACTCCGGCACTTCGCCGAGCAACCGGCACGCGAGCCGCGTCACGACGACCACGACCGTCGCCGTCGCGTCGCAGCGCGCGAACGCGAGCGCATGCCGCCCGAGCCTGCCGCGCACGCGCAGCGGTACATACGCACCATCCGAGAACGTTGCCGGCCAGCGGGCGCGCAGCGCGAGCATCCGCTCGACGAGCGCGCGCTTCACGCGTGCGTCGGGCCAGTCCCGCAGGTACGCGGCGACCGGTTCGTCGACCCGCTCGGCCGCGACCTGCGCGAACGGCACGTCGCGCCGGTTGTCCGGATCGACGAGCGAGTGATCCCATGACTCGGTACCTTGATACAGATCGGGCACACCCGGCGACGCCATCCGCAGCGCCGCCTGCGCGAGGCTGTTGACGACACCGGCCGGCGCGATCCGCGCGACGATCCCATGCAGCCGGTGCACGAAATCGCCCGCGCCATGCGGCGTCAGGATCGCGCGGACGAACCGTTCGCAGTCGCGCTCGTAGTCCGCGTCGGGTGCGAGCCAGTCCGTATGCTGTTTCGCTTCGCGCAGCGCCTTCGTCTGCCAGCGCACCACGCGCCCGGCAAGCGCAGCCAGCCCGGCCGCATCGTCGGGCGCGAGCGTCGGCGGCCAGCAGCCGACGAGCGTCTGGTACAGCAGTGCTTCCGCAGCCGGCCCCGGCGCCCACGCGAGATCGCGATGCGCGCCGCCGCGCCGCGGCTGGTTCAGCGCCGACCAGTCGAGCGACACCGCGCGCCACAGGTCCGGCACTTCACTGAGCACCGCGAGCCGCGCGCGCGCATCTTCGCCGCGCTTGTGATCGTGGGTCGCGGTCGCGACGAGCGTATGCGGAACGGTGCGCGCGCGACGGCGGTTGCGCGCATGGAACGCTCCGCGCGACAGGCTGAAATCGCCCGCATCGGCACCGACCTCGTTGCGCGACAGCAGCCGGCCGTAGCGATAGTTGGCGGTATCCTCGACGCCCTTCGCGGCGAGCGGCGCGGTGAGCTGCGCGAACGCGACGCGCGCCGCGTGCAGCGCCTCGGCATCCGCGCGCGGCGCGCGCAGGCCCGGCAGCCCGAGCCAGCCGGCGACGCGATCGAGCGCGTAGCGGTCGGACGGATCGATCGTCGCGCACGCCGCGTCGTACGCGTGCGCCAGCACGCGACGATCGGCGCCGGTCGGCTCGTTGCCGGGTGTCGGGTACATCCGGTACACGGGAAGGTGCACCGCGAGTTCGCCCAGCACGCGCTGGATCGCGATCCGGCTGAGGTCGCGCGTCGCGGGTGCCGCGCGCGCAATGCGGTGCAACGCCCGCGCGACACGTTCGTGCTCGCCGGCGAGCTGCCGCTTCAGCACGCGCCGCTTGCCGGCCACCGCCTCCTGCGCGAACGACCGCGCCGAGCCCGACACGGCCGCCCAATGCGCGGCGAGCGGCGCCGCGCCAGCCGGATCGTGCAGCAGCGCGGCGACGTCGTTCATGAAGTCGTAGCCGGTCGTGCCGTCGACGCGCCAGTCTTCACGCAGCGTCTCGCCCGGCGCAAGGATCTTCTCGACGACGAGATAAGGCCGCTCGTCGCGCTGCGCGGCGAGCCGCGCGTGCAGGCGGCGGCAGTAGGCGCCCGGGTCGGCGAGGCCGTCGACGTGATCGACGCGCAGGCCGTCGAGACAGCCGGCCGCATGAAGCGCGAGCGGCAGCGCGTGCACCGCGTCGAACACCGCTTCGTCCTCGACGCGCACGGCCGCGAGGGTCGCGATGTCGAAGAAGCGCCGCCAGTTCAGCTCGTCGGCGGCCGTGCGCCACCACGCGAGCCGGTAGTGCTGGCGTTCGAGCAATCGATGCAGGCACGCGCGCGAGCGTGCGCGGCGCGGATCGGCGCCGCGCAGTATCGCGTCGAACGCATGCGGGCCCTGTGCGGCGGCGTATTCGCGCAGTGCCGTGTGCGCGTCCGCGAGGCGCGTGCTGCCGCGCACCGGCGCGGCGACGAACCGTTCGGCGAGCGCGTTCAGGTCCGCACGGTTGGCGATGCGCAGGATCTCGGCATAGGCCGCGGCGGCGACCGGCAGCGTCCTGCCCGCGCATGCGATGAAGAAACGCCCGCTCGACGGCTCGGCGCCGAGCGCGACGTCGCCGGCGGCGAGCGCGTCGCCGTAGGGCGCGCCGAGGCAGGGCAGCAGCACCTTGCCGTGGAGCGTCGCGTCAGGCGGATGCCAGTCGATGTCGAAGTAGCGCGCGTACGGGCTCGCCGGCCCCCATTCGAGCACGTCGTTCCACCAGCCGTTCGATGCGCCGCCGACGCCCATGTGGTTCGGCACGATGTCGGCGATCACGCCGAGGCCGCGCGCGTGCAGCGCGTCGACGAGGCGGCGGAAGCCGGCTACGCCGCCGAGTTCCGCGCTGATCGTGTGATGGTCGACGGTGTCGTAGCCGTGCAGCGAACCGGGCTCGGCCGTCGTGATCGGCGACAGGTACAGGTGGCTCACGCCGAGCCGCGCGAAATAGTCGGTGTGCGCGGCCGCGTCGTCGAACGTGAAGCCGGCGTGCAGTTGCAGTCGCAGGGTCGCGCGCGGAATCATACTTCCTGCTCCCGGGCGCGGCGTGCGCGCTCGAGCGCCGCGATGCGTCTGCGTACGTCGGCGTCGAACAGCGCGTCGACCGCGCGCGGCAGCCGGCGCAGCCAGTTCGGATGGCCGCGGGGCGGGCCGGGGAGATTCGGTTGGGCGTCCAGTGCGAGCAGATCCTCGAGCGGCACGATCGCGAGCGGCGACGGGCTGCGCGCGACATACGCGAGGACTGCATCGACGGGTGGCGTGTCGGCAGGCGGTACCGGATCACCGGGCGGCGCGCAGCCCGCTTGCTGCAACGCGCGCCATAGTGCCGCGCGCTCGGTCGCGCGTTCGGCCTGGGCCGCAGTGAGGGCGAGGTCGGGGGTGGGCGGCGGCGTGTCGCGTGGTTGGGGCACGCCGTGACCGACATCCTTGGCGGGGTGCTCGTCACGCAAAGCAGGTTTGTTTCGTTCGTAACGTCCCGCTCCGTGTGCGGCCGCGGCGCGACCGATGTCGTCACCGACATTACGCGCGCTCGCGGTGCGTTGCGTTTGGCCACTCCCGTCGTCGGTGCGTGCATCCTCGGAGGCATCTGCATCTGCATCTGCATCTGCATCTGCATCACCTAACCCCCGCCGCCACTCGAGATCGACACCACGCCACCAACCCGCCACGGTCGGCAGATCGTGCGTCGACGTCATCGCGATCGTGTCGCGATCCCACGCCGATGGCGGCCGAAACGCGCCGTCCGCCTCACGCTCGAACCACAGCACGCGCATTCCCGCGATCCCCCGCGCGCCGAGGCGCTCGCGAAACCCGGCCGGCACCGTGCCGAGATCCTCGCCGATCGCGACCGCGCGATGCCGTGCCGCCTCCAGCGCGACCAGCCGCACGAGATCGTCGAGCGGATAGTGCAAGTACGCGCCGTCGCGCGGCGAGCCGCCGTCCGGCACGATCCACATCCGCGCGAAGCCGAGCACGTGGTCGATACGAACCCCGCCCGCCTGCGCGAAGGCGGCGCGCAACAGGTCGACGAACGGCGCGAAGCCGGTCGCGCGCAGCGCGGCGGGCGTCCACGTCGTCACGCCCCAGGCCTGGCCATCCGCATTGAACAGGTCGGGCGGCGCGCCGACCGACACGCCGCGCAGCAGCGTCGTGCCGTGCGCCCACGCGTCGCTGCCGGCGCGATCGGAGCCGACCGCGAGATCGGCGATCAACCCGATCGCCATCCCGGCCTCGCGCGCCGCATGCTGTGCGTTGCCGAGCGCGTCCGACGCGCACCATTGCAGGAACGCATGGAACGCGATCGTCTCGGCATGCGCGTGTGCGAAGGCGTCGACCTCGGCCGAGTCCGGCATGCGCCACGGCGCGGGCCATTGCCGCCAGTCCGCGCCGATCCCGTGTTCGATGCAGAACGCCTGCAGCGCGTCGAAGCGCGCGTGTGCGTCGAGCGCCGCGCCGCCTGCCGCACGGAATCGCTCGAACGCGTCGCGCAACGGGCCGCCGTTCGCGCGCCACGCATCGAAGCACGCGCGCAAGCGGCGCAGCTTCAGCGGCAGCACGTGCGGCCAGTCGATCAGCGGCGTATCGGGCGCGGCAGTGCCATGTGCCGCCGCGCCATGCATCCGCCGCGCGATATCGGCGCCCGGCACCGCGTCGCAGTCGAGATACGCGACGTTGTGCCAGCGCCGCGACGACGGCGAATACGGGCTGTCGTGCTCGGGCAGTGCCGGATAGCCGGCATGCGTCGGGCTGATCGCGACCGCGTGCGCGCCGTGCCGCGCCGCGTGCGCGGCGAGACCGGCGAGCGCGGTGTAGTCGCCCGCGCCGTCGTCGCCCGTGCGGCGCAGGCTGTACAACTGGGCCGCGATGCCCCAGCGGCGCTGCGCACCCGCCATGCCGTCGTCGGCAGTGAACGGCCGCATACGCGGCGGCGCGATGGCGAGCCCGATGCGTTGTTCGCCGATCTCGAGCGCGTGATAGCCGGGCACCGTGAGCGGCGGCAGTGCGCCGGATTCGCCCGCGTCGGCCACGCGCGCGTCGACGTGCTCGCCCGTTTCGAGCGCGATCCGCAAGCGCGCGCCCGGCGGCGCGACGCTGCGCGGGAGCGTCAGCGGCACGCCGGCGTCGCCGGTGACGACCTGCGGCGTTGCGTCCCGGTCATCGGTCAGCGCGGCCGCGCTGTCGACCCGCTCGATCGGCGTGCCGCATGGCCAGCCGAGCGCATCGACGAGCGCGACGAGCGCGTCGTCGCCCACCCGCCGCGCGACGCCGCCCGCGTCGATCCAGTCGGGCGCCAGCCCGGCCGCACGCGCGAGGTCGGCGATCGGCACGTCGGTCGTCATTGTCGTGTGTGCCCGTTCGTGCGGTGATGGAGCGCATCGCGGTTGACCGCACCGTCGCGCCATGCGATGCAGGTGCGCGCGGGCAGCCGCCGCTCGGCCAGACGGTCGCGCGCGCGCGGCGGCGTCTCGAACACGATCTTGCCGACCGGCAGCATCGGCAGCAGCGCGTCGCGCGAGCCGGGATTGAATGCGAGCGTGAGCGTGCTGCCGTCGCCGAGCCGCCAGCGCGCGACGAGCGCCTCCGCGTTGCCGTCGCCGTCGCGGTTGCCGATGCCGATAGCGGACAGCAGCTCGACGCCGAGCGCGCGGGCGCCGGGCAGGTGCGGCGTCACGAGCGCCGCGCGCACGGCCAGCGCGCTGCGGTAGAAGCGCCGCCACGCGTCGGCGTCGGGCCACGTGTCCGCACCGGCATGACCGGGCGACGAGCGAATGAACGTGCCGATGTCATTCGGATCGGGAATCGCGTCGCGATGCGCAGGATCGGCGAACGCGGAAAACGCGGCGAACTCGCGGCGCCGGCCTTCGCGCACCGCGTCGGCGAGCGCGCCGCGATAGTCGGTGAAGAACTGGAACGGCTGCGTGCTGCCGATTTCCTCGCCCATGAACAGCAGCGGCACCTGCGGCGCGAGCAGCATCAGGGCAGTTGCCGCACGCACCGCGTCGTCGTTCGCGAGCGCGCGCAGCCGCTCCCCGAAGGCGCGGTTGCCGATCTGGTCGTGGTTCTGCAGGAACGTGACGAACGCGGTCGGCGGCAGGTGCGCGCTCGGCTCGCCGCGCGGCGCGCCATCGTGCAGCGGCGACGGCTCTCCCTGGTACGCGAACCCTTCGCCGAGCGTGCGCGCGAGATGGCGCAGCGGCGCATCGGCGTACGCGCGGTAGTAGCCTTCGCGCTCGCCGGTGAGCAGCACGTGCGCGCTGTTGTGGAAGTCGTCGTTCCACTGCGCGTCGAAACCGCCGGGGCCGAGCAGGCTCGCCAGATTGCGCTCGTCCTCGAGCACCAGATGCACGTGGCGCGCATCGCCCGCATACGCGCGCACGCGGCGGGCGAGCTCGCGCAGCCATGCATCGTCGTCGATCGCATGCGCGGCGTCGATGCGCAGGCCGTCGAAGCGGAATTCGTCGAGCCAGTACAGCGCGTTGTCGATGAAGAACGCGCTCGTCTGCGCACACGAGAAGTCGATCGCGGGCCCCCAGGCGGTCTGCCGGTCCGCGCGAAAAAATCCCGGTGCATAGCGCGGCAGCAGGTTGCCTTCGGGGCCGAAGTGGTTGTAGACGACGTCGAGCAACACCTGCAGCCCGAGCCCGTGCGCGGCGTCGACGAGTGCCTTCAGTTCCTCGGGCCGTCCGTACGACGCCGCGGGCGCGAACGGCAGCACGCCGTCGTAGCCCCAGTTGCGCGCGCCCGGGAACGCGTTGACGGGCATCAGCTCGATCGCGGTCACGCCGAGCGCGGCAAGCTCGGCCAGGCGCCGCTCGACGTTCGCATAGCCGCCGCATGCGCCGACGTGCAGTTCGTACAGCACCGTCTCGTGCCACGGCCGCCCGCGCCACGCGTCGTTGCGCCAGCGGTACGCGGCCGGGTCGACGACCTGGCTCGGGCCGTGCACGTCATGCGGCTGGAAGCGCGATGCGGGATCGGGTGCCACGAGACCGTCGTCGAGCAGGAAGCGGTACAGCGTGCCGGGACCGCACGGCGCGACGACCTCGAACCAGCCGTCCCCGGCCGGCAGCATCGCGACGCGCCGTTCGCCGTGCAGTTCGACCGCGGCCGTGCGGCTCGCGGGCGCCCACAACCGGAAGCGCGTGTGTTCCGTGTCGAGGCAGGTCGCGCCGAACGACGACGCGAATGCGTGCGTGCCGGGCGGATGGGCGGTGCGTGACGTCATGGCGGCTCCTCACGAGGACGGGGCGGGTGGCACGGCCGCGACGGCGATCACGGCCGCGTGCGCGGCGACGTCGCGGCCGGCGTCGGGCCAGCCGCGCGGGCCGGCGTCGGGCGTCGCGGTGTCGAGCAGCACGCGATAGTCGAGCACGGGGGCGGGCAGCTTGAACGTGACGACGTGGGCCGACGCATTCAGCATCACGAGCAACGCCTCGGTGCGCCCGGTGCGGCCGGTGCCGACGCGCCGCATCGTCAGCGCGCGACGCTCGCCGTCCTCCCACGCGGGCACGCTCAGCGGGTCGCCGCGCTCGTCGAACCAGTCGATCTCGTGCATGCCCGGCGCACCGTCGCGGTCGCCGGACGGATAGCGCGGCGCCGACATCACCGGGTACATGCGGCGCAATGCGGCGAGCCGCGACACGAAGCGCGTCATCTGCGCGCCTTCGTCGCTGCGCGCGAGATCCCAGTCGAGCCAGGACAGTTCGTTATCCTGGCAATATGCGTTGTTGTTGCCGTGCTGCGTCCTGCCGAATTCGTCGCCGGCCACGATCATCGGCGTGCCGAGCGCGGTAAACAGCGTGGCGAGCATCGAGCGGGCGACCCGCGCGCGCAGGTCGCGGATCGACGCGTCGTCGGTGGCGCCTTCGACGCCCCAGTTCGCGCTGCAGTTGTCGCCGTGGCCGTCGTGGTTGTCTTCGCCGTTCGCTTCGTTGTGCTTTTCCGCATACGACACGAGATCGGCGAGCGTGAAGCCGTCGTGCGCGGTGATGAAGTTGACCGACGCCCACGTGCGGCGCCGGTGATGATTGAACAGGTCGGCCGAGCCCGCGAGCCGCGCGGCGAGTTCCGGGCGCTGCCCGGCGTCGCCGCGCCAGAAGCGCCGTACGGTGTCGCGAAAGCGGTCGTTCCATTCGGCGAAGCCGGGCGGGTGGCGGCCCAGCTGATAGCCGCCGGGGCCGAGATCCCACGGCTCGGTGATCAGCTTGCGCTGCGCGAGCAGCGGGTCCTGCCGCAGCGCGTCGAAGAAACCCGCGCCCGGCTCGAAGCCGTGATCCTCGCGGCCGAGCGTCACGCCGAGATCGAAGCGAAAGCCGTCGACGTTGAATGCGCTCGCCCAGTAGCGCAGCGAATCCATCACCATCTGCACGACGCGCGGATGCGACAGGTTCAGCGTGTTGCCGCAGCCGGTCTCGTCGACGTGGTAGCGCGGGTCGTCCGGCCGCAGCCGGTAGTAGCTCGCGTTGTCGAGGCCGCGCCACGACAGCGTCGGGCCGAGCTCGTTGCCCTCGCACGTGTGGTTGTAGACGACGTCGAGCACGACCTCGATGCCGGCCGCGTGCAGCTGCCGGATCGCGATGCGCATCTCGTCGAGCCGCCGCGTCGACAGGTAGGCCGGCTCCGGCGCGAAGAACGCGGCCGTGTCGTAGCCCCAGTAGTTGCGTAGCCCGCGGTTCACGAGCGCGCGCTGCTGCAGGAACGCGTGCACCGGCAGCAGCTCGACCGTCGTCACGCCGATCGACAGCAGGTGATCGATGAACGCCGGATGAGCGAGCGACGCGAACGTGCCGCGCTCCGGCGCGCGCAATCCGGCGCGGCGCATCGACGCGCCGCGCACGTGGGTCTCGTAGATCACGGTGCTGCGCCACGGCACGTCGGGGCGCCGGTCCATGCTCCAGTCGAACGCCTCGTCGACCACCACGGCCTTCGGCATCGCGGGCGCCGAGTCGCGGCGATCCATCGACAGGTCCGCGCGGTTCGAATGCACGCGATAGCCGAACAGCGCGTCGGACCAGCGAAAGTGGCCGACCAGCTTGCGCGCGTACGGGTCGAGCAGGAGCTTGGTCGGATTGAAGCGATGGCCGTGCTGCGGCTGATACGGGCCGTCCGCGCGAAAGCCGTACACGGTGCCGGGATGCGCGTTCGGCAGGTAGCCGTGCCATACCTCGTCGGTGCATTCGGGCAGGTCGAGGCGCGCGAGCTCCTTGCGGCCGGTCGGATCGAACACGCACAGCTGGACACGCTGCGCATGCGCGGAAAACACCGCGAAGTTGGTGCCGAGGCCGTCCCAGGCCGCGCCGAGCGGATGGCAGCGGCCGGGTTCGAGACGGGCGGGCAGGGCGGTCGGCATGGGGATCGTCTCCGTGTCGAGGGCGCCGGGTGTCAGGCCGGGCTCAGCCACAGCGTCGCGAGCGGCGGCAGGCGCAAGGTGGCCGACCACGACTCGCCGTGCGCGGGGATCGCCTCCGTCGACACGGTGCCGTCGTTGCCGGCATTCGTGCCGCCGTACACGGCGGCATCGGTGTTCATCAGTTCACGCCACTGCCCGGGCGCTGGCAACCCGACGCGATAGCCGGCACGCGGCACCGGCGTGAAGTTGCAGACCGCGACGACGAGACGCCCGGTGTCGTCGCGGCGCGCGAACGCGAACACGCTGTTGTCGCGATCGTCGCCGATCAGCCACGCGAACCCGGCCGCGTGGCAATCGAGCGCATGCAGCGCCGGTTCAGCCGCGTACGCGCGGTTCAGGTCGCGCACGAGCCGCTGCACGCCGCGATGCGCGGGCGCGTCGAGCAGGTCCCAGTGCGGCGTCGCGTCGTGCGCGAACTCGGCCCATTGTGCGAATTCGCTGCCCATGAACAGCAGCTTCTTGCCCGGATGCGCCCACATGAAACCGAAGTACGCGCGCAGCGTCGCGAGCCGCTGCCACGCGTCGCCGGGCATCTTCGCGGCGAGCGAACCCTTGCCGTGCACGACCTCGTCGTGCGACAGCGGCAGCACGAAGCGCTCGGAGAACGCATACACGAGCCCGAACGTCATCCGGTCGTGGTGATAGCGGCGATGGATCGGATCCTCGCGCAGATACGCGAGCGTGTCGTGCATCCAGCCCATGTTCCACTTGAAGTCGAAGCCGAGCCCGCCGTCGCCGGTAGCCGCGGTGACACCCGGCCACGCGGTCGATTCCTCCGCGAAGGTGACGATGCCGGGCGGCGCGAGCGCACCGTGCAGCGTGTCGTTCAGCGTGCGCAGGAACGCGACCGCCTCGAGGTTCTCGCGCCCGCCGTGGATGTTCGGCACCCATTCGCCTTCCCTGCGCGAGTAGTCGCGGTACAGCATCGACGCGACCGCGTCGACGCGGATCCCGTCGACGTGATAGCGGCGCGCCCACGCGAGCGCCGACGCGACGAGGAACGCGCCGACCTCGTTGCGCCCGAGGTTGAACACGCAGGTGTTCCAGTCGGGGTGCATGCCCTCGCGCGGATCGGCGTGCTCGTACAGCGCGCTGCCGTCGAACTGCGCGAGGCCGTGCGGATCGTTCGGGAAATGCGCGGGCACCCAGTCGACGATCACGCCGATGCCGGCCGCGTGCGCGCGGTCGACGAAGCGCGCGAAGCCGTCGACCGGCCCGAAGCGCGCGGACGGCGCGAACTGCGCGAGCGGCTGGTAGCCCCACGAGCCGCCGAACGGGTACTCGGAAATCGGCATGAACTCGACGTGCGTGAAGCCCATGCCGCGCACGTACGGGATCAGCCGCTCGGCGAGTTCGTCCCAGGTCGAACTGCGGTCCATTTCCTCGGGCACGCGCTGCCACGATTCCGGATGCACCTCGTAGATCGACCACGGCACCCGAAAGCGGCGCTCCGGATGCGGTCGCGCGTGGATCCAGCCGTCGTCATGCCATGCGAACGCGTCGAGCGCCGCCGTGTCGGCGACCACCGATGCGGTGCGCGGCGGCGCTTCGGTCGCGCGCGCGCACGGATCGGCCTTGTGCGGCAGCACGCGGCCGTCGCTCGCGCACAGCTCGTACTTGTAGTGCTCGCCGGCGCCGATGTCCGGCACGAACAGTTCCCACACGCCCCACGGGCGCCGCAGCCGCATCGGATGACGGCGGCCGTCCCAGGTGTTGAAGTCGCCGACCACCGACACGCGCTGCGCGTTCGGCGCCCATACCGCGAAGCGCACGCCGTCGATGCCGTCGACGCGCGTGGGCGTCGCCCCGAGGCACTCGAGCACGGCGGCCGGGTCGCCGGCCGCGAACCGCGCGAGCGCCGCGTCGTCGAGCAGCGTGCCGAACGCATACGCATCGTCGGTCACCTGCCGCGTATCGGGCCACTCGATCGCGAGCCGGTAGTGGCCGTCGCGCGCGATCGTCCCGGCGAAGCAGCCGGCTTCGTCGACGCACGCGAGCGTGCCGAGTTCGTCGCCGTCGGGCGTCACCGCGCGCACGCGCCGCGCGCCGGGCAGCAGCGCGCGCACGACGATCCGCCCGGCATCCCGGTGCGGGCCGAGGCACGCGAACGGGTCCGGATGGCGCCCGGCGAGCAGCGCATCGATATCGTGGCGGTCGAACAGCGTGTCGGTCATCGGGTGCCTCCGTCGTCGGGTTCACCGTGCGTGTCGAGCAGGCGTTCGACGAGCGCGGCGAGCCCGCCGACCGGCACGCCGAGCCAGTCGGGGCGGTTCGCGGCTTCGTAGCACAGCTCGTACGACGCCTTGTCGATCAGGAACAGCGCGAGCAGGCGATCGGCATAACGCGGGTCGACGAAGCGTTCGGGCGCCTGCTCGGCGGCCGCGCGATAGCATTCGACGAAGCGGTCGGCGGCGGCCTGCCCGAAGCGGTCGAACAGCGCGCGCTTGCGGCCGGCCGCCTGCGGCGGCGCCTTCTCGATCACGAACTGCGCGGCCGCGCTCACGTACGACAGCGAGCGCAGGAAGCCGGCCACGTCGCGCAGCGGATGCGACTTCGCGCGGCGCCGCTCCAGCGGGCGCGCGGGCTCGCCCTCGAAGTCGATCAGCAGCGCATCGCCCTGCACGTCGAGCACCTGGCCGAGATGGAAATCGCCGTGGATTCGCGTGCATTGCGCGTCGAGGGTGCGCGGCACCAGTTCGCCGAGCGCCTGCACGGCCGCGTTGCGCGACGCGAGCAGCGTGTCCGCGGCGGCCCGCTCGGCGGGGGCCAGCGTATCGAGCCGCGTGCCCAGCACGTCGAGCGCGTGCTCGAACGACGCGATCGCATCGCTGCGCCAGTGGTCGACGTGTGCCGGGGTCGCGCGCTCCGGCGCGAACGCCGGGTCGTCGGACGGCTGCGCGAGCGCGACGTGCAACTGACCGAGCCGCGTGCCGACGATCCCGGCGAACGCCGCGTAGCCGAGCAGCGCGTCCGGTTCCTCGCCGGACTCCGTCGCGTCGCCTTCGTCGACGGCCGGCAGCGCGAGCTCGTCGACCGCACGTCTCAGGAAGTCGAACGAACGCGTCCACGCGTCGCCCTGGTTGTCGACGTAGCGCTGCAGGATCGCGACCGTATGCGGCGTGCCGTCCGGATCGACGTGCACGACTTCGCCGGCGAGCGTCGCGGTGTTCGCATAGCCGATCCGCGTCAGGTGGCGGCTCATCTCCGCTTCCGGATGGATCCCGTGCGCGACCTTGCGCACCAGCTTCAGCACGATCGCGTCGCCGATCACGAGCGAGCTGTTGCTCTGCTCGGCCGCGAGCCAGCGCACTTCGGCGTCGTCGCCGGGATCGAGCGCGGCGAGCGCCTGCTCGGGCAGGAAGTCGAGGCGGCCGCCGTCGGAAGTCGGCACCGTCGCGCCGTCGCGCAGCTTGCGCAGCATCCCGCGCGCGAACGACGGCAGCGCGAACGCGTCGGTGAGGTAACCGACGGTATGGCCGCGCCGCACGCGCGCGAGCGCGAGCTGCGCGAACAGCGGCTGCGACGTCTCGCCGCCCCACGCGGCGGCCAGCGGCACGACGTAGCGTTCGACCCCGCCGTCGCTCGCGGATACCCATGCTTCCGCGTACTGGAACGGCTCGTCCGGCATCGGCGTGACGACGTTCAGCCACGCGTCGCCGATCTTGCGGTCCTTCGATGCGAACCAGCGCCGCCGCGCGAGCCACGACGCGAGCGCATCGTGCGCGAGCGCATGCAGCTGGCCGACGTCCGGCCGCGCGTCGCCGCGCCGCATCACGATCGTCACGTACTCGGGCAGCGGCTGCGCGTGCGGCTGCCGCCACGACGGCTCGCGGCCATGCTCGGACAGCACGAACCACAGGAACCCGTACGGCGGGAAGGTGAGCAAATACGGGAGCTGGCCGACCGGCGGAAACGGCGAATCCGACGTCATCTCGATCGGCACGCGGCCCGCGAATTCGGACAGGTCGAGTTCGACGGCCTGCGACGCGCGCGACAGGTTCGCGACGCACAGCACCGTCTCGTGGCCTTCGAGTTCGCGCAGGTAGGCGAGTACCTTGCGGTTCTCCGGGCGCAGGAAGCGGATCGTGCCGCGCCCGAACGACTGCGTCGCGCGGCGCGTCGACAGGATGCGGCGCGTCCAGTTCAGCAGCGAATGCGGGTCGCGCGTCTGGGCTTCCACGTTGATCGCGTCGTAGCCGTACAGCGAGCCCATCACGGGCGGCAGCACCAGCAGTTCCGGGTCCGCGCGCGAGAAGCCGCCGTTGCGATCCGACGACCATTGCATCGGCGTGCGCACGCCGTCGCGGTCGCCGAGGTGGATGTTGTCGCCCATCCCGAGCTCGTCGCCGTAGTAGATCACCGGCGTGCCGGGCATCGACAACAGCAGCGAGTTGATCAGTTCGATGCGGCGCCGGTCGCGCTCCATCAGCGGCGCGAGGCGGCGCCGGATGCCGAGATTGATCCGCGCGCGCCGGTCGCTCGCATAGGTCTGCCACAGCAGGTCGCGCTCCGAATCGGTGACCATCTCGAGCGTCAGCTCGTCGTGATTGCGCAGGAACACGGCCCACTGGTTGCTCGGCGCGAGCGCCGGCGTCTGCCGCATGATGTCGACGATCGGGAAGCGGTCCTCGCTCGCGATCGACATGTAGATGCGCGGCATCAGCGGAAAGTGGAACGCCATGTGGCATTCGTCCTCGTTGCCGAAGTATTCCTGCACGTCTTCCGGCCACTGGTTCGCCTCCGCGAGCAGCATCCGGTTCGGGTACTCGGCGTCGATCGTCGCGCGGATCCGCTTCAGGATCGCATGCGTCTCGGGCAGGTTCTCGTTGTTGGTGCCTTCGCGCTCGACCAGGTACGGCACCGCGTCGAGCCGCAGCCCGTCGATGCCGAGATCGAGCCAGAAGCGCATCACCTGGATCACCTCGCGCACCACGGCCGGGTTGTCGAAGTTCAGGTCCGGCTGGTGCGAGTAGAAGCGGTGCCAGTAGTACTGGCCGGCGATCGGGTCGTGGGTCCAGTTCGACGTTTCGGTATCGAGGAAGATGATCCGCGTGCCCGCGTATTTCGTGTCGGTGTCGGACCACACGTAGTAGTCGCGATGCATCGAGCCCGGTTTCGCGCGCCGCGCGCGCTGGAACCACGGGTGCTGGTCCGACGTGTGGTTGATCACGAGCTCGGCGATCACGCGGATGCCGCGTGCGTGCGCTTCGCGGATGAAGCGCCGCACGTCGGCGAGCGTGCCGTAGTCGGGATGCACGTCGCGGTAGTCGGCGATGTCGTAGCCGTCGTCGCGGCGCGGCGACGGGTAGAACGGCAGCAGCCAGATGGTATCGACGCCGAGCTCGGCGATGTAGTCGAGCTTCGCGATCAGGCCGGGGAAATCGCCGATCCCGTCGTTGTTCGAGTCGTAGAACGACTTCACGTGCACCTGGTAGATGATCGCGTCCTTGTACCACAGCGGGTCGTCCGCGCAGAGCGCGGGTGCGCGGCGCCGCGCACGGCGCCGGCGCGGCGTGCCGGCCGGGGCGAGCGACGGGAACTGCGCGCGCCGCACGTCGTCGAGGGAGTCTTCGCGTTTCATCATGCGTGTGCTCCGGAAGGGCCCCGGGCACCGCCCGGGTCGGGCGCCGTCGCTCGCGCGGCGCCGGGAGACGGCGCGAGCCGCCAGATCGCATAGGGCCGCACGTGCGGGTCGAGCGACACGTACTGGCGATGCCCGCGCCAGGTTTCGGCGCGCGCGGCGTCCTGTTCGAGCGCGTCGAGCGGTTCGCCGTCGACGAGCCCGAGGCCGCGCCACAGCGACGCATCGAGCATGAAGTTCGTGGCCTGCGGATGCCACGGGTCGAGGCTGATCGCGACCGCGACGACGCTGTCGTGCGCGGGCGTCGCCTTCACGAACACGAGCACCTGGTCGTTGTCCGCGTCGGCGAACGTGAGGCCGAGGTGGGTCTGCAGCGCCGGATGCTCGCGCCGCGCGCGGTTCAGCCGCGCGACTTCGCCGCCGATGTGCGCGGCCTTGGCCCAGTCGCGCGCGCGCAGCTCGTATTTCTCCGCGTCCGCGTATTCCTCGCTGTCGGGCAGCGGTGCCGATTCGCCGATCTCGAAGCCCGAGTACAGGCCCCACGAGCCGGCGAGCGTCGCCGCGAGCGCCGCGCGGATCACGAACTGCGAGCGCGGCGCGTTCTGCAGGTGGCGTGGATTGATGTCGGGCGTGTTCACGAAGAAGTTCGGCCGGAAGAACTCGCGCGCGGGACCGGCGCTCAGCTCGGTCAGGTAGTCGATGAATTCGCGCTTCGTCTCGCGCCACGTGAAGTACGTATACGACTGCGAGAAGCCGATCTTCGCGAGCCGGTACATCATCCCGGGCCGCGTGAACGCCTCCGACAGGAACACGACGTCCGGATGCTTGCCGCGCACGTCCGCGATCATCCACGCCCAGAACGGCAGCGGCTTCGTGTGCGGGTTGTCGACGCGGAAGATCCGCACTCCGGCTTCGACCCAGAACAGCACCACGTCGCGCAGCGCGAGCCACAGGTCGGGCAGCGCGTCGGGCGCATAGAAGTCGGGATTCACGATGTCCTGGTAGCGCTTCGGCGGATTTTCCGCATAGCGCAGCGAGCCGTCGGGCCGCCATGCGAACCAGCCCGGATGGGCGGCGAGCCACGGATGGTCGGGCGAGCACTGGATCGCGAAATCCAGCGCGATTTCGAGCCCCTGCGCGCGCGCCGCATCGATCAGCGCGCGGAACGACGCGAGCGTGCCGAGCTGCGGATGCACGGCCGTGTGGCCGCCGTCCGGCGAGCCGATCGCGTACGGGCTGCCGACGTCGTCGGGGCCGGCCTTCAGCGTGTTGTTGCGGCCCTTGCGCGCGGTCGTGCCGATCGGATGGATCGGCGGGAAATACAGCACGTCGAAGCCCATGTCGCGAATGCGCGGCAGTTGCGCGATCACGTCGTCGAAGGTGCCGTGCCGGTGCGGGTCGTTGCTCGCCGAGCGCGGAAACAGCTCGTACCAGCTGGAAAAGCGTGCGGCGCGGCGCTCGACCTCGACCGGGTAGACGGTCTCGTCGTGCGTGGCGAACGGCCGGTAGCGCAGCGCCGCGTAGGCGTCGGCGAGCGCGGGTTCGCCGATCAGTGCGAGACGGTGTTCGTGCGACGCGTCGTCGAGGTCGGCCGCCAGCCGTTCCATCTGCCGGACCGCGTGCGCAGCGTCCGGCGCGGCGCGCTTCAGCGCGGTCGCGAGCAGCAGCTGCGCCTCGCGCACCTCCAGCGTCACGTCCTGGCCGGCCGCGCGCTTCTTCGCGATGTCGGTGACGAGCGAGGCCCAGTCGTCGCGCCACGCGATCACGCGGAACGCGTGGCGGCCGAGCCGGTCGAGCGCGATGCGCGCGTGCCAGCGGTCGTTCGGTTCCGCGACGAACGGCACTTCGCGCCAGTCCTCTTCGTCGTCCGCGCGCCACTGCAGCGCGGCCGCGAGATGCGCATGGCCGTCGGTGAAGATCGATGCGTGCACAACCAGCGTTTCGCCGATCACGCGCTTGATCGCGAAGCGGCCGCCGTCGACCGCCGGCTCGACGCGTTCGATCGCGATCCGGTCGGCCGCGAGCGCGGCGGACAGCGCGGCGCGCTCGTCCGCGGCGCCGGCGCGCGCGGTCGCGGGCGGCGCGCGTCGCGCGTCGAGCAGCGCGTAGCCGCCGGGTTCGAGCGTGAACGCGGCCAGCGCGACCGGTGCGGGCGTGCGCGTGCCCGCCGGTGTCGCGACCTGCGTGAAGCCGCCCGGCACACCGGGCAGGATCGTCGCGGGATCGACCGGCGCGTCGGCATCGAGAGCGGGATTCAGCGCGATCAGCAGTGCCGTGTCGTCGTGCTCGAGCGACGGGCCCATGCCGCGCAGCAGCGCGGTCGCGGCCGCGCCGGGCGCGCTCAGTTGCGCGATTTCGCCGCGCCCGGCCGCAAGCGGCGTCGCGCGGCGCCACGCATTCGCGTCGGCAATCGCGCCGGACAGGTCGAAGCGCGCGACGTCGAACGCGGCGCGATAGCGCGCGGCGTCCGCATCGCGCACCATCAGCGGCAACGCGACGCCGCGCTCGAAGCCCATCGGCACGAGCCAGCCGGTGCCGAGCGCAGCCGCGGTCCACAGCGCGCGGTGGTACGCGCGGGCGAGCGTCTCGTCCGGCGCGTCGTGCCAGTCGTCGGCGAGACGCGGGCCGTCGAAGGCGTCGGGAAACGCGATCGGCGAGCCGATGCGGCGCAGCAGCCGGTGCTCGTCCGCAAACCACGGCGAGCGCAGGTCCCACCAGCGTACCGACGAGAACACCGCGTCGAAGCCGGCCCCCTCGAGTTGCGCGAGCGCGTCGCGTGCATGGCCGGGCACGCCGGCCAGCACCGCGACGTCCGGGCGCCCGCGACGCAGCGCCGCGCGCCAGCCGGGCCACCACGCGGCCGGCAGGTGATGCGGCGCGTCGATCAGGAAGCCGGCCGCGCCGGCGTCCGCGAACGCGGCGAGATGCGCGCACCACCACGCGGCGAGCGCGTCGTGCGTCGCGTCGTCGCCGACCCGCGCATGGGCGACGTCGAGTTCATGCGCGCCGCAGCGCGGATCGATCAGCGCGTCGTCGTGCGCGCGCTCGGCGTACCAGTCCGGATGCTCGGCGCGCAGCGGATTGTCGCGCGCGATGCGGTCGGGCACGACTTCGAGCAGCACGCGCAGCCCGTGGCCGTGCGCGAGCTGGGCGAGCCGCGAGAAGGTTTCGAGCGCGCCGGCGCGCGTCGCGAATGTCGCGGCCGGCCGGTGGAAGTCGGCGACGTGCCGCGGAAAACCCGCGACGCTGGCGGCCCAGAAGCCGCCGATCAGCACGTGATCGAAGCCCATGCCGGCGATGTGCGCGAACGTGTCGGGCCACGCGTCGAGCGGGCCGACGAGGCGCGCGTCGCAGAAGTAGAGGTGGGGAGCGAAGGGCGGGGTGGCGTTCATGGGATGGCGGGTCCGGGCGTCGGCGAACGGTAACGGTCGTGCGCCGCAACCCGCGTGCCTGCGGTGCGGCGCCCGGCGCGGCAACGTTCGGGCGCGATGCCGGGGGCGGCACCCTGTCCTTTTTACATGAACGCGGGAGGGTCACTGCATCGCGCGCATGGCCCATGCCTCGGCGTCCGGCGTCGTCACATGCGCGGAATCGAGCGAATGTCCGAACTGTCGCCGATGGCCGGATCGTCGTCCGCTTCGGGAAGCGGCGCACCGGGGTCGTAGCGCACCGGCGCGCCGCGCTCGATCCGGTGTGGGAACGGCGGCGGGGTATCGACTTCGTCGCCGAAGCGCGCACGCACGAACGCGCGCAGCAACGCGGTGCGCACGTCGGGCGCGCGTGCCGCGCAGGTCGACGGGCCGTCGATGAAGCACGCGTCGCATTCGACGCCGTCGCCGCGCCGCGCGATCCGCAGGTCGCCGACGCGATCGAGCACCGCCCCCGCGTCGGCCCACGACGCCGACGGCGCGAAATGCGCGTCGAGGCGCCGCAACGCATCGCACGCGGCGGTCACGATCACCTGCGGCTCGATGGCCGTGAAGTACAGCGTGTGTTTGTCGTCCGCGCACAGTGCGCGTGCGCACCAGTAGTCGAGGGCCGTTCCGTCGAGTTCGTCAGTTCGCATGGGCATGCTCCGTCAGGTTTCGTCGACGTGGTGCGCGTCGCGCGCGGGCGGCGTGCCGGGCGCGGACCGCGCACGCATGCGCGCGACGAGCGGGTAATGATCCGACGCGCGCCGGGCCAGCATGCTGCGATGCACGGTCACGTCGACCAGCAACTCGCCCGGATGGATCCAGATCCGGTCGAGCGAGAACACCGGGTACAGCGTCGGGAACGTGCGCGGCGCCGGCGCGCGGCGGAATCGCGTGACCAGCGCCTGCAGCGCACGGCCGCGCACGAACCATTCGTTGATGTCGCCCATCAGGATCACCGGCATCGCACCGGTGTCGAAAGCGGCGAGCAGCCGCTGCACCTGCGCGCTGCGTTCGTTCGCCGACAGCCCGAGATGGGTCGCGACCACGCGCAGCGTGCCGGCGCCGCAGTCGATGTCCGCATCGAGCGCGCCGCGCGGCTCGCGCGGGTGGAACGACAGGTCGAGCGTGCGCGCGGCGCGGATCGGGCAGCGCGACAGCACCGCGTTGCCGTAGCGGCGCTCCGGCGTGTCGATGGTCGGGCCGGCCACCGCGTGCATGCCGGTCGCGTCGCGCAGGTGTGCGAGCACGTCGGGCGCGCGCGTGCCGCCGAGCGGCACTTCCTGCAGCGCGATCACGTCCGCGTCGAGCTCGTGGATCACCGCCGCGATTCGATCGGCCGCGCGCGCGGGCCACGCACCGTAGCCGCCGCGGATGTTGTACGTCGCGATGCGCAGGTCGCGTCCGCCCGGCGCGGCGGCGGGCGCGCCGTCCGACGTGACGATGTCCGGCGGCGGGGCCGGCTGTCGGCTCAGCACCATCGTCGCAGCACCCTGACGAGCAGCACCGACACGCCGACCAGCGCGACACCGATCGCCGCGAGCCACGCGAATGCGCCGGGGCCCGGATGCCGGAACGCGGCGGTCAGCTGGTGCGCGAAGGTGACCGTCAACACGATGCCCGGCAGCATCCCGATCGCGGTGCCGACCAGGAAGTCGCGCAGGCCGATGTGCGAGGCGCCGGCGACCAGGTTCACGATCGTAAACGGCGCGATCGGCAACAGCCGCAGCACGGCCATCGCGACCACGCCGCGCCGGCCGATGTGTTCGCTGAGCCGGTTCGCGCGTGCGCCGGCGAATCGGCGCACCGCGTCGCGCCCGAGCCAGCGGCCGATCCCGTAGGTCGCGGCGGCGGCCGTCAGCGAGCCGACGGCCGCGTAAGCGAAGCCCGGCCACGCGCCGAACACGAGCCCCGTCGCGGCGATCAGCAGCGTGATCGGCACCGACAGCGTCGCCGCGACCACGTAGCCGGCCAGCAACAGGGCGGGCGCGCCCGGCAGTGCCGCGGCGCGGGCCGCCGCCTGCGCGAGCGCCGCGACGTTCAGCGCCTTGCCGAGCGGCGAGAAGCGCCACGCGAACGCGAGCGCGGCGATCAGCAGCACGGCCGCGCCGAGCGCGAGGAAGCGCGCGGTCAGCGGGCGATGCTGCTCGCGCGGCAGGAATTCGCGGACGAACCGGTCCGGCTCGATCGGCTGCTCGGGGTCGAGCCGCGCGCTGACCGGCACCAATGCGTCGAGCTGCGGCGTCACGACCGGGTCGAGCACGCGCAGCGTGCGGCCCGGTTTCGCGCGCAGCCGGTCGAGCGCGGCGTTCGGCCGGTCGCCTTGCGCGAACGCAGCGGCGACGGTGGCCGGCGGCGTGCCGAGATGTTCGGCCAGCAGGCGGTCGCGCAGGCCGGCGATCGCGGCGCGGAGGCGCGGCTCGCCCGCCGCGACGAGCGCGATGCAGCATTCGGTGTCGAGCACCATCGACCGGTTGTTCAGGTTCGCGCTGCCGATCACGATGCATTCGTCGTCGACGATCTCGATCTTGCTGTGCACGTTCACGCATGCGTCGCCGAGGCCGTCGACGTGCGGGTACAGCAGCCGGTAGCGGCCGAAGCGGTCGGCGGACTTGAGCGTGTCGTGCAGCCGTGCGCGCAGCACGCCCATCGTCGCTTCCTGCAGCCAGCCGCTCTGCACGCGGGGTGCCACGACCGTCACGTCCGGCCCGTGCGGGTCGGCCAGTCGCGCGGACAACGTTTCGCGCACCACGGCCGCGGTGAAATACTGGTTCTCGATGTACAGGTGGCGCCGCGCGGCGCGAATCGTGTCCTCGACGAGCGCGCGCACCTGTCGTACCGACTCGCGGTCGCGGTGGCGCGGCGCCGTGTACGCGATGCCGAGCCGCACGTGGCTCACGTCGACGCGCGCGCCGGGCGGCCACGGATCGACGTCTTCGTCACGCTCGAGATGGCGCTGCGCGCGGATCGCGATCGGACGCCCGCATGCATTGCGCCAGCGCGTGCGCGCCTGCTCGCCGATCGCGGCGGCCGCGTCGCCGTCGAACATCGCCTGCACGTCGTGAAACGGGCCGTACGGCATGCCGCGGGCGTCACGGCGGCGCGGATCGTCGGCCGCGTGCGCGGGCGTATCCCAGCGCTCGCGCGTCAGGTCGAGCCCGCCGACGAACGCGAGCCGGTCGTCGATCACGACGAGTTTCTGGTGATGCGACGCGCCGCGCGGATGGGTGTCGTCGAGGCGGAACCGGATGCCGCGATGCGCGCGCCATGCGGCGCGATAGACGGGCGGCCAGTCGCGCTCCAGCGCGTAGATCATCGCGAAGTCCCACGCGAGCACGTAGATGCGCAGGTTGTGGCGCGCGGCCGCGAGCGCGTGCAGGAACGCGCCGAGCGTGTCGGGCAGCCCGTCGCCGGCGGCGTCGGCCGGCGCGAGGCGCATCCGGCTGTCGACGTCCCAGCCGACGATGAACACCGTATGGCGCGCCCGCCGCAGCGCGGCGCGCAGCGTCGCGAAATACGCGGCGCCGTCCACCAGCATCGCGAAGCGGTCCGCGCTGCGGATCGTGTCGCAGTTGCGTCCGCATTCGAGCAGGCCGTGTCGCACCGGTTCGGCCGTGCGCGAGGCGGCGGCTGCCGCATCGTCGGGGCCCGCCGTCGCGACGGCGGCGCGCGGCTTGCGGTCCGGCGCGATCATCGGGTGTCGACGTCCAGGCCGCCGTCGATGCGTTGCAGCAGCGCATCGCAACGTGCGCGCAGCGCCTGCAGTTCCGGCGAACCGGCGTCGAGCCGGACGCGTTCGCCGTGCTTGGGTTCGCCGTACGCGGCCGCGATGTCGTAGATGCGTTGCGCGATCGTCGCGGATGCGTTCGCGATCCGGATCCGGTCGAGCCAGCCGCATTCGGCGTGATGGCACGCGAGCCACGCGCGCAGCGCGCCGACCACCTGGCTGGTGGTGAGCCAGGCGCCGCCGCGCATGCGCGCGGCCAGCCGGCTCGACACGAGATAGGAAAGCAGATCGGTCTGGGTCACGCGAAACTCCTTGACGAGGTGTCGGGACTGCAGGTCCGCACGCCGGCGATGCCTTGCAGGGACTCGCAGATCGCCGCAAATTCCGCGCCGCTCGTGCGCGAGAACGATATCGAGATGTCGTCGGTCTCCGGATCGTCGTCGGACTGCTGGACGATGAACCGCTTCACGCGCACGCGGCCCGCGCCGAGCGTGTCGTGCAGGACGCCGAGCGTCAGGCCGCCGCGCTCGACGACGAGCCGCAGCGTGCGCTGCTGCCGCTGCGCGATGAAGCGGCGCTCGAGCGGCTTCACGCCCGCCAGGATCGCGAGCACGATCGCCGTCGCGCCGATCGACGCGACGTACATGCCGCCGCCGGCGGCCAGGCCGACGCCGGCCACCGCCCACAGGCTCGCGGCCGTCGTCAGCCCGCGCACGACTTCGCCGCGCAGCAGGATCGAGCCGGCGCCGAGAAAGCCGATGCCCGAGACCACCTGGGCCGCGACCCGCGACGGATCGAGCACGACGCCGTATTGTCCGCGCACGTCCTCGAAGCCGAAGGTGGAGACGAGCATCACGAGGGCCGAGCCGACGCACACCAGCATGTGCGTGCGCAACCCGGCGGCCCAGTTCAGCCGTTCGCGTTCGAGCCCGATCACGCTGCCGAGCAGCGCGGCGAGCAGCAGGCGTCCGACGAGTTCGATATGGCCGATCATCGCGGCCTCCTTTGTTGTCTGGCGGACCGGAGCGGTTCGATACCGGGCACGAACGCAAGACACGTGCCGGGGCGGCCGACAGCGGGCACGGCGCGTGCGCGCGGGGCCGACGGCGCGCGCGGCGGCCATGCGGCGCGCATTTTTTGCATCGCCATCGCAGATAAGTACAGGAGGCCAGGATGCAACATCAACAGGACGCACAGGTTCGCGACCCGTATCGCGGCCACGAGATACGCGTATGGGCGCGGCGCAACGCACGCGGCGCGTGGGGCGACGAGGTGCAGGTGTATGTCGACGGTGCCCGCATCGAGCTGATCGTGCCGGAGCCGACAGGCTCCGAATGGTCGACGCAGGAGGAGGCGCTGCGCGCGGGCGTCGAGCGCGGGCGTTATCTGATCGACAAGCGGGTCGATGACGATTGATTCAGTGCGAATCGAATCGAATCGACCGACCCGGTTCGATCAACAGGGCGCGGGTGCGCGGTTCGGCTCTTTCGTGACTGCATGCCGACGCCGCGCGACCGGGTCCGCTAACGCGAACGGTCTACGGCCGTGCCGCGATCTCGTCGAGATGCCACAGCAGATCCGCCGGATCGTCGTACACGCGCAGCGCCCCCGCGCGTTCCAGCTCGTCGCTGCCGTAACCGCCCGACAGCAGCCCGACGCCCAGCGCGCGGCAGCGGCTCGCGGCGAGCATGTCCCAGATGCTGTCGCCGACCACCACCGTGTGCTCGATCGGCACGTTCAGCTTCGCCGCGGCCGTCAGGAACAGGTCGGGATCCGGTTTCGCATACTTGACCTGGTCGCGCGTGACGACCACGTTCTTCGCCGGATCGACGCCGAGCGCCTCGAGGTTGATGGCGGCCGTTTCCATTCGCCCGCTGGTCGCGATCGCCCAGCGGATGCCCGCGTTCGACAGCGCGGCCAGCAGCTCGCGCGCGCCCGGCAGCGGCCGGACCTGCGCGCGTAGCCGCTGGTACGCGGCCGCGTGCAGCCGCGCGAGCCGCTCGACGCGCTCGGCGTCGATGTCGCCGGCCGTCTCGCGCAGCAACTGGTTCAGGAACAGGCCGCCGCTCATCCCGATCTTGCGGTGGATGCGCCATACCGACAGTTCGATGCCTTCGGCATCGAGCGCTTCCTTCCACGCGAGCACGTGCTGATAGACGCTGTCGACGAGCGTGCCGTCGAGATCGAACAGAAACGACGTTTCAATGCGCATGTGAATCTCCCGGCCCGATGACGTTCGGGCAAATCGTCCGTGAAATGTCCTTCGACGCATTATCGGCGCGCGGCCGTGTCATCGCCATGTCCCGGCGGCGCGGCCCGCCGCGGCATGTCATGTGCCGCTGGTACAATCGCGCCGATGCGCCGGGCCGGCTGCCCGCGCCCCCAACCTTCGTCGAATTCCCGTATGGCAACCCCGGACGCCGTCAGTTCCGAACAGTCGTGGTGGGGCGTTCTGGCCCTGGCCCTTGCTGCCTTCATCTTCAATACCACCGAGTTCGTGCCCGTCGCGCTGCTGAGCGCGATCGGCGACAGCCTGCGGATGCAGCCGACCGACGTCGGCCTGATGCTGACGATCTACGCATGGGCCGTCGCCGTCGTGTCGCTGCCGCTCACGTTCGTCACGCGCCACGTCGAGCGTCGCAAGCTGCTGAGCTGCGCGCTGCTGGTGTTCGTCGGCAGCCATGTCGTGACCGGCGTCGCGTGGAATTTCACGGTGCTGATGATCGGCCGGCTCGGCATCGCGTGCGCGCACGCGGTGTTCTGGTCGATCTCCGTTCCGCTGGCCGTGCGGCTCGCGCCGAGCGACCGGAAAAGCCGCGCGCTCAGCCTGCTCGCGATGGGCACGGCGATCGCGATGGTCGCCGGCATTCCGCTCGGGCGCGTGATCGGCGAGGCGCTCGGCTGGCGCGTGACGTTCCTCGTGATCGGCGGTGCGGCGGCCGTCGCGCTGCTGATGCTGCGCATGACGCTGCCGGTGCTGCCGAGCCAGGGCGCCGGATCGCTTTCCAGCATCGGCGCGTTTCTCAGGAAGCCGGCGCTGGTGGCGCTGTATGCGATCACCGTGCTGGTCGTGTCCGCGCACTTCACGTCGTACACGTACATCGAGCCGTTCGTGCAGAGCGTCAATCATGCGAGCAGCAGCCGGATCACCTACGTGCTGATCCTGTTCGGCGTGGCCGGCATGCCGGCCGCGCTCTGCTTCAATCGCGTGTTTCCGGAGCGACCCGCCGATTTTTTGCTCGCGTCGATCATCGCGTTGTCGGCCTGTCTGCTGATCCTGTTCCCGAGCGCGCTGAACATCGTCACGCTGTCGGTTCACACGCTGGTGTGGGGCGGGGCGATCGTCTGCTTCGGGCTCGCGATGCAGGCGTGGGTGCTGAAGCTGGCGCCGGAGGCGACCGATCTCGCGGTGTCGATCTTTTCCGGGCTGTACAACGTCGGGATCGGTGCCGGCGCGCTGCTCGGCAACCATATCGCCGGGGATTTCGGCCTGCCGTGGATCGGCACGTTCGGCGGCGTGGTCGGGATCTTCTCGGCCGGGATTGCGTGGGCCGCGTTGCGGCTGCATGAGCGGCGGGCGTTGGCGTAGCCGCCGCTGGGCCGGCGGGGGCGGCGATCGTGCCGCCGGCGCGTTGCACTGATCGCTGCGGCCCCGTCAATGCACAGGATGTTTACCGGCACGCGATGCGGCCGGTCACGACGCCGCGCCCGCGCGGTGCGCGCTCGCTGGACGCCTTCAGCCTCAAACTCGATCGTTGTCCGACTTCAGGCACGCGTGCTTGGCATGCGTGATTTCGCGTGGCGCCGCACGTGCACGCCGATCTGCCTCCATGCGTTCCCTGATGCTGCGATGCGTGAGCGGAAAATCGCGCGGTTGTGGCGCGCCTCGCTGAAGAGATCGATTTCGTTGAGATCCTTTCCACGCTGCGGTAATGGGTCGGGGGAGGTTAGCTGTCGGATATATCGTGGAAACTCGAGCAGCGAGGCTCGAGCGCAAGTCAATCAGTCACGTCTGAAATTCGAAATTTGAGTCCTCGTTTCGGACAGGGCAATCGCACGAAACGTGTAAATCGTTAAAGAAGGCTTCCGTTTGCTTGAAAGCCTGCCCGAATCAGGATGTAGTGACGGTTTTTCGCCCTGAGAGAAACCCGTGCGACAGTCCGTCTTGCAGCAGGATGAGTTGAGTATCGAAGAAGCATTCGGAGGTTTGACGGATCCGCGTAGCCGGCCGTCCCCGCATGATTTGCGGGAGATCCTGTTTGTCTCGCTGTGCGCGATTCTGTCGGGGGCAGACAGCTGGGTCGCGATTCAGATCTGGGGCGAGTCGAAGCTCGACTGGTTGTGCCGGTACGTACCGCTGGAGCGCGGGATTCCATCGCACGATACGTTCGGTCGGGTATTCGCGGCACTCTATCCGCTGGAATTCGAAACCTGTTTCGTTCGCTGGATGCGCGGACTCTGCCCGGTGCTGGCCGATGACGTGGTCGCCATCGACGGCAAAACCGTGCGAGGCTCACGCAGCGCGAACCAGCATGGCATCCACCTGGTCTCGGCATGGGCAAGCCAGCTTGGCATGTCGCTGGGGAAGTTCGGACCGCCGGCAAGAGCAACGAAATTACGGCCATCCTGGAACTGCTCGACGTACTGCTGCTCAAGGGCGCGATCGTCACACTCGATGCGATGGGATGCCAGCGTCGGGTTGCCGAGCGCATCGTCGAAGCAAGCGGAGATTATGTGCTCGCGGTCAAGGGCAATCAATCAACGTTGCTCAAACGAATCCGCTATGCGCTCGAGGCCATTGAGCGTGTGCCGCACGCCTATCGGGACCACACCGCCGAGCATCAGGAAATCGACAAGGATCACGGCCGTATCGAAACGCGCCGGTGTATCGCCAGCGATGTCCTGGCGTGCTGGGAGCCTGATCCGGACTTATGGCCCGGCCTGCGTTCGATCGTGATGGTCGAGGCCACTCGCGAAATCGGCGATACCAAGACGACCGAGCGGCGTTACTACGTGTCGAGCCTGCCTCCCGATGCAGCGCGAATCGCGCAGGCCGTGCGGGCGCATTGGCGTATCGAGAACAGCGTGCATTGGGTGCTGGACATGGCCTTCGGCGAAAACCAGTGCAGGGTTCGCGTCAACAACGCCGCCCAGAACTTTGCGATCCTGCGTCGCATCTGCCTGAACCTGCTCAAAGCGGATACGACGACGAAGGCCGGCATCAAGAACCGACGGCTCAAAGCGGGCGCCAGCGACGGTTACCGCGCTGCTGTTCTCCGTTTGTAACGTTTCATGCGATTGCCCTGGCTTTAGGGACAAGCCATAAAGTTCGCGATGCCCAGAGAGGGAACGGTGATGGCCATAGCCGTTCCCTTTCGCGTCCGCGCTGCGCGGAACACTCAAACAATATTGAGAGAAAAATGGTACTCAAACCACCTGCGCTCGGGGAACTCAAATTTCGCGAGCTGTACGACGCGATTCATCGGGGTTTGCTTCAGCGTAACCGCCTGCTGAAGCTGGACACGCCGCTGAGCCAGAACTCACTGATTCCGCTGCGTGCGCGTGGCACGGCCCGGATTGGCCGTGACTATAACTGGACACTCGACGTCGCGTCACTTCGTGACGACACCGCGCTGCTATCGTTGATGCACCAGCCAGTCACGCTGTGGATTCAGCAGGCCACAGCCCCGTTTGCCGATTCCGTCTACGTCCAATCCACGGCTTCGTGCACCGGGTCGGCTATCTGGGCGGGGACGGTGGGCTCTCAACCTACCAGCTCGAATTTTCGTCGGCGCTGGTATTCCTGGGCGGCACGCGTAACGACGAGGGATGGCTCGAGCAGACGGCACAGGACATCGTGTCCGACCTCCTCAATCGTTACCCGCAATTGCAGGGCCGATTCCGCTTCAACCTGAATCGTGAGCCGGCGGTGCGCTCGTGGTGCCGGCAGAGTGAAACCGATCTGCATTTCTTTCACCGCCTGCTGGAAGACGAAGGCTGGTATTGCTACTGGGCACACGAGCCGGTCCGGGACGGCGAGACAGCCAAGACAACGCTGGTGATTGTCGACCAGGTCGCGGCGCTGCCCGATGCGAAGCCGGCCGACTTCGTGCACGGCGCTGGCGACAACGAGGCCGTGAACGGGTTCACGCACTGGGCGGCGATGCAGACAATGCAGAGCCTGCGGTACGAGTCCAGCGCGTTCGATTACAAACGCCCCGCTTCCCGCTTTGAAGCGGCGAGTACGCTCGCGTCGGTCAGGTACGTCACGGACGACGGCCGGCACCAGGCGCAGCAAAACCGGATTCCGACTGCGCCGATGACGGTCTATGAGCCGACCGCGTATGGCTATCCCGATTCCGACAGCGGCGGCGCCCGCGCGCGCCGGCGCGTACAGGGCTGGGACGCGCGCGCCCGGCGCTACTTTGGGGTCGGCGGTCTGCGCTGGCTTGATGCGGGATCGCGCTTCATGCTGAACGACCACCCGCGTCATCCGGAACGCGACGACGCCGACCGGACGCTCCTGGTCGTCGAGGCGCGCTGGTTCATCGAGAACAATGTGCCGATCGGCCAGCCGCCGACCGAATTCCCGCTCAGCCTGCGTGCGACGCTGACCGAACAGCAGGCGGCACACGGCACGCGCTTCACGACGCCGAGTCACATCGAGGACGGCATGGCCGGCTTTTTTGTGCTCGAGGTTGAGGCACAGGAGGCACGGGTCGAGTTTCGAAGCCCATTCGACCATCCGAAGCCGACGATGTCGATCGAGCACGCGCTCGTCGTCACACAACAAGGAATCGAGGCCTGGTCGAACGAGCGGAATCAGGTTCGCGTGCATTTCGCGTGGGACCGGAAAAATCCGGACGGCGCGTTCAATGCGTCGCCCCTGCTGTCGTCGATGCAGTCCGATACAGGTAACGGATACGGCGCCGTGCACGTGCCGCGCGCGGGCGAATGGGTGCTCATCGGCTACTGGAGCAACGACTGTGACAAGCCCTTTATTTTGGGGCGTGTCAACGGCGGCACGACGCCATCGCAATGGCACACGAACGTGCTGCTGTCAGGGTTCCAGTCACAGGGCTTCGGCAACACCGGTGCGTACAACGCGTTCGTGCACGACGACGCGACGAATCAGGGTGGCACGCGGCTCATCAGCTACACGGGCAAGAGCTATGCGGCGCTCACGCAGGGCTATTTGATTCAGCAGGACGGAAACACGCGCGGTCGATATCTCGGCCAGGGCTTCGTGTTGCATGCCGACGAATACGGTGCGGTGCGGGCGAGCAAGGGGCTGTCGATCAGCACCCACTCAAAAGATTACGATGACGAGCAGCTCAGCGTCGACGAGGCTCGCACGCGGCTGCAGCAGGCCGGAATGCTGGTGGAATCGCTGTCGAGCGCCAGCACAACCGCGCAGGCCGAATCGCTGCAGGCGGGCCAGGATGCGCTCAAGGACCTGACGACAGCCGTGCAGCATCCGGTGTCGGGGCAGACGTCGGGCGGCGTCACTGCGGGTGGCGGCACCGGCAACGCGAACAGCTTCGCGATGCCCGTGATCGTGATCGCGACGCCGGCGGACTTTGCGGCCCTGGCGGACCGCTCGGCGCACGTGGTGGCGCAAGCGGAAGTCAACGTGGTCAGCGGCGAAAACACCAACCTGGCGAGCGGCAAATCGCTGATCGCGGCGGCTGCGGAGAAGATCAGCCTGTTCGTGCAGAAGGCCGGCATGAAGCTATTCGCCGCGAAAGGGCCGATCGAGGTGTCGGCCCACACGGATGAGATCAAACTGAACTCGGCCAAGGATACGTCGCTGTTCAGCAAGAAGCGGATCGTGATCGAGGCAACGGACGAACTGATTTTCAAGTGCGGCGGCTCGTATATCCGCATCACGAAGGACGGCATTGAGGATGGCACGCGCGGCGGCCGCACGATCAAGTCCGCATCGTTCAGCCGACAGGGGCCGAGTTCGGTCGCCGAGCATATGAACAGCTTGCCGACGACCCAGTTCAACGATCCGTACGTGCTGCGCGACCGCATCTCCGGCGAAGTGCTGAAAAACCATCCGTACGAGCTGATCCGTGGCGATGGGACAAAGTTGTCCGGGATAACGAACGAGCTGGGGCAGATCACGGAGCAGAAGAGCGAGGATATCGAGAAACTGGCGGTGCGCGCTTTGCGGCCGACGCCGAACGGTCCTGCAGCATGAATCCGATAATCGATGCGCGAATCTGAATAACGACAATGAGCGATAACACAAATCAATCCGGCGGCTCGGACTTTAGCGACGACGCCGAACAAGTGGTGCGACAGGTTGGTCGCACGGACAAGGACGGCGCGTCGGTCGGGCACTTCACGCTCACGCCTGCGAGCGACACGCGGCAAAAGGAGTTGCTGTGCGACGTGCGGCCGATCATTCCAGTGATCTTCCTGCCGGGCGTGATGGGCTCCCCCTTGGTCAACAAGGAAACCGGCGACGAAATGTTTTTCGCGCCGAACACGGACGGCATGCTCGGCAAAGCGGGTGCATTGCCGGCACTGATCGGCATGTGGTTCAAGGGCGCGTCCTCGCGGGAAAAGCAGTTCGACGCGACTGTGGCCGCGGTGACCCCATTCGGCCCGATCCGCGCCGGCAAGCTGCGAAAGGATGACAAGGAGGACCAGTATGTGGACGAGGCAGAAGCGCGTCGACGCGGCTGGGGCTCGGTGTACCGTTCGAGCTATCAACCGATGCTGGCATGGCTCGAAGAGCAACTAAACGAGCCGAAGTACATGGGTAAGCACAAGGGTGCGTGGATCGAAACCGACCCCGACGGCAAGAAGTGGACGCTCAAGCCCGTGCTTGGCACCGAGCCGGCCGACTACGGTGCGACGGACGCCGGCGCGCAAGGCCGGGGACAGGCGATCACGGAAGAGTCGGCAGCGTTCGAGCATTTCGCGAAATACCGGTATCGCGTTTATGCGATCGGCTACAACTGGCTTCAATCGAATGAGAAGTCGGCGCAGCAGGTCATTGATGGCATGGATTTCGAGGACAAGAAGACCGGTAAGAAAGCTCGGCTGATGGGCATCAAGGAGATCATCGCGGAGAACCACAGCGGCAAGGCGATCATCCTGACCCACTCGATGGGCGGACTGGTCGCACGCATGGCGATCGCGATGCACGGCGCGGCGGACCTGATGCACGGTGTGTTCCACAACGTGCTACCGGCCACGGGCGCACCGATCGCGGCAAAGCGGTTCCGCACGGGCGGCGGCAGCGAGGGCGGGATAAACGGCTTCATCAATGGCGCCCTGCTCGGAAGCAACGCGGACGAGTTCGTGGCAGTGGGAGCAAACGCACCGGGGGCGCTGGAATTGCTCCCGATGCCGGACTATCACAACGGCGAGCCGTGGTGGATCTTTGCGCGGCTCAATGGCGATCCGGTCATGAAGCTGCCGCAACAGGGCGACGTGTACAACGAGATTTATATTAATCAACAGTGGTACGGCTTGGTTCCCGAACAATCGTCCTCGCTGCTCGATCCTGCTGGGATTGTGAAGGATCGCCTTGATAAAATGCCACGTAAAAAGACTGTGGTTGAGAATTTTGCCGAAACAATGCTATCCGTCATAGGCAATCAATACGCAATAAAAAATAAGTACCACGAGAAAACATACGTATCATACGGGGATGGGGCGCTTACACCCAAGGAATCAACTGCATCGGGCGACGACCATGGCAAACCTAAGATCGAGAAAGGCGAGAAGCTCGACGATCTGTTGGCATGGGGTACGGTGATCTGGAAAGGGAATATACCGGCCGACGTTACGGATGAAGAACTGCGCGCCGCGCGGTTCTTGGGTGAGAAACACGACGATTCACACACTGGGACGCTGCGTGTGCACCTGGATTCACGCAACGTCACCATCGAATTTGAGGTGCAGAAGGTGGCAAAGCTGCCGCTGGGTAGCAATGCGCCCGATCCCGATAAAAATGGCATCGTGCCGGGCGACGGGACCGTGCCGGTCTGGTCAGCTGGGGCCCCCGCGCGCGGCGCGGACGGTGGAGCAGCCCCAGGCGTACAAATGGTGTTTGACCAAGGAGGCTATGTGCATCAGGAGAGCTATAACCATCCATGGGCGCGCTGGGCGCTGCTCTACAGCATCGTGCAAATCTCGCAGGACGCGCCGTCATGCTGACGCGTATTGGCCGACTCCTATTTTTAGTGGCGGGCGTGTGCGCCTGTTCGATAACGTTTTCGGGTGAACCAGTGATGACGAATCCCTTGCTGTCCAAGCCGCGCCCGTGGTGCGTCGGGCGCTTCGTATTTGACCGGCCAGTGGCAAGCAAAATTACGAATCAGCGATACGAGTTTTGGGGCGATACGTTGGAGACTCAGTACAACGGATCTCCTGCTATCTATCAAGCCAAGGTTGATGGATTAGAAAGGGACTTGCGCACAAAGCGACGCTTTAATCCTGCAAATCCAGAAGATAAAGGCGGGCATATTTGGCTTGAGAAAGCATTTTCCCCAAAAAAGACTTCCGTGGTCTTTGCTTATCAAGAAGGAGTGGCAAAGGCAGTGAAATTGCCATTCAAGACAGAAGGTTATATTTACGAGAACAACACGTTGTTCCATACAACTGGGTCTTTTGGCTCAAGTGGTTTGGATAAATTTGAGTCCGTTTACACCGATCTGTATCGCCGCATCAAGGCGCGCGATAACTGGTCGGTGCCGACCGAATCGGGATTCTGCTTCGACGGCGGGATTGCCACAGGCTCCTCGACTTTCACGGAAGAAGTCAGCCAGTCGATCGCGCTGATGCCAGGACGGCCAGCACTGCTCGTGATTAAGATGCGCGATTCAGTGAACGCAGACCAGAAAGAATCCCTGACGAAGACACTGCCCGCCCTGCGTGCGCAGATGGATCGCGTGTCGAGCGGGAGCTACCGGATTCTGCGGCAAGGCAAACGCACGGTGGCCGGGATGGATGCCGAGGAAGTCCTGTTTGCGCTGAAGGAAGGCGAGATCACGTCCTACCGCTTCTACCTGCTTGCACCGGGCGATCCGAGCACGCTGGCGAAACCGCATACCGCTATTCAGTTGCTGCTCGGTGCGAGCAGCCCCGATTTGAAGCCCGACGAGGCAACGTCACCGGTCGATGAGGCCGGCGCACTGCAAGCGTGGGAGACGTTGCTGAACAGCCTGCGCCTGCGGCCGGGTGCGGTCTAAACGGGGCCGCCATGCGACGCTACGACATCGTGAAGGGTGACACGACGACCGTCGGCGGTATCGTGCAAGGCGGCGATGGCACCGATCTGATCGGCGTTCGCGAACAGGCCTACGAGCACGATCCGGTGTGGTGCCCTGTCTGCAAGACGTTGGGTAAAATCGAGTGCACCGGCCCGCGGATCTCCACTACCGGGCCGGACGGACGAGAAGCAGCGTTGAGCGATGATCTGTGCGTGTGTCAGTGCCCGACACCGCCTCGCCTGGTCGCCTCGCAATCGGTCTCGTATATCGACGTTTGATCCAACGCGGTTCACCACTGAAATTCATGGACGCTCCTCTGCGCTTCGCGTCGAGCTCGACGCGCTGAATATCGAACTGGCTCACGTCCGGGCGCAGGAAAAAACGGCCGCGCTGGCCGCCTTCAAGGAACAGGTCGCGCTGTACGACATTACCCAGCAGGAATTGCTGTTGGCGCTGGGCTAAGGAGTCGATCACAACTACGACGAACACGCTATTGGTACGCAGTTCACGGCCGGCGGCAATGCGTCGCTCGGCGCGGCGAGCAACGACGCATCGAAAGGCAACGTGACACTCACGGGTTCATCCCTCACCGCTGGTATGACGAACTGCGTTGAGAACGCCACCGGTACGGCGAACATCGTTGCAACGGGCAACGTCACGGTGAACGAAGCGGCACGTCTTCGCGATGCCGTGCTCAGTGACAACCTTAATGCGCGACGTGCAACCTCATGAATTCCCGAGGGTTCCGCATTTCTTGGTCAACGACGACCGACGGAGTGACATCTTCACTTCGCAAACGGGGGCGACTTCATTTTGGTCTACGCGATGCGGCCCGCCAGTCCTGAGCCCCGCCGCATCGAGCTGCCTGAGCTTCGCATAAAGCGTCGTGCGTGAAATACCGAGCTGCCGCGCGGCCGCCGACACATTGCCGTCGTGCTCGCCGAGCGCCCGGCGGATCGCGTCGAGCGACTGTTCGTGCAGGCTCGCCTGAGGGCTGGCGGCCGGCGCCGCGTTGCACACGTCGGCGGCTTCTTCGAGCACATCGGCGTGGCGCGCCGTCGTCGCCCGATCGAGCGGCGCGCGCACCGTGCGCACCCATACGTGGCTACCATCGTCGCGCGCGATCCGCTGCGGCGTGCGCGCCGGCGTCAGCAGGCGGCGCTGTTGCGCGGGCGTCGCACCGGGAAACAGTTGCCGGAGATCGACCGGCGCGACCGGCCCTTCGGGCGCGAGGTCGAGCATCTGTCGCGCGAGCCGGCTCACCGCGCGCACGCGGCCCGCTTCGTCGAGCGCGACGACCCCGGCGAGCGGCGTGCCGAGCCAGCGCGGATCGTATTGCACCTGCAGCAGATGGCAGTCGCGCAGCATCGCATACAGCCGCTGCTCGGCGGACAGCGCCGCATGCCGGAACTGCTCGCGCAGCTGCACGACGTTGCGCCGGCCGATGCCGGTGATGTCGAGCGCGCCGATCACCTCGCCGTCGAAGCCGACCAGCGGCACCGCGAGACAGAACACCCGCGAAAACTCGTCGAGATAGTGCTGCGCGCCCGCAACGACGGCCTCCGTGCCGTCGTGAATCACGCAGCTTGGCGCGGTCGTGCCGATGTTCGGTTCGACGATCCGGCGGCCGGCGACGATCGGCGTCAGCAGCGTGTCGTCGCATTGCGGGCTGCGCCGCGCATGGACGATCGTGCCGCGCGGATTGACGCAGAAGATCGTCCACTCGCTGCCGCCGAACGCGGCCCACAGCTGCTCGATCTCCTGCGCGACGCAGCGCAGCAGCCGCCGGTCCGCGCGCGGTTCGTCGAACTCGCGCTGCATTTCGTAGCGGGCGGTTTGCCACGGCCGGAGCCCGGCGTCGCGCGAACGCAGCCACGAGCGCGCGACGCTGGCCGGCAATGCCGTTTCCGGCAGCGGCTCGCCCGCCGCGAAGCGGGCGCGGAGCCGGTCGAGGTCGACCGGTCGTGCAAGGGATTCCGGGGCCGTCTTCACGCTGCGCTCCATTTGGGGGTCGAGTGTCCGGGGCCGGGCGTGGCGGCCTGGCGTGTCGCGCGAATGCGTAATATAGCCCGGCGCCCGCAGCGCGGTATTTTCCCGACAGGGGCACCGCCGATGGCAGCCCGATTGCCGCCCGATAGCCACGATGCCACCGATGGCCGGCGGCGCCCCCCGCGCTCAATGCGGCAAACGCAGGATCGGCTTGAGCGTGATGCCTTTGCTGCTGTCTTCCGCCGCCTGGTTGATCTGGTCGAGCGGATAGAACTTCACCAGCCGGTCGAACGGAAACCGTCCTTGCAGATACAGCTGCACGAGCTGCGGAATGAACGTCTGCGGCACGCTGTCGCCTTCGACGATGCCGCGGATCGTGTGGCCGCCGAGCAGCAGGCTGTTCACGTCGAATTCGGCCCTGGTGCCGAGCTTCGGCGCGCCGACCACGCCCATCGTGCCGCGCGAGCCGAGCGCATCGATCCCTTGCGACAGCACGGCCGGCAGTCCGGTCGACTCGAGCGCGTAGTCGACGCCACCGCCGGTGATCTCGCGGATCGCGTCGACGACGTCGACTTCCTTGCTGTTGATCGCGTGCGTCGCGCCGAGCTCCAGCGCCAGCGCGAGCCGCGACGGCACGATGTCGACGGCGATGATGGTGGTGGCGCCCGCGACGCGCGCGGCCATCACGGCGCTCATGCCGACCGCGCCCGCGCCGAAGCTCGCGAAGCTGCTGCCCGTGCGCACCGCGAGCGAATTGATCACCGCGCCCGCGCCGGTCTGGATCCCGCAGCCGAGCGGCCCGAGCAGTTCGAGCGGCGCCTGCGTCGGCACCTTGATCGCGTTGTTTTCGCGGGCGAGCGCGTAGCTCGCGAACGACGACTGCGCGAAGAAATGATCGTGCAGCGGTTGCCCGGCTGCGTCGCGGATCGCGGTCTGTCCGTCCGCGTCGGCGCCGCCGAAGTTCAACCCGAAGAACTGCCGGCAATACGCGCCGTGACCGCCGACGCACGACGCGCAGTGGCCGCATGCGCCGTAGGTGAGCACAACGTGGTCACCCGCGGCGAGCGTCTTCACGTTCGGGCCGACCGCCTCGACCACGCCGGCGCCTTCATGACCGAGCACCGCCGGCAGCGGCACCGGGTAGTACTGGTCGCGCACGATCAGGTCGGTGTGGCACAGGCCTGTCGCGACGACGCGCACCAGCACCTCGTCGCCGCGCGGCGCGCGGATCCGGGCGGATTCGATCGAGAAGGGCGCGCCGGCGGCCCGTGCGACGGCCGCGGTGACGGCGCGCGTATCGTTTTCGGTGTACATGGTCGGTCTCCTCGTCAAAGCGGGTAAAGCGGCGCTTCACCCTTGATCGTCAGCCACTGCCACTGCGTGAATTCTTCCCAGTTCGCGCTGCCGCCGATGCTCGAGCCGTTGCCCGATGCGCCGACGCCGCCGAACGGGCTGATCACTTCGTCGTTGACCGTCTGGTCGTTGATGTGCAGCAGCCCGGTGTTCAAGCGTTCGCCGATCCTGAGCGCGCGCCCGACGTCGGCGGACAGGATCGCCATCGACAGCCCGTATTCTGTCCGGTTCGCGAGCGCGATCGCCTCGTCGTCCGTATCGAACGGCACGACGATCGCGACCGGCCCGAAGATCTCTTCGTCGAATGCCGGGTTGCCCGGCGCGACGCCGCTCAGCACGGTCGGCTCGAAGAACAGGTCGCGATGGCCGCCGCCCGTCTCGACGCGTGCGCCGGCCCGGCGGGCCGCGTCGACCACGCTCGCCGCATGATCGCGCTGCGCGGCGTTGATCAGCGGGCCGAGGCCGACGTCCGCGGTCGCGGGGTCGCCCACCCGCAGGCTTTGTGCCTTCTCGACGAGCTTCGCGACGAAGCGGTCGTGAATCGCGCGCTGCACGAGCACGCGGCCGGTCGCCATGCAGATCTGGCCTTGATGCAGATACGCGCCCCATGCGGTGTTGGCGACGGCGCGGTCGAGATCGGCGTCGTCGAGCACCATCAGCGAGTTCTTGCCGCCGAGTTCGAGCGACACCTTCTTCAGGTGGCGGCCCGCCGCTTCGCCGACCTTGCGCCCGGCCGCGGTGGAGCCGGTGAACTGGATCATCGCGACGTGCGGATCGGCGACCAGCGCCGCACCGGCCGCGCCGTCGCCGGGCAGCACGTGCAGCACGCCTTCCGGTAGGCCGGCGAGTTCGAACACGCGCGCGAGCGCGACGCCGCCGCACACGGCCGTGCGCGGATCGGGTTTCAGCACGACTGCGTTGCCGAGCGCGAGCGCCGGTGCGACCGCGCGCATCGCGAGGTACAGCGGGAAGTTGAACGGCGAGATCACGCCGACCACGCCGCGCGGGCGGCGGCGCGCGAGCGACAGCCGGCCGGCCGCCGACGGCAGCACTTCGCCGGCCGCGCGCGACGGCAGCCCGGCTGCTTCGTGCAGCGCCTTGATCGTGACGGAGGTTTCGAACGACGCCTTCGCGCGCGTCGAGCCGCTTTCCCGCACGAGCCAGTCGACGATCGCGTCGAAGTGCGTTTCGGCGACGGCCGCCGCGCGGCGCATCACAGCCGCGCGTTCGTCGTAGGGCAGGGCGAACCAGGCGGGCTGCGCGCGATGCGCGGCGGCTGATGCTTCGGCGATGGCCGCGGCGTCGGCGAGACCGATGCGGCCGAGTGTGTTGCCGGTTGCGGGTTCGATCACGTCGGCCGTGTGCGGGCTTGCGTGCCAGCGGCCGGTGAAGGTCTTGCCGCGCCAGATGTCGGCGTCGAACAGTGCGGTGTTGCTGCTGCTATCCATGTAGTCTCCTCACGAAATTCGGATCGGCCGGAGCGGGCGTTGCGCCGCCCGACCGGCATGCGCGCGAGGGTAGGCGGGTGAGGAGAGGCGGGGATATACGGGTTTATTCCCACCCGGCGAGGCAGCGCGGGTCGGTGGGTGCCTGCGATTCGGTGTGCGGAAATTGAACAGTCGGTGCGGGGATTGTTGGTGCAGTAGGAACTGGCCGTGTCTGAGAGGATCATCGCGCGGACCTGCGCCAAGACCCGCGCTCATGCTTTTCCGGATCGGCAGTTACCGACCCGGAGTGGTCCCTCGCATTTCTCAAGATCGGTCATTGGGACGGCGTGTGGTGGGATGATCGCGCTATCGCTTCTGCCACCTAGCGTACGCGTCAGTACCCATGGCATCGAAGTTCGGCATTTCTCCGACCCGCACATGCTGAAAGAAGTCCAAACAATGACTCCATGATGATGTGTCGGGATCGGATTCAATCCAGCGCAAATATCCCAAGTGCTTCCAATCTAACGACCTGTCGTCATTGCAGCGCCAAAGGACCTCTTGTGCGATTGCCTCGCACCAAATCAAAGCGTCATCTGCTGAGTTCGCCGCGATGAAAACACCGGTCGTAGATTCATAGTCTTCGACCACTCCACGCTCGAATAGCTGCCGTGGCTCAGGCTCGTGGTACTGAAAAATGACGAGGAATTCGCGCGTCATGTCGCAGAAGGTTTGTTGAACGACAGTCGCCGTCCGTTGCCGCTGATTGTCGACGAATCCGGCACATACGTCGACCATCCGCTCGTGGCCGAACGCGGCCGGCCGCCGCCCTGTGACGCGCGACCGGCGCAGATCGACCCTGAGGAGACGTTCGGTTTATACAAAGCCGCCGTTCGTGATCGGGTACGCCGGTACTTACACTGAGGCGTGAGACCATGGTGCGCGGTAATCGTTAGACTCGACCAAATCGCGAGATTTATCCGCGGACGTACTTCATGAGTAATCCCATCTTGTAAAGCTGGCCGACGCGCCACCACCCAGCATACCCCGGGCGATCTTCGAACATCCGTATCGACTTCATTCGCTGGAGAGAGTCACGCACTGATTTTTCGGTGAAGTTTGTTTTTCGCCTTATCTCGGCAACTATCGCCTCATGCTGGAATGGCGTACTTAACCCATTAAATGCATCAATGAACTTCGCTACTTTTGCGGTATCGTCATCCCCTTCCTCAGCCTGTTCCTCGTACTGCAATAATAGAAGGTGAGAAAGCTCTTGCTTAGTTTCACTGATAAATTCGCGCGAGGCCTCATCATATGCGCTGTTAAGCAATGCCGAATCAATCCGGCCATTGACATCCTTGGGTGCCGGCGACGCGGCAGCAATCCCATTTAATTTATTGAGAAACGAAAGATAAAGGCGCGGATAGAAGGTTGCCTTGTATGTGTCGTCTCCGCCTGCATCGGAAAAATAAAGACGAAGAAAAGTCACCGTCGACAAATTGTTGCGGCGAAGGCGCGCCGGGAATATTCGCAATAGCAATTCAGTAGCATCTTGCTCTGAAAGCAAACCCAGCTTCACGGTCTCCCACGATGCGATGATGTCATCGCAGACGTCTTTGTACTGATCACTTATCCAGTCGAGCGTCAAGATTCTTGCAACAGCAAAATTCAAAATTGAACTTGCACTCCACTTTAAACGAACACTGCGCCCCTCGATTTGCTGTTCGAGATTTTGAATGGAGTCTGCCGCCAGATCCTCTCGAACAAAAGCTTTAATCGTTAGCTTGCGTGCGATGGATGGATCATTTTGGATTGTGCCCATTAATTCAAATAGCGCAGCCACGAAGTCCTTAATGCTTGATGCAGGAACGAGCGTTTCCAGCCCATCGACAAGGAAGGTTCTTGGATCCGGCGAGTTCGTCAAAAGCGACTTGATAGTAAGCCGATTCGCATACGCTGCAATGTCAGCATGAGAAAATTCGCCGATCAACTGAGCAATTGGCGTATCGTCAGTGCGCTCGATAGCTATGCGCAATAATGACCACCAGAATAAATGTGGATCTTGTTGGCAAACGTTAAGCCATTCGGTACATTCAATTGAATGGCTCTGCAGTCCTGATGTGCCATCCTCGTCAGACGCAACAAGAAGTGGCTGACCTAAGTTACGAGCCACCATCTCGCGCAGAAGACGAGTTTTGCCAGTCCCCTTCCGGCCCAAGATGTACGAAAAAGGATTGCCCGGAACCAATAACTTCTCGATTTCAGGAATGTGAATAAATTGACCTGAGTCTTTCGCGCCAGATAGCGACGTGCGTACAGCAAATTCACGATTTCCAGAATCGGGTTGTTCTGGTGGTCGTCGTCGGCCGATCGGAAGCATCAGGACTTCTCGTAGACGATTAAGGCTGTCTAGGTTGTCGGTTTGGAGGCTTGCGACATCCGGTAGGGCGTCCGACAGAAGCGCACGGTCATGGTACCAATCAATCCAATTGGCAGACAATTCCCCAGTGGAAACTTGCTCCTCCGAGTCGGGAGCATCCTCTATCTCCATTGCCAGCATGTCGAGCAGTTGCTCGCGAACGCGGGCCTCGGGGGGCGAACCGGCGGCGCCACTCGACCGATTCGGGTCCAATGAAAAGCTTACAAAGACGCCGGTAGCTGAGGCAGTACTGGCGAAGATGGATCGGACGACCCGTCGCAATTCACTCGGGACGGACGAAATGTTGAAGTCCGTTCGCGCAAAGACCGCCGCCGCACCAGGAAGGCTGTTCATTAGCGGAAGTATCGACGACGCAATGCCGGTCCGGTGATCAACAAGGATAACGTCATACCCATTATCGTCAGCAGACAACGTTGCCATGAGCCTATCGGCTGCGCGTTCATAAATTCTGCTGTCCAGCGGAGCCGTTGCGACAAGTACCGCAAAGTCAAGATCCGAGTTGTCCGTACGCGGGCGGCACGGTAACAAATCGACACGGCCTTCGAGTCGCCCCGAGTACGCCGCCGCGATCGGCCGTGTCTCTTGCGCCCACCCGCACAAACCCATAAGCGTCTGTGAAAAGGTGCTTGCCGACACCCCAAAAATGAGGTCTAGCGAAGGAGCCTCTATGTCCGCGTCGACGACCAAGACGCGATACCCGTCGTCGGCAAGCACTTTTGCAAGCATCGCCAACACGGTGGAGCGTCCCTGGCCGCCTTTATATCCGTAAAAATGGACGAATTTAGCGCTACTCTTTGCAAGAGTGGAGCGAGGCGGGCGCTGATCTAGAAAAGAACTCACCCACGAAGCTTGCGTGGTGGTAGCCACCCACTCTTGCTTCGTCCGGGCCTCCTCATTGGTGCTCGGGGTGATTGATATTGGCAAACGCGCCAAAATGTCGCTCAGAATCAGTTTTTCACTGTCTGCTGTTTGATCCAGCCACCCTTGCAACAGCGATAGTCGCTCCTCAAAATCCATGCCTATGAAAAGGTCGCTCACTGGATCGACATGCAATGTTGGCGATACGTAATTAACGTGCACGTTTGACAATCGCTCCGCCCCATCGGTCGCGGACATAAGTGAACGAAGTCGGTCAACTGCGGTGGAGATCGATATCACAAGCTAACTCCAAGCGTACGGCCGTGAACGGACAGGAACGCGCAAAGGTTTTGGCAGATGAGTGCAAGAGCGGCCAGGCGCGCTGCTGCGGTTTCGTGAACGCCGCCCCAATCTCCCGCTACTCTGCAGTAGCGCAAATAAGGATAGCTGTGCCCCGGCACGGGCGTCGGCGCACCATTCCTCCCCTGACAAGTAATTTGGCCCAGCATCGCCCGCAATTGAAGAGCATACGAATTTAGCTGACCAGATATGTGGGGGGTTGCGGTGGGCAAGTTGGCGGCAACTGTAAGCATGCCCGGAACATCATGGCCGCCGCCGCTTGCACAATTTGCGTCTTTCAGCGCAAGTTCGACAGCAACTAGAAGACGGTACGAAACAGACAGGGCGTGCTGGGGAGACGGTAATTTGAAGATTCGAATATTTGTAGTGAAGGCCATCGCGTTTTTTGCCGACACGTCTCTTTAGAAGATTCCGAAAGCTAGATACATCGCTTCTAGCACCCCGATAGGACAGTTGATTGCGGAAATCGCGCATACCGCATACCTTAGGGCCGCCGTCCGATGCAGCCATCGCAGAAACCCTGGCGGTGTAACGCCGCCGCTTATCATTCCGCCCCCCCCGAACTGCACAGGGCGGATCAAACCGATGCAATTCAGCCGCAAAAAACTGCGCAGATCGGGCGAGTCGCAAGTTGACCTACGAACGCAGAGTATACCAAACACGTCCACCCTCAAAGAGAGCCGCAAGCGGCCAGACAGGGGCCGGCAGGTTCGTCAGGGAGCGATGATTGTCAGCGATCTAAGTGGCGCCGTCGGATGTCTGAAAATGGCCGATTGCGGGCATGTACCGATGTCAGAAAAAACGTGCGCAGTCGTCGGTTGCTTCGGCTTGCCACACGCCGCAAACAGAGAACTGGTGAGCGTCGAGCGCTTCCTGCCGGAACTTCTCAAGCAAGCCGGGCCACGCGGTTCGCGCAACCCCACGTGCTCATGCTGACGTCCATAGGCAACGCAACACCTGAATGCCGCGGCATCGCGCCTCCTGCAGCAGCTGCGGCGTGTACTGTCTGCTTTTGATGGATGAGAGGCATCTGCGTCGAGCGTCGATATCCGCATACCGATGTTTTCCGTTCGTCCGCAGAAACCAACGCCGAAGCCGAAGACCGGACGGCCAACCTCGCGTGTTTCCCCTCAGGAAAACCCTGATCGGCTCAGACAGTCCACCGGTTTTCAGCCGATTTTCCCCCCGCTGAAAGCAGCCGCACCGCACCCACGCCGGAGCGACACCCCGGACCCGCAAGACCGCGCTCCAGCAAGCCTCCCAGCCCGTACACCTAGCCAAAAAAGGTATGGCACACCGCAATATCCCGCATCTCCAAGCGATTTTCAATACCTCCCAGGTATCAAAAACCGAGACCAAAAGTATTGGACGCTCCATTTCCCCGCCGCGTATAAATCCGTCCCATGAACTCCCCACACGCAGCGTGCCCCATGTCCTCAGTCACCATCGAACGCATTGAAACCCGCCTCGTCGACCTGCCGACGATCCGTCCGCACAAGCTGTCGGTCGCCACGATGCACGGCCAGACGCTGATGCTGGTGAAGGTGACCTGCAGCGACGGCGTGGCGGGCCTCGGCGAAGGCACGACGATCGCCGGGATGGCCTACGGCCCGGAAAGCCCGGAGGCGATGAAGCTCGCGATCGACGCGTATCTCGCACCCGCGATCATCGGCCGCGACGCGACGCGCATCCAGACGTTGATGGCGTTCCTCGGCAAGCTCGCGAAGGTCAATCATTTCGCGAAGAGCGCGCTCGAAACCGCGCTGCTCGACGCGCACGGCAAGCGCCTCGGCGTGCCGGTCAGCGAACTGCTCGGCGGCCGCCGGCGCGATCGCCTGCCGGTCGCGTGGACGCTCGCATCGGGCAACACCGCGACCGATATCGCCGAAGCCGAACGGATGCTCGACCTGCGCCGCCACAACGTGTTCAAGCTGAAGATCGGCGCGAAGGCGCTCGACGCGGACATCCGGCACGTGGCCGAGATCAAGCGGGCAGTGGGCGAGCGTGCCTCGGTGCGCGTCGACGTGAACATGGCATGGAGCGAAACGCAGGCCGCGCGCGCGATTCCGGCGCTCGCCGATGCCGGCTGCGAACTGGTCGAGCAGCCGGTCGCGTCGGCCGCGGCGCTCGCACGGCTGATGCGCCGCTTCCCGGTCGCGCTGATGGCCGACGAAATCCTGCAGGGCCCGGACAGCGCGTTCGAGATCGCGAAGCAGCACGGCGCGGACGTGTTCGCGATCAAGATCGAGCAAAGCGGCGGCCTGTTCGCGGCGCAACGCGTCGCGGCGATCGCGGATGCGGCCGGCATCGAGCTGTACGGCGGCACGATGCTCGAAGGCGCGTTCAGCACGGTCGCGTCCGCGCATCTGTTCGCGAGCTTCGCGAACCTGCAGTGGGGCACCGAACTGTTCGGACCACTACTGATTACCGAAGAGATTCTCGCGACCCCGCTCGACTACAGCGATTTCGAGCTGACCGTGCCGAGCGGCCCGGGCCTCGGCATCGAACTCGACGAAGCGAAGGTCGCGCGCTTCACCCGCGACGGGCTGACGAAAGTCGCCCGCTGACCCGCTAATACCCGCGACAACCCGCTCACGTACCAGGACATCACGATGCTTTTCCACGTACGCATGGACGTCAACCTCCCGGCCGACCTGCCGGTCGCGGTGGCCGACGAGATCAAGACCCGCGAGAAGGCGTACTCGCACGAGCTGCAACGCAGCGGCAAGTGGCGCCACATCTGGCGCATCGCCGGCGAATACGCGAACTACAGCGTGTTCGACGTGTCGGGCAACGCCGAGCTGCACGAGATCCTGACCGGCCTGCCGCTGTTCCCGTACATGAAGATTTCGGTGACGCCGTTGTGTCGCCACCCGTCGTCGATACACGACGGCGACGTTTGAGCCACGGAGCCGCCGCTTCTGCAACGGCGAGCACCCCGGGTCACCTTTCCCCAAATACACGTGGAGACACCATCATGAGCGTCAAAGTTTTCGAAACCAAGGAAGTGCAGGATCTGCTGAAGGCCGCGTCGAACGCGGGCGCCAATGGAGCTAACGGCGGCGACGCGCGCACGCAGCAGATCGTGCTGCGGTTGCTCGGCGACCTGTTCAAGGCGATCGACGACCTCGACATCACGCCCGACGAAGTGTGGGCCGGCGTGAACTACCTGAACAAGCTCGGCCAGGACGGCGAAGCGGCGCTGCTCGCGGCCGGCCTCGGCCTCGAGAAGTATCTCGACATCCGGATGGACGCCGAGGACGAGGCGATCGGCCTCGACGGCGGCACGCCGCGCACGATCGAAGGCCCGCTGTACGTCGCCGGCGCGCCGGTGCGCGACGGCGTCGCGAAGATCGACCTCGACGCGGACGCAGGCGCGGGCCCGCTCGTGATCCACGGCACCGTGAAGGATCTCGACGGCAAGCCGGTGGCCGGCGCGCTGGTCGAGTGCTGGCACGCGAACTCGCACGGCTTCTATTCGCACTTCGACCCGACCGGCGCGCAGAGCGAGTTCAACCTGCGCGGCGCGGTGAAGACGGGCGCGGACGGCAAGTACGAGTTCCGCACGCTGATGCCGGTCGGCTACGGCTGCCCGCCGCAGGGCGCGACGCAGCAGCTGCTCGATCGCCTCGGCCGCCACGGCAACCGACCGGCGCACGTGCACTTCTTCGTGACGAGCGACGGCCACCGCAAGCTGACGACCCAGTTCAACATCGACGGCGACCCGCTGATCTGGGACGACTTCGCGTATGCGACCCGCGAGGAGCTGATCCCGCCCGTCACCGGCAAGACCGGCGGCGCCGCGCTCGGGTTGAAGGCCGACGCGTACCAGGACATCGAGTTCAACTTCGTCCTGACGCCGCGCGTCGAGGGCAGGGACAACCAGATCGTCGAACGCCTGCGCGCTTCCGCCACGGCATAACCGACCGACGGCTCGGCGGCGCGCAGCCGCCGCCGCCGGCCGGGCTCCCGCGAGATTCAATCGATACCGATGCGAGCGTGCTTGCAGGACCCGGCACGCGCACAGGAGGAACCAACATGTCCGCCACGATCGACCCCACCACCGAACTGGACCACCTGCTCGCCACCGCCGTGCAGGACGACAAGGAGGCCGGCATCTTCCGCTGCCGCCGCGACATCTTCACGAACGAGGCGCTGTACGAGCTCGAGATGAAGCACATCTTCGAGCGCAACTGGGTGTACCTCGCGCACGAAAGCCAGATCCCGAACAACAACGATTACTACACGACGTGGATCGGCCGCCAGCCGGTCGTCATCACGCGCGACAAGACCGGCGAGCTGCACGCGGTGATCAATGCATGCGCACACAAGGGCGCGATGCTGTGCCGGCGCAAGCACGGCAACAAGGGCAGCTTCACGTGCCCGTTCCACGGCTGGACCTTCTCGAACACCGGCAAGCTGCTGAAGGTGAAGGACGAGAAGACGACCGAGTATCCGGTGCAGTTCAACACGCACGGCTCGCACGACCTGAAGAAGGTCGCGCGCTTCCAGAACTATCGCGGCTTCCTGTTCGGCAGCCTCAGCGACGACGTGCTGCCGCTCGAGGACTACCTCGGCGAGGCGCGCGTGATCATCGACCAGATCGTCGACCAGGCGCCGAACGGCCTCGAAGTGCTGCGCGGCAACTCCTCCTACATCTACGAAGGCAACTGGAAGATGCAGATGGAGAACGGCTGCGACGGCTATCACGTGAGCACCGTGCACTGGAACTACGCGGCGACGATGGGCCGCCGCAAGGAGGACGGCACCAAGGCCGTCGACGCGAACAGCTGGAGCAAGTCGGTCGCCGGCGTGTACGGCTTCGACCACGGCCACATCCTGCTGTGGACCAAGACGATGAACCCCGAAGTGCGGCCCGTGTACCAGCACCGCGACGAGATCAAGGCGCGCGTGGGCGAAGTGCAGGCCGACTTCATCGTGAACCAGACGCGCAACCTGTGCGTGTACCCGAACGTGTTCCTGATGGACCAGTTCAGTACGCAGATCCGCGTGGTGCGCCCGCTCGGCGTCGACAAGACCGAAGTCAGCATCTTCTGCTTCGCGCCGAAGGGCGAGAGCGACGCCGACCGCGAGACGCGGATCCGCCAGTACGAGGACTTCTTCAACGTGAGCGGCATGGGCACGGCCGACGACCTCGAGGAGTTCCGCGCGTGCCAGGCCGGCTACGCGGGCATCACGGCGATGTGGAACGACCTGTCGCGCGGCGCGCCGCTGTGGATCGACGGGCCGGACGAGAACGCGAAACGGATGGGGCTGAACCCGCGCATGTCGGGCGAGCGCAGCGAGGACGAAGGGCTGTTCGTGTGCCAGCACGAACACTGGGTGCACGTGATGCGCGATGCACTGAAGCAGGAACGCGGGGAGGCGGAAGCATGAACATCGATTACCGGACCATCTGCGCGGCGCTGTATCGCGAAGCGCGCCTGCTCGACGACCGCGAGTGGGACGCGTGGCTCACCTGCTACACGGAAGACGTCAAGTACTGGATGCCCGCGTGGGACGACGACGACCGGCCGACCGACGATCCGCACAGCCAGATCTCGCTGATGTACTACGCGGATCGCGGCGGCCTCGAGGATCGCGTGTTCCGGATCAAGACCGAGCGCAGCGGCGCGTCGACGCCCGAGCCGCGCACGAGCCACAACGTGACGAACGTCGAGGTGCTGGCCGAGCGCGACGGCGAGGTGGACGTGCGCTACAACTTCCACACGCTGAACCACCGCTACCGCGTGACCGATCACTTCTTCGGCACGATGTTCGTCACGTTGCGCCAGGTGGGCGACGCGCTGCTGATCTCGAACAAGAAGATCGTGCTGAAGAACGACTACATCCGGCAGGTGCTCGACGTGTACCACGTCTGACGCCGATTGTTTCGACCAGTAACACAGGGAGACGAGGTCATGTCCACCTACAAGATTGCACTGAACTTCGAGGACGGGGTCACCCGCTTCATCGACTGCAAGGCCGGCGAGAAGGTGCTCGACGCCGCGTTCCGCGCGAAGATCAACCTCCCGATGGACTGCTCCGACGGCGTGTGCGGCACCTGCAAGTGCCGCGCCGAAAGCGGCAGCTACGACCTCGGCGACGACTACATCGACGACGCGCTCACCGAGGACGAGAAGGACGGCGGCCTCGTGCTGACGTGCCAGATGGTGCCGCAAAGCGATTGCGTGATCGCGGTGCCGAGCTCGTCGGTCGCATGCAAGACGGGCCACAGCGCGTTCGCCGCGACCGTGACGAAGGTCGACCCGCACAACGACGCGGCGATCGTGCTCGAACTCGACGTCGACGCGGCCGCACCGGTGTTCCTGCCGGGCCAGTACGTGAACATCGGCGTGCCGGGCAGCGGCCAGCACCGCTCGTACTCGTTCTCGTCCGCGCCGGGCGACACGAAGGTCGGATTCCTGATCAAGAAGATTCCGGGCGGCGTGATGAGCACGTGGCTCGAATCGGCCAAGCCCGGCGACACGCTCGAACTGAACGGGCCGCTCGGCAGCTTCTACCTGCGCGACGTCGCGCGGCCGCTGCTGTTCCTCGCGGGCGGCACGGGTCTCGCGCCGTTCCTGTCGATGCTCGAGGTGCTCGCGCGCATCGGTTCGCAGCAGAAGGTGCACCTGATCTACGGCGTGACGCGCGATCTCGACCTCGTGCTGGTCGACGCGATCGAAGCGTATGCGGCGAAGCTGCCGAACTTCAGCTTTGCGACGGTCGTCGCCGATGCGGCGTCGAGCCACGAACGCAAGGGCTGGGTCACGCAGCACATTCCGGCCGATGCGCTGAACGACGGCGACGTGGACGTCTATCTGTGCGGCCCGCCGCCGATGGTCGACGCGGTGCGCCAGTACTTCGACGACGCGGGCGTGAAGCCCAACAGCTTCCACTACGAGAAGTTCACCCCGAACGTGACGGCAAAGGCGGCATGACCATGCAACGATTCTCCGGAAAGGTCGTCGTCGTCACCGGCGCGGCGCAGGGCATCGGCCGCGGCGTCGCACTGCGCGCGGCGGCCGAGGGCGGCCAGGTGCTGTTCGTCGACCGCGCGGACTTCGTGGCCGAGGTGGCCGCCGAAGCGGCGGGTGGCAACACGGCCGGCTTCGTCGCCGATCTCGAGACCTACGACGGCGCGCGCGCGGCGATGGCGTGCGCGGTCGCGACGTTCGGCCGGATCGACGTGCTGATCAACGGCGTCGGCGGCGCGATCCGGATGCGGCCGTTCGCCGAGTTCGAGCCCGAGCAGATCGACGCGGAGATCCGCCGCTCGCTGATGCCGACGCTCTACAGCTGCCACGCGGTGCTGCCGCACTTGCTGGCCGCGGGCGGCGGCACGATCGTCAACGTATCGTCGAACGCGACGCGCGGGATTCGCCGCGTGCCGTATTCGGCGGCGAAAGGCGGCGTCAATGCACTGACGGCGGCGCTCGCGATGGAATACGCGGAGCACAACGTCCGCGTGGTCGCGACCGCGCCGGGCGGCACCACGGCGCCGCCGCGCCGGGTGCCGCGCAATGCGGCCGGCGACAACGCGCAGGAGCAGGCGTGGATGGCCGAAGCGGTGCGGCAGGTGACCGATTCGACGTTCTTCAAGCGCTACGGCAGCCTCGACGAGCAGATCGCGCCGATCCTGTTCCTCGCGTCGGACGAGGCGAGCTACATCACCGGCACGGTGCTGCCGGTCGCGGGTGGCGATACGGGTTGAGGGGCGCGCTTCTTCCGACACGTGCGCGCCGCAGTCCGGCGTGCGCGCGAACGACCATCCAACAACCATCCAACAACCGGCCGGCGCCGACACGCCGGCCCCGGAGACACTCATGCCCAAACGCGAAGCGATCATCCCCGCCGGAATGGAAGCCGTGTACGAGAAAATCGGCTACGCGCCGGCGGTCAAGGTCGGAGATACCGTCTATGTATCCGGCCAGATCGGCCGCGATGCCGCGATGCAACTCGTCGAAGGCCGCGAGGCGCAGATCGTGCAGGCGTTCGAGAACCTGAAGCGGGTGCTCGAGGGGGCCGGCGCATCGCTCGACGACGTGGTCGACCTGACGACCTTCCACACCGACATGCGCGACCTGCCGCTGTTCATGGAGGTACGCGACCGCTATCTGCATGCGCATCCGCGGCCCGCGTGGACCGCGGTCGGCGCGCACATGCTCGGCGGCTCGCCCGGTTACATCGTCGAGATCAAGGCCGTCGCGGTGCAGGCGGACTGATACGCGACCCCTTCACGCCGTAATTCAAAAACGATAAACGGATCGCCCCGCAACGACGGGGCGATCCTGGAGACGCTTTCATGACTGCTGCTTCCGTTCGCTCGATTCCCGCGCTGATCGACGACGCGCCGCTCGGCGCGTTGCAGATTCGCGTACTCGCGCTGTGCGTGCTGATCGCGCTGCTCGACGGCTTCGACACGCAGGCGATCGCGTTTACCGGCCCGGCGATCCTCGCGTCGTTCCGGCTGCCGGCGGGCGCGCTCGCCCCGATCCTGACCGCCGGGATCGTCGGCATGACGATCGGCGCGATGACGCTCGGCCTCGTCGGCGACCGCATCGGCCGCCGGCCGGCGATCATGATCGGCCTCGCGCTGTTCGGCAGTGCGACGCTCGCGACCGCATGGGCCGGCGACCCACGCCACATCCTTGCGCTGCGCTTCGTCGCGGGGCTCGGGATGGGCGGCTGCACGCCGGTGCTGCTCGCGCTCGGGGCCGAATACTGTCCGGCCCGGCTGCGCGGCGCGGTGATGACGGGCGTGCTGCTCGGCCTGCCCGCCGGCGCGATGCTCGGCGGGCTGCTCGCCGCGCGCATGCTGCCGGTGATCGGCTGGCCGGGAATCTTCGTCGTGGGCGGCGCGGCGCCGCTCGCGGTGCTCGGCCTCGTCGCGCTGCTGCTGCCGGAGTCGCTGTTTTATCTGGCGTCGCGTGACGACGCACGCGCGCAGCAGCGGGTGCGGGCGACGCTGTCGAAGATCGTCGCGCAGGCGCTGCCGTCCGACGCGCGCCTGTCCGTGCCCGAAGAGGCGACGACGAAAGCGAGCGTCGCCGCGCTGTTCCGCGACGGCCACGCGGGCAACACGCTCGGCATCTGGGCGATCTACCTGCTGAACTGGATCGCATGGTTCATGCTGCTGTCGTGGCTGCCGACGGTGCTGAAGGCGGCCGGCCTGACCGCACAGCAGGCGCCGGTCGGCACCGTGATCGTCAATGCGGTGTTCATCGTCTGCGCGATCCCGCTGTCGATCGTGCTGCCGCGCGTGAATACGCGCAACCTGCTCGGCGCGATGTTCGCGTCCGGCATCGCGATCGCGCTCGCCCTCGGCTACGCCGGCACGAACTGGGCGCTGGTGTTCGCGCTCGTCGGCGCGGCCGGGTTCGGCATCGGCGGGCAGCAGATCGCGCTGAACTACCTGATCGTCGGCGCGTATCCGACCGCGCTGCGCGCGACCGCGACCGGCTGGGCGATCGGGATGGGCCGCGCGGGCGCGATCGCCGGCTCGGCCGTCGGCGGCACGTTCCTGGCGTGGGGCGGGCCGTCCGGATTCTTCCTCGCGCTGGCCGTGCCGCTCGCGGGCGCCGCGCTTGCCACGCTCTGCCTGCGCCCGGGCCGGTCCGACGTCGAAGCGGCGCCGGCGATGCCGCACTGAGCGCGTGAACCGGCCGGTCCGGTTCGTACGGTTCGATTAGTCATACATGTCGATCGCGACCGGGGTTCAGCGGTGGATCGCCGCCCGCAACCGTCTCACATCCTGCTCCGACACCGGTGCGGCGCGATTGCCCCACGCGCCGCGCACATAGCTGACCACCGCGGCGATCTCGCTGCTGGTCAGCGCGCCGCGCATCGCCGGCATCCGCTGCACGGGCCCGTGCGTGCCGGGCGCCGGCCGTGCGCCTTCGACGACGATCCGGATCGCGCTGGTCGGGTCGGCCGCGAGCACCGCGGAATTGCCGGCGAGCGGCGGCCCGCGCCCGGGCACGCCCGCGCCGTCGGCGCCGTGGCAACGCGCACAGAATCCTGCATATACGCCGGCTCCCGGCGCCTGCTGGCCGCCTTCCGGCCGCGGCCCGGCGGCCGTCAGCCGCGGGACGCCGACGCCGAGCGGATTCGTCGCGGCGGTCGGTTGCGCGGGCAACGACTTCAAGTACACGGCGATCGCGTGGCGGTCCGCATCCGTCAGCCGCGCGGTGCTCTCGCCGACGACCGGCGCCATCGCGCCGAACACGGCGCCGCGCACCGCGTGGCCGCTGCGCAGGAACGCGGCGAGGTCGTCGGTGGTCCAGCGCCCGAGGCCGTCCGCATCCGCGCCGGTCAGGTTCGGCGCGAACCAGTGATCGTTGATGCCGCCCGTCAGGAACGCGGGACTGCGTTCGTCGTAGCCGCGCTCGTTGTAGGCCGGGCCGCGCGGCGTATGGCATGCGCCGCAGTGGCCGAGCCCCTGCACGAGATACGCGCCGCGATTCCATTCCGACGATTGCGACGGCCGCGGCGCGAAACGGTCGCGGTTCGCGAACGCGAGGCTCCACAGCGCGAGCGCCCAGCGCTGGTTGAACGGAAATGGCAGTTGCGTGAGCTTCGCAGCGTTCGCGGATGGCGCCACGCCGCGCATGAAATACGCATACAGCGCGCGCACGTCATCGTCGGTCATGCGCGCGAACGACGGGTACGGCATCGCCGGATAGAGCCGGCTGCCGTCCGCGCGCACGCCGCGCCGCAACGCGTCGTCGAACTGCCGCAGCGTGTAGTCGCCGATGCCGTGCGCCGTGTCCGGCGTGATGTTCGGCGCATAGATCGGTCCGAACGGGGAATTCACCGGCTGGCCGCCCGCGTACGGCGTGTGGTCGGCCGCGTCGTGGCAGGCCGCGCAGTCGCCGGCGAACGCGAGATAGCGGCCGCGCGCGATGGTGGCGGCATCGGCGCTCGCGGCGGCGGCGGCGACGACCGGGCGACGGGCGGCGGCCGCCGCGGACGCTGCGTCGCGCGGCGTGGCGGACGCCCTCGACGCTGCCGAATCCGACGCCGTCGCATCGCGCGACTGCGACAGCCGCCGGTCGCTTTCCACCCGCGCCGACATCGATGCCCCGGCATCGGCTGCCGCGCGAATCTTCACGAACCGCCAGCCCGATGCGGGCTCGGCTGCTTCGGCCCCCGACGCGGCGTCGGCCGTATCGCCGGCGGACATCGCGTGGTCGTCGCGCTGCATGTCGCATGCGGCGAGCGCGGCGCACGCGGCGAGCGCGACGCCGACGCCGCGCCCCGGAACGAGACGCGCCGGGCGCGAAACGATCGAAGCGAGCGCAGCGAACGAGATCAGCGCCATGGACTGCACGGCCCCAGGAAAGCGGTGACGATCCCCGTGAACACGAGACCGATCACGAACCCGAGCGCGGCGAGCATCCCGCAGCGCGCGAGGAATCGCGTGCTGTCGTCGCGCGTCGCGGCCTCCACATCGGCGTCATGCCGGCGTTGCCAGGTGCGTACGAGCCACGTGGCGAAGACGGCCGCCAGCGCGAACGCGCACGCGGCGATCAGCGCGAGCCACACGCCGACGTGCGCCCAGCGCGGCACCGCCTGCGCGACGCCGAGCGGATAGCAGGCGGTCGACGCGAGCGTTTCGGACGCGAGCATCTGCGCGAACCACAGCGCGGGCGCGCCGACCAGGCCGGCCGCGATCGCGAGCAAGGGCGTCCGCGAGCGTCGCGCGCCGTTCATCCCGGGCTCCTGAGCCAGTACGGCGACACGTATAGCGCGGTGAAGATGAACAGCCACACGATGTCGACGAAGTGCCAGTAGAGCCCGCCGACCGTCAGCGCGACGCGTCGCTCGCGGCCGAAGAAGCCGGCGGCGGTCCACCCGGCGAGCAGCGCGAGGATCACGAGGCCGGCCACCACGTGTGCGAGGTGGAAGCCGGTGATCGTGAAGTACAAGCTGCCGTACAGATGCGCGGTCGGGCCGTACGGATGGTCGCGCCACTCGTGCAGTTGCACGAGCGCGAACGCGACGCCGAGCGCCAGCGCGACGGCGAGCGCGGCCACCGCGCGGGTTTGCCTGCCGGCTCGCACCGCGCGCTCGGCGAGCCACACGAACCCGCTGCTCGACAGCAGCACGACCGTGTTGCCGGCCGCGAGCCCGAGCTTCGGCATCCCTTCGGGCGGCCACGGCGCGGCCGCTTGCGACTGCAGGTAGAAATAGCAGAACAGCAGATAGCCGAACAGTCCGGCCTCGGTCACGATCAGCGTGATGACGCCCCACCAGCCGCCCGCGCGTTCGCCGTAACTGCCGACCGGCAACGGCTCGACGCACGCGGCCGGCGCGCCGGGCGGCACCGCGGCCGACGGCGGCCGTTCCGGATCCAGCCCGGCGGCCGCCGACGGCGCCTGCGTGGTATCGCGGGCCGGCAGGCGCGCACGCTGCCCGAGCGTGCGGCGCGGCCACAGCCACACGGCGGTCCCGATCGCGCAGCCGGCGACGGCCGCGCACACGAGCGTCGGCGAGCGCGCCAGCAGCGCGGCGCACACCGCGGTCGCGAGCAGCGCGAGCACGAACGGCACGCTGCTGTCCTCGGGCATCTTCAGGATCGCGCTCGGCGTCGCCGCGAGCGGCGTGACGGCGAGCGCCTCGCGCCCGTCCGCGAGCCGGTAGCCGACCTGCACGCTGGTGCGCTTCGCGTCGTCGCGCGTTTCCCACAGCGGGTGCCGCGACGCCACGAGCGGCAGCACCGCGAAGTTGTACACGGGCGCGGGCGACGCGACCGACCATTCGAGCCCGGCCGCGCCCCACGGATTCCCGCCGGCGCGCGCGCCGCGCCGCGCGCTGACCAGCGCGTTGACGATGAACATCACGATCCCGATGCCGAACACGAACGAGCCGATCGTCGTCAGCAGGTTCGACGTGTCCCAGCCCATTCCGGACGGATAGGTATAGATGCGGCGCGGCATCCCGAGCAGCCCGGAGACGTGCATCGGGAAGAAGCCGAGGTTGAAGCCGGCCAGCACGACCCAGAACGTCAGGCATCCGAAGCGCTCGTTCATCATCCGCCCGGTGAATTTCGGGAACCAGTACGTGAGCCCGCCGAGCACCGGGAACACGTTGATGCCGAGCAGCACGTAATGCAGGTGCGCGACGACGAAATACGTGTCGGTCAGCTGCCAGTCGAGCGGCACCGCGGCCGTCATCACGCCGGACACGCCGCCGATCACGAACATCAGCACGAAGCCCGCGAAATACAGGAACGGCGTGCGGAACACCGGGCGGCCGGTCCAGATCGTCGCGAGCCATGCGAACACCGCGACCGCGCTCGGGATCGAGATCAGCATGCTCGCCGCGCCGAAGAACGCGAGCGCGAGCGGCGCGATGCCGGTCGCGAACATGTGGTGGACCCACACCTCGAAGCCGATCAGCATCGTCGCCACCGTCGATACCGCGACGGCCTCGTAGGCGACGAGCGGCCGGCGGCAGAAGGTCGGCAGCGCGTCCGACACGATCCCCATCGCGGGCAGCACGACCACGTACACCCACGGGTGCGCGAACATCCAGAACAGGTGCTGCCACAACAGCGGCCGCCCGCCGTTCGCGACGTCGAAGAAGTGCATGCCGGCATTGCGGTCGAGCCACAGCAGCAGGAACGCGAGGCTCACGGACGGCACCGCGACGAGGTTCGCGACCGATGCGGTGAGCGTGCCCCACACGATGATCGGCAGCCGGTCGATCGACATCCCGTGCGCGCGCATCCGCAGCAGCGTGACGACGAAGTTCGCGGCGCCGCCGGTCGTCGAGATGCCGAGCAGGATCATGCCGAGCGCATAGATGTCGATGTTCGCGCCGGCGCTGTAGTCGAGCGACGTGAGCGGCACGTAATTGAACCAGCCGCCGTCCGGCACCGCGCCGAGCGGGAAGCTCGCATACAGGAACAGCCCGGCGAACAGGAACGCCCAGTACGAGAATGCGTTCAGGCGCGGGAACGCCATGTCGCGCGAGCCGAGCATCAGCGGCCACAGGTAGTTCGCGAAGCCGGACAGTACCGGCAGCGCGTACAGGAAGATCATCGTGACGCCGTGCATCGTGAACAGCGCGTCGTACTGCGCGGGCGTGAGCACCGTCGCATCCGGCCGCGCGAGCTGGATGCGCATCACGAGCGCCTCGACGCCGCCGAGCAGCAGGAATGCGAACGCGGTGACGATGTAGCGCAGCCCGATGCGCTTGTGGTCGACCGTGCCGAGCCAGCCGCGCCAGCCGGGTTCCGATTCCCACAGGCCGGCCAGTTCGCGCTCGTGCGCGGAGCCGGGCGGCGCTTCGCCGAGGTCCGGCACGCGGCTGAGCGGGGCGGGCGGGTCGCGGGCAACGGCCATCGTCATCCTCCGTTCAGTGCAGCGTCGCGAGATACGCGGCGAGATCGTCGGCGTCGCGCGGCGCGAGCGCGAACGACGGCATCAGCGTCTGCGGCTTGATCTGCTGCGCTTGCGCGAGCCAGCGCCGCAGGTTGTCGGGCGTGTTGTCGAGCGTGCCGGCCGCGAGCAGCCGGCGCGACCCGAGATGCGACAGGTCGGGGCCCGCGTCGCCGGCCGCGCCGCTGCCGCGCACCGTGTGGCACCCCGCGCAGCGCGCGTCGAACAGATGTCGGCCGCGCTGCTCGGCGCCGGCCGCCGGGGCAGGCGCCGGCCGCCGCTGCGCGGCGAGCCACGCGCGAAACGCATCGGGCGGTTCGGCCACGACCTCGAACGCCATGTGCGCGTGCTGCGCGCCGCAGTATTGCGAGCACTGTCCGCGATAGACGCCCGGCCGGTCGGCCTGCAGCCACTGGTGATTCGTCTGGCCCGGGATCGTCTGCGTCTTGCCGGCCAGTTGCGGGACCCAGAACGCATGGATCACGTCTGCACTCTTCAGTTCGACCGCGACGGGTTCGCCGACCGGGATGTGGATCTCGTTCGCGGTGACGAACGCGGCGCCGCCCGCGTCGTCCGGATAGCGCACGGCCCACCACCAGTCGCGCGCGGTCACGACGATCGTGAGCGTGGGCGGACGCGGCGGCGCCGCGACCGCGCCGAGCACGCGCAGCATGTAGACCAGCGCACCGAACAGTAGGACGACCGAGATCGCGGAGCCGACCGTCACGATCGCGAGCCCGCTGCCGTGACCGCCGCCCGCCTGAGCGCGGCGGCGAAACATCGCGATCAGCAGCAGCACCGCGATCGTCGCGCAGACGAACGTGCACAGCGCGAGCAAGGCCCAGCCGAGCACGAGCACCGGATCTGCAGCGGGGCCGGCAGCATGCGCGACGTACGCGAGCGGCAGCTGGCCGGCGGGTGACGCAGAAGCGCCGGCCGCACGTGCTGCCCGCGGCGCGACGATGCACGCGGCCGCGGCGATGCCGGCGATATCGGCGGTATCGGCAATACGGCACGCATTCATGAACGGCGGGACGAGCAACGGCGACTCCTTGCCGGATCCGGCGGCGTGACGACAAACCGTTCGCGGCGGAGCAAGTTCCGTGCGCGTCCGGCGCGTAGGCGAGGCGCCCGGCGTTGTGCACGCAACGTGCAGCGCGTTACAGCCGGCTTGTAAATCGGGCGACGGTTCATCGTTCGGGGGCAGGGTGCCGCGGCTCGTGCGATATCCGGCACGCAGTTTGCTACGCCGATCGTGTTACGGCCGGCAACTCCGGGAATGTCTCGGCGGCGTGCCGGCCACCGCGAACAAACAGGAGGAATCGACCGTGAGGACCGTCGCGATCACGAGTGCGAGTGCCGGGGGCGGCCGGGCCGCCACTCATGCGTTCGCGCGACGCGCTGCCAAGGTCGCGCTGCCTGCCCGCGATCCGCGCGCGCTGCACGACATCGCGTGCGAAGTGCGCGCGCATGGCGTCGAGGCGCTGCCGATCGCCGTCGACGTCGGCAACGCCGCCGCGCGCAAGCTGAACCGGTGAGCGCAATGCTAATCGAGGACTACGCGCTGATCGGCGACGGCCGCAGTGCCGCGCTCGTCGCACTCGACGGCAGCATCGACTGGCTGTGCTGGCCGGACTTCGACTCGCCGCCATGCTTTGCCGCACTCGTCGGCACGCCGGACAACGGCCGCTTCCGCATCGGGCCGCGCGAGCCGGGAGCCCGCGCGACACGCCGCTACCTGCCCGGCAGCGCGGTGCTCGAAACGACGTTCGAGACGTCGTCCGGCTGCGTCGTCGTGATCGACTGGATGAACTGGGCGGCGCCCGACCCGTGCCTGATCCGCAGCGTGCGCTGCGAGCGCGGCACGGTCGAACTCGACGTCGATCTCGGCGTGCGCTTCGACTATGGCCACGCGTTGCCGTGGTGCCGGCGGCTCGGCCGGCGCTGGCGAATGATGACGGGCGGCGACGCGATGTGGCTCGATACCGACGCGCACCTCGACGTGCGGGACGACCGGCTCGTCGGCACGCAGCGGATCGCCGCGGGCGAGCGCGCGGATTTCTGCATCAGCTATGCGCGTTCATATGACCGGCCGCCGCCCTTGCCGGATGCGTACGCGTCGCTGCGCGACACGCTCGCGTCGTGGCGCGCCTGGTCGATGTGCAATACGGCGCAAGGCCCGTATCGCGACGCGATCGAGCGCGCGCTGATCACGGTGAAGCTGCTGTCGAGCGTGCGCACGGGCGGCATCGTCGCGGCGCCGACGAGCTCGCTGCCCGAATCCTTCGGCGGCATGCGCAACTGGGACTACCGGTACTGCTGGCTGCGCGACGCGAGCTTCACGCTGCGCGCGCTGGTGCGCTGCGGCTACCGCGACGAGGCGGCGCGCTGGCGCGACTGGCTGGTGCGCGCGATCGCCGATCATCCGGCGCAATTGCAGGTGCTGTACGCGGCCGACGGCGGCCGGCGGGCGGATGAATGGGAAGCCGCGCACCTGGCCGGTTACGAAGGCGCGCGGCCGGTGCGCTTCGGCAACGCGGCGGCCGAACAACTGCAGCTCGACGTGTACGGCGAAGTGCTGGCCGCGCTGTACCAGGCGCGCCGGCACGGGCTGCCGCCCGACGACGACGCATGGATGCTCGAGCGGCGACTGCTCGAGCATCTCGCGACGATCTGGCGCGAGCCGGACGAAGGGATCTGGGAAGTGCGCAGCGGCCGGCACCCGTTCACGTCGTCGAAGGTGATGGTATGGGCGGCCGTCGAAAGCGCGTGCCGCTCCGCGCACGCGTTCGATCATCACGCGCCGCTCGACGCGTGGCGGCGCTGGGCCGATACCGTGCATGCGGACGTCCTCGCGCGCGGCTACCACGCGAAACTCGGCCGCTTCGTCGACCGCTACGACGGTGACGGGCTCGACGTGAGCCTGCTGCTGATTCCGCTGACGGGGATGCTCGACGCGTCCGACCCGCGCGTCGCGGCGACGGTCGCCGCGATCGAGCGCGAGCTGGTCGAGGACGGCCTGCCGTTCCGTTATCGCCCGCCGCGCTTCGACGATGGTTGCGAGGGCAACGAGGGGGCGTTCGTCGCGGCCGGCTTCTGGCTGGTGCAGGTGTACCGGATGCAGGGACGCGACGCCGACGCGCACGCGCTGTTCGAGCGGCTGCTGGGCCTGCGCAACGACGTCGGTCTGCTGGCCGAGGAGTACGACGTGAAGGCGCGGCGCATGTGCGGGAATTTCCCGTTCGCGCTTGCGCAGGTCGGCCTGGTCAACGCGGCGCTCGCGCTGCAGGATGGCGGCGGCGACGTCGACATCGGCTGACCCACCGCGCTGCGCCGCGCCGCACGCGACGGGGCGGCACGACACGCGTACCGCGCCGTCCCGCCCGTGATGCGCTACGACCGGCTTGTCCCGCCCTTGCCACCGTGTTCGCCGTTGCCCGGCAACACGGCCGACAGAACCTGCCGCGCGGTCTCGACGATCACGTTCGCCTCGCGCGCGTCGCCCTTCACCAGCGTTTGCGCGAAGTGCTTCGCCTGCTGCAGCGTCACGTGCGGCGGCAGCGGCGGCACTTCCGGATCGCTCTTGACCTCGAGCACGACCGGACGGTCGGACGCGAGCGCCTCGTCCCACGCGGCGCCGAGCTGCTCCGGGTCGTCGACGTAGATGCCCTTCAACCCGAGCAGCGTCGCGAAGCGGTAGTACGGCACATCCGGGATCTGCTGCGATGCGTCGAACTTCGGGTCGCCTTCCATCACGCGCTGCTCCCACGTGACCTGGTTCAGGTCCTCGTTGTTCAGCACCATGCAGATCCAGCGCGGATCGGGCCATTGCCGCCAGTACTTCGCGACGGTGATCAGCTCGGCCATGTTGTTCATCTGCATCGCGCCGTCGCCGACCATCGCGATCACGGGGCGCGCCGGGTGCGCGAACTTGGCGGCGATCGCATACGGCACGGCGGCGCCCATCGACGCGAGGCCGCCGGACAGCGAGCCCATCATCCCGCGCCGCATCATCAGGTCGCGCGCATACCAGTTTGCGCAGGAGCCCGAATCGCTCGTCAGGATCACGTCGCCGGGCAGCCGTGGCGACAGTTCGGTGAACGCGCGTTGCGGATTCACGCCGCGACCGGGGCTCGCCTGCGCGGCCGCGCGTGCCGCGAGCGTGTCGCGCCAGTCCGCATTCCATTTCGCGATCCGGTCGCGCCAGCCGGTGTCGTCCCGTTCCTTCAGCAGGGGCAGCAGCGCGCGCAACGTCTCGGCGCTGTCGCCGACGAGGTTGACCTCCATCGGGTAGCGCAGGCTCAGCATGTCGGCCTTCAGGTCGATCTGCACGCCGCGTGCCTCGCCTTCCTTCGGCAGGAATTCCGAATAAGGGAAACCGGAGCCCACGACGAGCAGCGTGTCGCATTCGCTCATCAGCTCGTAGCTCGGCCGGGTGCCGAGCAGCCCGATCGCGCCGGTCACCCACGGCAGGTCGTCGGGTAGCGCCGCCTTGCCGAGCAGCGCCTTCGCCGCGCCCGCGCCGAGGCGGTCGGCCACCGCGATCACCTCGTCGGTCGCACGCAGCGCGCCCGCGCCGACCAGCATCGCGACCCGCTTGCCGGCATTGAGCACGTCGGCCGCGCGCTGCAGGTCGTCGGGATAGGGCACCACCTTCGGCGGCGTGTAGCCGATCCCCGAATGCACGGTGCCGTGCGCGCGCTTCGGCGGCGCGTAGTCGAGCGACTGGAGGTCGTTCGGCAGCACCAGCGCGGTGACCGTGCGCGCACCGAGCGCGATGCGCACCGCGCGGTCGACCAGGTGGCGCACCTGGCCCGGCACGACGGCAAGCTGGACGAATGCGCCCGCAACGTCCTTGAACAGCGCCGGCAGGTCGACTTCCTGCTGGTAGTGGCCGCCGAGCGCCGCGCGCGCCTGCTGGCCGACGATCGCGAGCACCGGCATGTGGTCGAGCCGCGCGTCGTACAGGCCGGTCACGAGGTGCGTCGCGCCGGGGCCCGAGGTCGCGACGCACACGCCGAGCTCGCCTGTAAATTTTGCATGCGCGGACGCCATGAAGGCGGCCATCTCCTCGTGGCGCGCCTGCACGAAGGCGATCTTGTCCTCGGCCCGGCCGAGCGCGCCGAAGAAGCCGTTGATGCCGTCGCCCGGGTAGCCGTAGATGCGGCGCACGCCCCAGTCATACAGCCGTTCGACGATGAAATCCGCCACTGTCGCCATGCCGTTTCTCCTTGGTTCGGGATGAGCCGGTGCGCCGGGCGCGGGCGATCGCCGTGCGCGGCGTTGCCGGTGCGTCGCGCAATGCGCGTGCCGTGCGGGCGTGCCGGCTGCGTCGGGTACGGGCGTTGCAGGCAAGCGTTGCACGCGAAGAGCAGGCAACCGACCGTTCAATTCCCGAGGAGCCGTGACATGGATGCATTCACCCGCCGCCCGGTGCGCGCGGCCCGGCACTGCGCCGCCTGCGCACTGCTGGTCGCCGCCGCGGCAGCCGTATCGCCGGCCGGGGGCCAATTGCGCCCGCCCGACACCGTGACCGTTCCCGACACCTCGACCCAGGCGTACAAGCGCGCCGACCGCAGGATGATGGATGCGATGGAGGGCGCGCGTTATTCCGGCGACGCCGATCGCGATTTCGTGTCGCAGATGGCGCCGCATCACCAGGGTGCGATCGACATGGCACGGGTCGAGCTGAAGTACGGCAAGGACCCGACGCTGCGGCAGCTCGCGAGCCGCATCGTCGCCGCGCAGCGCGACGAGATCGCGTTGATGGAGCGCTGGCAGAAGATGCACGGCGCGACGCCGTGAGCGCCGGCCATCACGCGGTTGAGCGGGCGCGGTCGGTCGTGTCGCGGCGGGCCGCATCCGAGCAGGGGGCGGGGGCATGACCGACGGCGGATGCCGCATGCCCGCGGCCAGCACCCAGGCGGGTGATCCTGCAATTGCAACTAACGGTCAGTCGCATACCCGCCCGCGGCACGGATACGCGCGCGCGGCGGCAACGCACGTTGCCGGACGCTCACGCATGAACCGGCTCGCAGGCCGCGGCCGGCTCGTGTACCGCGCCATTCGACGCGCGTCAACGACGCATGCCGCGGTTTTCGCGCCCGGCACCGTCCATGGCCGACGGTGCTCGCCGGTCGCGGAATTTTCAAGCGCTTGTCATTTCGATCGCCCCGTCGCAGAGTAAGCCACGCGGCCCGGATGCCGCACCGGCGTGCGCGCAACGCAGCCGCGGCGGCGGCGTTGCGGCGAGGAACGGCACATGCTGCACGTGTCGGCGAAGCCCGGCTGTCCCGGGTATCGACCACGGTGCTCCCATGACTTCCAGAACACGCTCGAACAACCCGTTGTTGAATCTCGCGGTGGCCGTCGCGTGCGGCGCGGCGGCGATGTATTTCCTCGATCCGGCGTCGGGCCGGCGGCGGCGCGCGTACGTGCGCGACAAGGCCGCCGCGGGCCGCCACGGCGTGGTCGACTACGCGAATACGCAGGCGAAGCGCGCGGCCGACCATGCGCGCGGCGCGATCGCGGGGCTGCGCGCCGACTGGCTCGCCGGCGACGCGGACGACGCACTGGTCACCGAACGCGTGCGTGCCGCGCTGGGCCATCTGGTCGGGCGTCCGCGCGACGTCGACGTGACCGTCGAGCACGGGCACGTGCGCCTGAGCGGGCAGGTGGAAGAAGCGGAACGGCATGCCGTCGTCGACGGCGTGGCCGCGCTGCGCGGCGTGCAGACCGTCGAGGACGCGATGGGCGCACGCAGCGAATACAAGGCGCCGCCCGGCGGCCCGACGCACTGACGGCGGCATCGGCTGCGCGCCGGCGGGCGCGGTGAACGAAGCACGACACGAATCCGGCGCACGCGTGGCGGCCGCAACGTCCGTCACGCCGCGCCTCATCCGGAGAACCGCTGATGACCGATCGTCCCTATCCCGCCACGACGCCCCCGGCACCGGAGCCCGACGCGCACCACGCGCTCGAAAGCCTGCTCGGCAGCCTCCATCGGCACGGCTTCCTGCGCTTCGCGAACGAGGTCGTCAGCGCGAATGCGCAGATGGCCGAGACGTTCGTCGGCGCGTTCGACAAGCCCGGCATGCAAAGCGGCATGCAGAACCTCGCGGCACTCCTGACGGCGCTGTCGCGCATTCCGCCCGAGCAGTTCGGCAAGGCCGTGTTCGCGGCCGCCGACGCGCTGCATCACATCGGCGCGTGGCAGCCGGCCGAGCACGAGCACGTCGCGCCCGGCGTGCGCGGCGCGTACCGGCTGTTGCACGACGAAGCGCTGTGGGATGCGCTGACGCCGCTGCTCGAAGGGTTGAAGGTGTTCGCGCAAGGCCTCGCGCGCGAGCCGGAGAATCCGGCGTCGTCCGCGCTCAGCGACAAGCCGGCGGACACGTGACGGCGGCAGGCGCACCGACCCGTGGCATGCAAGGGTTGTGCTGGCTCGCGATCGTTGCGCGTTCCGTCGTCGGCGGCGACAGCGGCATCGTGCCTAGCGGCACGCGCGCGAAAACAGCAGCGAATCGGCGTCGTTGAAGCGGATCCGCACCGGATCGGCATACCCGGCCTTCTGCGCGACGCGGATCGACGCGACGTTGGTCGGTGTGATCAGGCACACGCTGCGTTCGAACCGGTTCTGCGCATCGAGCCAGCCGAGCGCATGCGCCAGCGCCTCGGTCGCATAGCCCTTGCCGTGCGCCCAGCTCGCGAGCGCCCAGCCGGCTTCCGGCACGCCGCGAATCGGCGGCTCGACCGCGCGGTGGAAGTCGGCGAAGCCGAGATCGCCGACATAGCGGCCCGTTGCCTTCTCGCGGATCGCCCAGTAGCCGTAGCCGAGCAGCGGCCACAGCCCGCGATACGCGAGCAGCCGCATCCACGAGTCGCGCGGCGCCGACGGCTTGCCGTTGAAGATGTGCTCGACGACGGTCGGCTCGGTCCACATCGCGGCGAGCGCGTCGAAGTCGCCGAGCGGATGGCCTTCGAGGACCAGGCGGGGCGTGTCGAGAACCGGTGGGGACGTGACGGGCGGCAGGGCGCGGGAGGTCATCGGGCGTTCCATGAGGAAAGGAAGGCGAAGGCGGCACGGTGCGCCGCGCTGGGGTCCCGTACGATACCGCGGAAACCGCGGCGCGGCCGCAAATCCCCGCCGGCAGCGGGGCATGCGAATCGCGTCGCCGGAATAGCCGTCGCCCGACGGGGCCGGCACGGGATGGCGGCCGTGTGGCGGCGGCGCGCCCGTGCCGGCCGTTTCCTGTTTCCTACTTCCGGCTTTTCAGGAAGTTGCGGCCGTGCGCGGTGATCGATGCTCCGGAACGGCCATGCGCGGCATGGCTGACGAAGCCCGCGCCGACGAGTTCCTGCTCGACCGACCAGCCGAGCGCCGGCGCATCGCGGCCGTAGCGCACGTCGGCGAGGCGCTCGAGCGCCCAGAGCGCGGACGCGGACAGGTTGGGGGTATTGGACGTGACGTTGTCGTTCATCGCTTCCTCAGGGGACGGGTGATTCAGGGTGAACGGCACGAGGCCGTGGGATCGGGCGACGCGGCGCGCGGCGGCGTCAGCCCGCCTGCAGCAACGGCAGCAGCGCCTGGAGCGCGGCTTCCTCGTCGGGGCCGGTGGCAAGCATCTGCGCCGACGTGCCGCCATGCATCTGCAGCGCCGCGATGGCCGTTGCGTCCTTCGCGCTGCCGCTGAGCCCGTTGGCGAGCAGCAGGATCTCGCTTTGGAAGCGGTGCGCCGCCGCGACGATCGCGTCGCGGGACGCGGCCGCACGGCCGCGGTTCCATGCGGGGCCGATTTCAACGTAGACGACGGTTGCCACGTGCGGATCAGCCTCGGGGAAAATCGCCGGAACGGCGTGCAATGGCCGGCCGGCAACACGGCGGGAACGCGCGGCGCGCGGCTTCCCGACGGGGCGCCGCGCGCCGTGCATCGGGTGCCGGTGCGGCATTCATCTCGAACATGTCGACATCCTCAGCGAAACCGCCATCAAGTCCGGCGAATGATCGAAAGCTGACGATTATAATACGACAACTGGATTATGTGTATTGCATTATAATGTCGTGTGCGCGTTGCGCTGCCCTGCCGATCCGTGGATCGCAGCGGTGCGCGCGCGGTCCGGGCCACGTGCTTGCGTGCCCGGTATTTTTTTTCGATTGACCTGAACCCCCACCGAATGGAAGCTGCAATGAACGCCGCCCCCGCCTGCCCGCAATGCGCGATGGAAAACACCTACCCGGACGGCACGCTTTACGTGTGCGCGGACTGCGGCCATGAATGGTCGGCCGGCGCCGGCGCCGAAGCGGGCGACGAACCGGCGGGCGACGTCGTCAAGGACGCGAACGGCAACGTGCTGTCGGACGGCGATTCCGTCGTGCTGATCAAGGATTTGCGCGTGAAGGGCTCGTCGATCACGCTGAAGATGGGCACCAAGGTGAAGAGCATCCGTCTCGTCGGAGGCGATCACGAAGTCGATTGCAAGACCGACATGGGCGGCTTCATGCTGAAGGCCTGCTACCTGAAGAAGGTATGACCGCACGCGGCGCGACCGACGCTCCGATCAACCGGGCCTGCCGAGCATGAGCGAGGATCGAGCGTCCTATGACGCATTCCTGCAGTTCCTGGCGATGCCGTTGAACGACGGCCGGCCGTTCGTGCTCGAGACGAAGCACGCGGTGTCGCTGCACTTCGACCACTTCGGCACGCAGAGCTTCATGTCGCTGCAGGATCCGGTCAGGCTCGAACTCGGTTATACGCGCGTGATGATGGGTTTCCTGCTGCTGCAGCCGGTGCCGGCGCGCATCTGCATGATCGGGCTCGGCGGCGGATCGCTCGCGAAATACTGCTATCGGCACCTGCCCGACACGGCGATCGACGCGGTCGAGATCAACCCGGACGTGATCGCGCTGCGCGACGTGTTCCGGATTCCGCAGGACGACGCGCGCTTCGCGGTGGTCTGCGCGGACGGCGCCGACTACGTGGCAAGGCCCGAGGTCCGGGCGGACGTGATCCTGCACGACGCGTTCGTTGCCGACGGCATGCCGGGCAGTTGCACGGGCGTGGCCTTTCTCGACGCGTGCCGTGCGCGGCTGAGCGAAACGGGTGTGCTCGCGATCAACTTCATGGACGACGATCCGGCGTTGCCGCGGCATCTCGAGCAACTGCGCGCGGTGTTCGACGATTCGTATGCGCTGGTGCCGTGCGGCGACGACAACAACTTCATCGCGTTCGCGTGGAAGAACGGCAACCCGTTGCCGTCGCTGCGGATCCTGCTCGAACGCGCGCTCGGGTTCGGTTCGGCCGGCGCGCTCAAGCTGTCGTCCACCGCCCGGCGCATGAAGGCCGGGGAGGGCATCGATCCCGCGCGGCTCGTGTGGCGCGCGCGTGAACATGCACGGTGGGAGATCTGCGCGTGACGGCGCCGGGTTCGGTCGGGCTTACTTCACCCGCTTGCCGAGCGTGCTCTTCGTCTTGTACGTGACGCCGTGTTTGTCGAGATACTCGCGGATCAACTGACGCACGACTTGCGACGGCGTGAGATCCTGCTCCGCGCAGAGCAGGTCGAACGCTTCTTTCTTCGCGGGGTCGATCAGGACGGTCAGGCGGGCGGTTTTCGTTTCCATCGTGAGGCGGGCGCGGTCGATATGTTAATCAAATTATAATCCATCCGTTTTCGCTGCTCTGTCTGAATGCGCGATTGTGGTGTGCGAGCGAACTCGCGACGCCGGCATTCGCGCGATGAGAACGGATCGTCGATCGCGCGGCAAACATGATAACCGGATTATCATACCCTGTTGGCCGTATGGGGCTTTAAGTACAATGTCGGACGTGGCTGCCGGCAGCCGGGCTGCCCAAGCGGCGCCGGCGTTTGCGCGATGGGCGCCGGCCGCTTCCGTTTCCATGCGGCCCGTGCGGGCCGTCACCGCGGCGCTGCCTGGCCGTTGCTTCGCCATTACTACACGCCACTCCGCTACACGCCACTCCGATATCCGCCTCATGACCCCGATCAAGTTCGTTCTCCGCTATACGGCGATTCCGTTTGCAGCCATCGTGGCCGTCGTGGTGTGGGCCGTCGTGCCGTCGTCGAAAGAGATCGACGCGCGGCAATATGCCGCGCTGTCGCGCGGATACGCGAGCTTTCCGCTACCGTTTCGGCATGAGATATCGGAAGCGATGGAGCAGGGCCGGATCAGCGACCGCCATTACCAGACGCTCGTGCGCGATTCGCTGGGTAATGGCGTGGCGCTGGACTGGCCGGCGTCGGGCGTCGCCGACGTCGCTGCCGAGCGGCAAAGGCTGGTCGAACTGCTGAAGACCGATTCGGGTCTGGAGGAACACAAACAATGAAGATTGCGCTGGTTTCGGCGGCTTTCGTGATGATTATCGGGAGCCTGGTTTTCGCGTTGTATTTCATGAATCACGACCGCGGCGGAAGCAAGCGGATGGCGTGGTCGCTGGCGGCGCGCGTCGGCTTGTCGATCACGCTGTTCCTGTCGCTGCTGATCGCATACCGGCTCGGGTGGATCGAACCGACGGGGCTGCCGATCGGGCGGTGATGTGCGGCATCCGGTCGTGCGTCGACCGGCGCGGTCGGCGCCGATGACCTGGATCGTCGATGCGATACGGGAGAACCGGCCGATCGAGCCGGGTGACCCGGGCGACCCGATCGCACCGGGCCTGCCGATCTTCACGCCGTAGCGATCGGGCATGCGCGCGACCTGGCCGGTGCGTTGCCGTGGCGAGCTCGCGCATTCGTGGCGGCGAACCGTCAACCCACGACCAGATGAACGACGATCAGCAGCAGCGCAATGAATGCGCCAAGCGCAACGAACGCGGCAATGACTACCGCGAACGGGTTGAGTTGCGTGGCATCCGCTTCGAGATTCTTTCGTTTGTTGACGCCGAGAAACGCCAGGAAGACCGCGCGGAACGCACGCACGATCTGGTCTTTACCTTTTTCAGTCATACAGTTTTCCTTCGCCTCAATAAAAGTTGCAGGGATACCGATACCGCGCGTCGCGACGCGCGTGAGTATCGCGTTTCCGTTTGCACGCGGATCGTTCGGTGGCTGTGCGCCGGGGCCGGCTTGCGTTCGAACGAGACGACGTCATGGATCCGGATATCCGCGCCTCATCGGCCGCCTGAAGGATTGCCGCGGGCATCCGCTTCAGGCTCCGCGTGATCGGCAGGCGGTCAGGATGCCGCGCAGCAAATCGACCGGAGGGGGCGGGCATCCGGGGATGGTCACGTCGACGGGCAGGACCGACGAAACGGGGCCGCACACCGCATAGCTGTCGGCAAAGATGCCGCCCGTGCATGCGCACTCGCCGGCCGCGACGACGAGTTTCGGCGCCGGCGTGGCGTCGTACGCGGCAAGCACGGCGGCCTTCATGTTCAGCGTGACGGGGCCGGTCACGAGCAGCAGGTCCGCATGGCGCGGGCTGGCGACGAATTTGATCCCGAGCCCTTCGATGTTGTAGTACGGGTTGTTCAGCGCGTGGATCTCCAGCTCGCAACCGTTGCACGAACCCGCGTCGATCTGCCGGATGCACAAGGCGCGGCCGAGGAGGTCGAGTATGTCCTGACGAATCTGCTGCGCCTCGTGTCGCCACGCGGCTTCGGTGGCCGGCACGGGTTCGTCGGGAAAGTCGGTGCGCGCGAATTGACGGATGAGTTGCCACATCAGAGATCGTGCCCCGCGTAGTTCAGGTTGAACGACTTGTTGATCAGCGGGAAATCGGGAACGATGTTGCCGATGATCGCGTGCTCGAGCGCCGGCCAGTTCTGCCAGGACGGATCGTGGCAATGGCAGCGCGCGATGGCATCGCCCGATGCCGTCTCGAGCGCGACGAACACGTCGCCGCGCCAGCCCTCCACCCAGCCGATGCCCGCGGATGGCGCCGCCGCGGGCATGACGGCGGCGGCGATCGGCCCCTCCGGAAGATTCGCGAGCAGGTCGGTCATCAGGCGCAGCGATTCGTCGATTTCGGCAAACCGCACGGCGACCCGCGCCGCAACGTCGCCGCGCGCATCGCTGGCCGCCTGGACGGCCAGGTCGTGGTACGGGGCCGGCCGCAGGTTCGCGCGCACGTCGAAGGTCTGGCCGCTGGCGCGGGCGGCCATGCCGCGCACGCCGAAATGCGCGACGACGTCGGCATTCAGGCGGCCGGTGCCGAGAAACCGGTCCTGCAGCCCGGACTGGTCCTCGTAGATCTTGCGCATCACGTGCACGTCGCGTGCAATGCGTTCGCACTGTTCGGTGAGGATCGCCGCGTCTTCCGGATCGATGTCGACGGCCAGCCCGCCCGGCACGATCCGGTCCATCAGGTAGCGATGCCCGAAGACGCCGCCGTTGGTCCTGATCCAGTTCTCCTTGAGCCGCGAGAACTGCGCGAGACCGAACGCGAATCCGGCATCGTTGCCGAGCGCGCCGAGGTCGCCGAGGTGATTGGCGATGCGCTCGCGCTCGAGCAGGAGGGCGCGCAGCACCAGCGCACGCGCCGGCACGGCCGTGCCGCATGCCTGTTCGAGCGCCATGCAATAGGCCCACGAGAACGCGACGGTCGAGTCGCCGGCGATCCGGCCCGCAACGCGATGGCCGTTCGATGCGGCCGTCCGTTCGAACAGCCGCTCGACGCCGCGATGTACATAGCCGAGCCGTTCCTCGAGCCGCAGCACCTTCTCGCCGACGACGGAAAACCGGAAATGGCCCGGCTCGATGATGCCAGCGTGAATCGGCCCGACCGCGATTTCATGCACGCCGTCGCCGGCAACCTGCACGAACGGATAATCCGCTTCGTTCGATTCGAATCGCTCGATGCCGGTTGCCTGCTTCTGCAGCGGAAAGTAGTCGTCGGGCCAGTTGCCGTGATTGAGCCACGGGCGCGTGTCGCGCGCATCGCGCGCGCGCAGGCCGGTCAGGTCGAAAATGGCGCGCTGCATCCGCGTCGCGGCGGGAAACACGCCCGCAAGATCGGGATAGTCGCCGTCGGCTCGCGGTTCCGGCCCGGTCGCGAGACGCACCCACAGGACGCCGTCGTCGCATTCGTACGCCGCATTGACCGAAAATACGCGCGCGCGCGTTTCGCCGCCCCACATCGCGACGAGCCGGCTTCGTTCGCTCCGCGCGGCATGCGCGATGTCGAGCCAGCGCGGTTCGTCCACGTCAACCACGGCAGCCGGAACCTGGCCTGCCGCGTGCCGCAGGCGCGTCGAGCCGTCCGCCTGAATCAAGTCGAGTCGCATCGTTCACCCCGCCAGCATCGTCGCCGCCTGGCGGTACCACATGGCCAGGTAAGGCGGCACGTACAGGCCCAGCATCAGGCCGAGTCCCAGATGCACGAACACCGGCAGCAGCGCCGGCCGGTGTTCGAGCGGCGTCGCCGTCGTCGTTTCGCCGAACACCATCCGCTGCACGCGCGCGAAGATCGCCGCGAACGCGACGGCGAGCCCGAGCAGCAGCAACGGCGCGGTCCACGGGAGCGTGTTCATGGCCGTCGTCAGGATCAGGAATTCGCTCGCGAACACGCCGAACGGCGGCAGGCCGAGAATCGCGAGCGTGCCGAGCATCATGGCCCAGCCGACCGTCGGGCTGACCTGCAGCAGCCCGCGAATGCCGTCGATCGCCTGCGTGCCGGCCTTCTGCGCGGCGTGGCCGACCGCGAAGAAGATCGCCGACTTGACGAGGGAATGGACCGTCATGTGCAGCAGCCCGGCGAACGTCGCGATCGGGCCGCCGAGCCCGAATGCGAACGTCATCAAGCCCATATGCTCGATCGACGAGTACGAGAACAGGCGCTTCACGTCCTTCTGCCGGAACAGCGAGAACGACGCGATCAGGACCGACACGAGCCCGAACCCGACCAGCAGCCGCCCCGGCAGGCCATTGCCGAGCGCGCCGTCGGCCAGCACCTTGCAGCGCAGCACCGCGTACAGCGCGACGTTCAGCAGCAGGCCGGACAGCACCGCCGAAATCGGCGTCGGACCTTCGGCGTGCGCGTCCGGCAGCCAGCTGTGCATCGGCACGAGGCCGACCTTGGTCCCGTAGCCGACCAGCAGAAACACGAAGGCGATCGACACGATCGTCGGGTCGAGCTGCGTCCTGACGGCGGCCAGGCTCGTCCACAGCAGCGCGTCGCCGTCGGTGAGCTGCCGGCTCGCGGCGAGGTACAGCAGGATCGTGCCGAACAGCGCCTGGGCGATGCCCACGCCGCACAGGATGAAGTACTTCCATGCGGCTTCGAGGCTCGCGGCGGTTCGGTAGACGCTGACGAGCAACACGGTGGCAAGCGTGGCGGCTTCCATGGCGACCCACAGCACGCCGACGTTGTCGGTCAGCAGCGCGAGCAGCATCGCGAACATGAAGAGCTGATACATGCTGTGATAGAGCCGCATCCGCGCGGCCGTCATCCGGCCGCGGGCTTCCTCGATCTGCATGTAGGGCCGGGAAAACAGCGACGTCGTCCAGCCGACGAACGCCGTGAGCGCAACGAGATAGACATTGAGCGGATCGACGAAAAACGCGCGTCCGAATGCGTACGACGGGCCGTGCTCGACGGTGCGCGCGGCAAGCACCAGCGTCGCCGCGAACGTCAGGAAGCTGAAGCCGACGTTCAGATGGCGCGCGACCCGGCTCGGCCGCACGCAGGCGAGGCACGCGGCGCCCGCGAGCGGCAGCCCGAGCACGGCGAGCACGACGTGGGCGTCATTCATCTTTGAGTTTCTCGAGGTGATGGATGTCCAGGCTGTCGAACTGCTCGCGAATCTGGAACATGAAGACGCCCAGAATCAGGATGCCGATCAGCACGTCGAGCCCGATGCCGAGCTCGACGATCATCGGCATGCCGTTGGTCGCGGCCGCCGCCGCGAAGAACAGCCCGTTTTCCATCGACAGGAAGCCGATCACCTGTGGAATGGCCTTGGCGCGCGTGATCATCGCCATGAACGACAGCAGCACGCACGCGAGCGCAATGCCGAGCGTGCCGCGCGCGACCGAGGTCGCGAGCTGGCTGATCGGCGCGGCGACGTTGAACGCGACGATCACGAGGACGATGCCGATCAGCAGCGTGGTCGGGATGTTGATGAGCGGTTCGACGTCGGTCTTGACGTCGAGCCTGCGCACGAGCCGATACAGGAACCACGGGATCACGCCGACCTTCAGCACGAGCGTCAGCCCGGCGGACACATACAGGTGCACGTCGGCCGTGACGAAGCCGAGGATCAGGTTCGCCGACACGAGCGCGACGCCCTGCAGCGTATAGAGATGGATCAGTGACAGGATCCGGCGCTGGCTCAGCATCGCGAACGACAGCATCAGCAGCACGGCCGCGAGGAAGTTGATCAGTTGTGTCGCGTAGGCGTGCATTCATGCCCCCAGCAGCAGGTGGACGAGCATGCCGATCACGGCCAGCAGGAAGGCCGTGGCCAGGAATTCCGGTACCCGGAAGATGCGCATCTTCGCGTTGGCCGTTTCGACCACGGCGAGCGCGACACCGCCTGCCGTCAGCTTGATGAAGAGCACCGGCACCGCCAGCAGCAGCGCGACCGGATCGCCCGCATTCGCGATGCCCCAGGGCACGAACAACGCGAGACCGATGCACGAATACGCGAACAGCTTGAGGCTTGCCGCCCATTCCATCAACGCAAGGTGCCGCCCCGAATATTCGAGGATCAGCGCCTCGTGGATCATCGTGAGCTCGAGGTGGGTGGTCGGATTGTCGACCGGCAGCCGCGCATTTTCGGCCAGCGCGACCAGCGTGAACGCGATGCCGGCGAACGCCAGGCTCGGATAGATCGTGAGCTCGCCGCGGCCGAGCGTCGCGACGATGCTCGTCAGCAGCGTCGACTGCGTAATCAGCGAGGCCGACAGGAGCACCATCAGCAATGCCGGCTCCGCGAGGAAGCCGATCAGCATTTCGCGGCGCGCGCCGAGCGTGCCGAACGCCGTGCCGACGTCCATCGCCGCGAGCGACAGCGCGACGCGCGCGAGCGCGAACAGGCCGACAAGCGCGATCGCATCGGCGGCGGGCGACAGCGGCAACTCGGTCGACAGGGTCGGCACGATTGCGCACGCGAGCGTCATGGCTGCCCAGACGACATAGGGCGCGCCGCGGAACACGGGGCTCGCGCCGTGCGCGATGACCGATTCCTTGTTGAACAGCTTGTGGAGCATCCGGTACGGCTGCCAGATGGACGGCGCGCGCCGGTTCTGAAGCCAGGCGCGGCATTGGTTGACCCACCCCGTGAGCAATGGCGCGGCCGCGATCGCTATCACGATTTCGAGAGTCTGCGAGATGACGCCGGACAGGGTTACCATCGTCTCACCAACATCAGCAGCACGATCAGCACGACGAAACTGTAGGTCAGGTAAACCGCGATCTTGCCCGTCTGCAGGCGGCCTGCCCAGTCGGCGGCGCGTTGCGTGAGCGCCGCGATGCGCGCGTAGAGCGCGGACCAGGTGCGATCGGTCACCGACACCCGGTAGGCCGGCTGGGTGTCGAACGGCGACGGCAATTGCCGCTCGATGTGCAGCAGCGGTGCGAAGATTTCGCGGATCGGCTGCCCGAATCCTTCCGCCGTATCCTGCATGCGCGCGGTCGTGAACGGGAAGCCGCAGCCCCACGGGGCCGCGCGGCGCAGCCGGCCGTGATAGAAACGCCGCACCAGCACCCACGCGAGCCCGCAGCAGGCGATGAAGAACAGCATGAACGCCGCCGGCATGTAGCTCGCGCGAGCGGCCGACACGGGCGCGAACAGCAGCCAGCCATGATTGTCCGCGCCGACGCCGGCGCCGACCAGCGCGTGCGTGACGCGATCCAGCAGCTTGACGAACTGGGCGGGCATCAGCCCGAGCAGCACGCTGGCGGCCGCGAACCAGCAGAACGCGAGCCGTTCCCACGTGTTCGCGTCGCGGGCGCGGTTCAGCTTCGCTTCTCTCGGCTGCCCGAGGAACACGATGCCGAAGAACTTGACCATCGTGTAGCCGGCCAGCGCGGCCGACATCGCGATCAGCGCGGCGGCGATCGGCACCGTCATGGCGAGCACCGAATCCGGCAACCGCGGCGCGAACAGAAAGCCCTGCAGCAGCAGCCACTCGGCCACGAAACCGCTGAGCGGCGGCAGGCCCGCGCTGGCCGCGACGCCCGCGAGCACGGCCCACGCGGTCCACGGCATGAAGCGGATCAGTCCGCCGAGCCTGCCGAGGTTGCGCTCGCCGGTGGCGTGGAGCACGGCGCCCGTGCCCAGGAACAGCAGGCTCTTGAACGCTGCATGCGCAACGATCTGGTACAGCATCGCGGTCAGCGCGAGCGCGGACAGGCTCGTCATCCCGTACGCGCGAAACAGCACCGCGAGACCGAGCGCGACGAGCATCAGGCCGACGTTGTCGATCGACGAATAGGCGAGCAGGCGCTTCATGTCGACCTGGATGGTGCTGAACACCACGCCGAGCAGCGCGGTGCCGAGCCCCAGCATGAGCAGCAGCACGCCCCACCACGCAATCTGCACGTGCAACAGGTCGAACAGCACGCGCAGCAGGCCGTACAGGCCGACTTTCAGCACGAATCCGCTGAGGAGCGCCGAGACCGGCGACGGCGCCGCGGGGTGCGCCTCCGGCAGCCACACATGCAGCGGGAAGATCCCCGCCTTTGCGCCGAACCCGACGAGCGCGAACAGGAAGGCGAACGACGCGGGCAGGGCATCCAGCGACTGCGCGCGCAGGTTGGCGAAGGTGTAGTCGCCGGTGCGCGCCTGCAGAATGCCGAAGCAGAGCAGCAGCGCCAGCGCGCCGACGTGCGAGATCAGGAAATACAGGTAACCGGCCCGGCGGATCTCGCCGATCCGGTGGTTGGTCATGACGAGAAACGTCGCGGACAGCGTCAGCGTCTCCCAGGCGACCATGAATACATAGGCGTCGTCGGCGATCAACACCAGCGCGATGCTTGCGACGCAGACGTGGTATTCGAAGCAGATCAGCCCGGGCGCGGATCCTTCGCCCTTGCGGAAATATCCGGCTGAAAAGGCGCCGATCCCCGTGCTGACGAGGCCGAGCACGAACAGGAAATAGCCGGACAGGCGATCGAGACGCAGATGAAAGGGCAGGCCGGGAAGCCCGATCGGCAGCACCGCGGCAGACGGTTCGGCAAGGATGCCGGCGAGGCCCGCCGCGCCGACGAGCAGTCCGACCAGCGCGCCGAGCGGAAAGAGACCGTGGGCAACCAGTCGCGTGCGGCGCAGCGCCCCGAGCCCCAGCGTGCCGACTGCGAGCCACGCGGCCACGGCCAGCAGGACGAAATGGACGACCGGCACGGGTGCCATCCGGAATGTCTCCAGTACGCTCGGGTTGGACGAGGTGATGGAAAGGCCGCTTCTTCCGCGACCTGTTCCTGCCCGCATTATGACACCGAAAGACGAATCAGGATAACAAGGTATGATAATGCCGTTATCATGAAAGTCTCATGGCACCCTGGCTGGAACGGGCGACCGTGGCGGTGTGCCGCGGCGCGCCGGGTTCCGCCCGGGGCGTCGTTGTCTCCCGATCCGGGCGAATGAGGGAAGATCCTATGCCAGCGCAGTACTTCCGAAGCCTGACGGGAAAACACCGCAGCGCGGCCGCGAACCGCCAGCTCGGGTTTTCGCTTGCCTTCGTCGCCGGCGCGACCAATGCCGGCGGTTTCCTCGCGGTCAAGCAATACACGTCGCACATGAGCGGGATCGTGTCGGCGATCGCGGATCAGACCGCGCTCGGCGACATCCGGCTCGTGCTGGCCGGGGTGGGTTCGCTCGCGTCGTTTCTGGTGGGTGCCGGCTGCTCGGCCGTGCTCGTCAACTGGGGGCGGCGCCGCGGCCTGCAGAGTCAGTATGTGCTGCCGCTGCTGGTCGAAGCGGCGCTGCTGCTCCTGTTCGGGCTGCTCGGCAGCCATCTCGCGCTGTGGGAAGCGTTCTTCATGCCGGTCACGGTGATCCTGCTGTGCTTCATCATGGGGCTGCAAAACGCGATGATCACCAAGCTGTCGGGGGCGGAAATCCGCACGACGCACATGACGGGCATCGTGACGGACCTCGGCATCGAACTCGGCAAGCTCTTTTACTGGAATCGTTCGAGTGCCGACGTGCACGCGCAGACGGTGATCGCGAACCGCGCGAAGCTCAGGATTCACGCGACGATGCTGGCGTCGTTCTTCGTCGGGGGGCTGGCCGGCGCAATCGGCTTCAAGCATGTCGGCTACGTGTCGACCGTGCCGCTGGCCGCGGCACTCGTCACGCTGGCGATCGTGCCCGTCGTCGACGACGTGCTCGACTATCTCTATCGGCTTGACCGCCGGTCGTGAGCCTGCACAAGGTGAAACGAAACCCGACTGCGCGTTGCCGGCGGCGGATCCTGCTTGGGGCGCTTTCGCCGAGCGTGGGCCACACGCGCGTGCCGAATGCTTTCGGGCGCGGTACGCAAGGGCCGATGCATTATAATTAAATTAGCATATCGCCGACTCTGCCCTGCAATGGAAACGAAAACCGCACGCTTGACCATCCTGATCGATCCCGCCAAGAAAGAGGCGTTCGACATGCTCTGCGCGGAGCAGGACCTGACGCCGTCGCAAGTCGTGCGGCAGTTGATTCGCGAGTATCTCGAACAACACGGCGTGAGCTACAAGACGAAAAGCGCGCTCGGCAAACGGGTGAAGCGAAGCGCGGACTGAGTTCGCGAGCCGCCCGGACGTCGATTTCCCGGTGCGCATGCCGTGCGCATGCCAGGGTCCGTATGGGCATCCTTCCGCGTCACGTACTTCGTGCCATCCGCACGGGCCATCTTGAACCGGGCATCGTCTGCAGGAATCCTGAATACATCGCGTAGCGCGATCGCGTCCGGATCGGTTTCGATCGCGTCGATGGTCACGCCGGGCAGATTCCAATAACCGCGCTCCATGCCCGATCGATCCGGGTAGATATGTTGTCGGTGGGGAGCGCGTGCAGCGAACTGCAACGACAAGCGGGTTCGCCGTAGGTAAGCGCGCGGCGTCACGCTTCCCGGCGAAAGCACGCCGCGAGCACGAAGCTGCCCGCGTCGGTCTTGCCGTCGATCTCGTAATCGCCGCCGACGATCCGGATGCTTTTTACCTTGGCGCCCATTCTCGGCGTGATCGATGAACCCTTCACGCGCGGATCCTTGATCGGCGCGACCGCGCCCCCCGTCCGACAGCACATTGCCGTTCGCGTCCTTGACGACTCGCCTGGCCGATTCGTCAGCGGATTCGATGCCGGCGCCCGCCGACCATTCATGACCTCAGTCCGCGCACGGATGCAGTGTGCCGTTTGGGCAGGTGTTTTCCATTGCGCATTGCGGGCAGGCGGGGGCACCGTTCGCGGCTTCCATCGGACGGATTCGAGCCGGCCGGCGGCAAAAGCGGGCGGATACCTGCCTCGCCGGAACGGGCGCCGTGCCGTCGGCTCGCAGGCGGGCCGACCACGGGGTGGCGCACACAACATTATAATGAAATACACATTCCATGAATGCTGTCTTATAATCCAGTCTTGCCGCCGATCGCCGGAATTGAGGGCGGATTCGCGGAGGTAGCCGACATGTTCGATCTGGATGGGGTGCTGCTGTTGCCTGATCGGCGGCCCATATCCCTGCCGGAGGTCGCGGGGAGCCGGGGGCTTGTCGTGGTGGGCGTCGGGCGCGGCGGCGAGCGCGGCTTCCAGATGGTCCACCGCTTCCATGATGTGGGCGAGCGGCTCGCGGCCGCCGGTATTCATCTGGCGTTCGTCTATCCGCGGGAATCGGCTCGGCATGTGATGGATCCCATCTCGGTCGCCAGTGCTCGCTTGCGGCACCATCCGCGCCTGCTGCTCGATGCGGATGGCTGCTGTTTCGCGCAGGGCGTGCCGCCTCGAGTGCTCCGTGTCGTGTATCTGAGCGGCGCAATGCAGCGTCTCGTCGGTTTCGAAATCGACATGCGCGACGCGGCATGGGAAACCGAGTTCCAGGCGTTCCTGATGGCCTGCCGGATCGCCCCGTCCCACTGAATACCAGCTCCATCTCACGCCACACGCGAGGAACATGGCAACCGTCGTCTATTTCGAAGCAGGTCCCGCCTGGAGCCGGAACGGTGCGACCGCCGTGCGCGATGCGCTCGTGGTCACGGCGCGCCGTTTCGACAGCGACATCCTGCTGATCGCCAATGGGCGGCGCGGGAATGCCAAGGACGGCATGGCCATGTCATCGCTGCAGGTGCGTCGCGGCACATCCGCGCAAGTCCTTGCGAGCGGTCCGGACGAAGAGGCGGCGCTTCGTGCGCTCCTGCCCTTGCTTCAAGAGGGCTGACCGACGTGCCGCCTGTCGATTTTCCGTTCCTGGGCCTGCGCGCGGCTTCCCCGGCCGAGATCGCCGACAAGCCGATCGTCGTGGAAAACGAGCACCTCGTCTCGCTGTGCTTCGACGGCCGTGGCATGCAAAGCACGATGCTGCGGGAGGCCCCGGACGCGCTCGCACTCGGCTATACGCGCACGATGATGGGGTTCCTGCTGTTTCAGCCGGAACCCGCGCATGTTGGCTTGATCGGGCTCGGCGGCGGTTCGCTCGTGAAGTATTGCTATCGGAACCTGCCGAACACCCGTCTCACGGCAATCGAAATCAATCCGGAAGTGATCGCGCTTCGCGACCGGTTCCACGTTCCACCCGACGACGCGCGACTGGCGATCATCTGCGCGGACGCGGCGCGGCACCTGTCGACGACCGCGCACACATTCGATGCGCTGTTGCAGGATGGTTTCAATGCGGATGGCGCGCCGTCCGAGCTCTGCAGTGCAGCCTTCTACGACACCTGTCGCGCGCGACTGAACGACGACGGCGTGCTCGTCGTCAATCTGCTCGGCGACGATCCGCGACTCGGTGATTGTCTCGCGAGGCTGCGTGAGACGTTCGGCCCGTCCGTCGCAATCGCACCGGCTGAAGACGGTGCGGGCAACGTGATCGCCTTCGCCTGGAAGAGCGACGCACCGCTGCCGTCGCTCGAGGCACTCATCGAACGTGCGGATCGGCACTGCGGCCGCCACGGCATCGACCTCGTCGATGCCGCCGTACGCATCGAGGTCGGCGCCCGTTACGACTGGACGCGCCTGAGTGCGTGTCTTGCCGATTGAGTCCGATACATGCGGCACCCTTGATCATGATCAAACTCCTGGAGACGCCATGAGCGATAACCAAGCTTCGACCGTTCCGACCATCTCGGCATCCGCGATCTGGGCGCTGGAGCGCCTTGCCGATATTCGTTACGGTCGCGATACACCCGCACTTGGCTGGTCCATCACCCGCGAGCTCATCGGCGCAGGGTTCGTGCGCTATCCGACGAACGGCCGCGGAAGCGTCTCGATCACGGCAGCCGGACAGACGTTCCTGAAGAACCGGAAATAGTTCTGGCCGGCGTCGCTCGCGAATCGCACGGTCGCGTCGATCCGGACATCCATGCCGGGTCGTTCATGTCATGGGCGGTTGCGTTCGACAGGGGAAGCGTCAACGCGCCAGGGTGCGGCTGCGAATTGCGGTGGCGCGCGAAGATGAGCAAGCGTGCCGCTGCGGACATGACGAAAGGCTGAACGTGCTTTCCTACCTGCGGTTACTTTTTGCGCGGCACAAATTTCGCCGGCTTCCCGTGATTCGTTTTCAATCGACGCCGATCGATCTGGGCATCGACGGTGTGCCGCATTCGGGTTGGGAAGTCGCGATCCTCGCGGCATCCGGCGGTATCGTCGGCGCGGCGACATACAGCCTGGCGCCGCGAACCGATCGGGTATATGTCCATCGACTGGAAATTCTCCCGACGATGAGGCGCCGCGGCTACGGTCTCGCCTTCCTGTCGTATCTGCATCGAACGTACCAGTTGCCCATTACTCCCATCGACGACGGGCCCGAGGCCCGGTCGTTCTGGCGCGCCGCGAGATCCTTTCAATCCGGAGCATGGCGCGTTACGTCCGGACAATCATCCGACGAGTTCCGCGACGCGCTGCTTCAATGGCGGCATCGGCAGGCGGTCATGCTCGGCTTGCGTTCCCCGTCGGCGAAATCATCGGATTCCTAGGCGAACCTGCATGCCGCCGTTCGCACAAGCGGCCTTGCTCGCCGGTCATGCGCGACATAGATTGTCTTCATCGAGGTCCGACTTTCTGGAGGGGCCATGGAACTGCTCGTGGAACGCGTTGACGTCTGGGCGGCCACCATCGAGGACAAGCCGGGCGGTCTTGCACGCGTGCTGAACGCGTTGCGGGATGCCGGCGTGGATTTGCAATTCATCGTCGCCCGGCGCACCCAGGAAGCACCCGGCAAAGGGGTGGTATTCGTCGCGCCGCTGCAGGGAGATCGGGAGACCCGTGCTGCCACGCAGGCGGGATTCAGTCCTAGCTCGAGCCTGCACTCGATCCGTGTGATGGGGCTGGACCAGATGGGGATCATCGCGGAGCTGACCCAGAAACTGTCGGACGGCGGGATCAATCTCCGCGGCATATCCGCCGCCGTGCTCGGCTCGCAGTTCATTGCCTATCTAGCGCTCGACTCGCTGGCCGACGCCGAGCAGGCGACAGACATCCTGCAAAGGCCCTGAATTGCCGCTTCAGTCGACTGCCGGGTGAGGCGGGGTGCCTTTCACGGCTGAATTTCGCGTGCATTGCATTGGGCGTGCGGCGCGGTCTGCCCGAGCTTCGACCGGATGAGGCCGCCGCGGAATATCGACGGCCAATCGATTGCGGCATGCGCGCGGGCGACGCGCCGCAGCGGTGCTTCGTTCGCGTGATTTGCCGCGTGCGTCTGCCGTGTTCCTGTGTTTTCGTGTGTATTCGCGTGCCTTCGCGTTTCGTCATGCCGTGTGAGGCAAACACGGGCGAGCGGGCAGGGGATCGATTGTCCCGGCGTATTTGTTCGTGTTCGAGTTTTTGAGAAAAACGGATGCGTTGTGATAAGAATACTTATCCTGTCTTATCCATTCAGCATCGCCCATTCCCCCGCTTGTCGCTTTCGTTCGCTGGTCACCACTGGCCGGACCTCGCAGCGCCCGGAGCGAGCCCGGCAATGTGGACGCGGCCGCACCGTACGTCGCCTCGGCAGGGCAGTCCCATTCAACGCCGCTCCGAAACAACTTGTTACAAATAGCCGTTTTCACACCCCCTTGAAGCGCGCGACGGCCGCCTCTATTTCGCAATCCGCCAGACATTGGCTCGGCTGCACGGCGGCGTTCCACGCGCCTCGGTGCCCGCAGCCGGATTCCCTTATTGGTGATCCTTTAATCGCTCAGGAGATGGAAATGCAGATTCGTCCCCTCTACGACCGGGTTATCGTCAAGCGAATCGAGACGCAGCGGACGACGGCTTCGGGCATCGTGATACCCGATTCCGCGGCAGAAAAACCAGAACAAGGCGAAGTCGTCGCAGTCGGCAGCGGCCGGCTGCTGCAGGATGGAGCGCTGCGCGCGCTCCAGTTGAAAGTCGGTGACCAGGTTCTCTTCGGCAAATACGCGGGCCAGACCGTCAAGGTCGATGGCGAGGAACTGCTCGTCATGCGCGAGGAAGACGTCATGGGCCTCCTCGAGGCCGACGTCGGCGCCTCGCGTGAGGCCGCCTGACATCCCGAGCCGGTCGCGAACACCCGACTGGCGGTTCGCGACGGGTCGAGTCAACGACTACTATCCGGAGCAGCAACATGAGTGCAAAAGACGTCCAATTCCACGACAGCGCCCGCGCCCGTATCGTCAAGGGCGTGAACGTCCTCGCCGATGCCGTGAAGGTCACGCTGGGGCCGAAAGGCCGCAATGTGCTGATCGAGCGCAGCTTCGGCGCGCCTGCCATCACGAAGGACGGCGTGTCGGTCGCGAAGGAAATCGAACTGAAGGACCGCTTCGAAAACATGGGGGCGCAGATCGTCAAGCAAGTCGCGTCGAAGACCGCCGATGTGGCCGGCGACGGTACCACCACGGCCACCGTGCTCGCCCAGGCGATCGTGCAGGAAGGCATGAAGCACGTCGCCGCCGGCATGAATCCGATGGATCTCAAGCGCGGCATCGACAAGGCCGTGGCCGCCGTGCTCGACGAACTGCGCAAGCTGTCGAAGCCGATTTCCACGAACAGGGAGATCGCACAGGTGGCGGCGGTCTCGGCGAACGCCGACGAGACCATCGGCAAGATCATCGCCGACGCCATGGAGAAGGTCGGCAAGGAAGGCGTCATCACGGTCGAGGATGGCAAGTCGCTCGAGAACGAGCTGGACGTGGTTGAAGGGATGCAGTTCGACCGCGGCTACGTCAGCCCCTACTTCATCAACGATCCGGAACGGCAGGCCGCGTACCTGGACGACGCGCTGATCCTGTTGCACGACAAGAAGATCTCGAACATCCGGGATCTGCTGCCGATCCTCGAGGTCGCCTCCAAGGCAGGCAAGCCGCTGCTGATCGTTGCGGAAGATGTCGACGGCGAAGCGCTGGCCACGCTCGTGGTCAACGCGATGCGAGGCATCCTGAAGGTGGTGGCGGTCAAGGCGCCCGGTTTCGGCGACCGGCGCAAGGCCATGCTCGAGGACATCGCCATCCTGACTGGCGCGACCGTCATCTCGGAAGAAACCGGCAAGCAGCTGCAGAAGGCGGCACTCGAGGATCTCGGCCGTGCCAAGCGCGTCGAGGTGCGCAAGGACGACACGATCATCATCGACGGCGCGGGCGACGAGAAGCGCATCGAAGCGCGCGTGAAGTCCATTCGCACGCAAATCGAGGAAGCCACGAGCGACTACGATCGCGAGAAACTGCAGGAGCGCGTCGCGAAACTCGCGGGCGGGGTGGCCGTCATCAAGGTCGGGGCGGCGACCGAACTCGAGATGAAGGAGAAGAAGGACCGGGTGGACGACGCGCTGCATGCCACGCGCGCGGCGGTCGAGGAAGGCATCGTGCCGGGCGGTGGCGTAGCGCTCCTGCGCGCCCGTTCGATGGTGGCGAGCCTGACAGGCGCCAACGGCGACCAGGACGCCGGTGTCCAGATCGTGCTGCGCGCGCTCGAAGCGCCGCTGCGCGTAATCGCCTCGAACGCGGGGGACGAGCCTTCGGTGGTCATCGCGAAGGTGCTCGAAGGCAAGGGCAACTTCGGCTACAACGCGGCCACCGGAGAATATGGCGATCTGGTCGAGGCGGGTGTGGTCGATCCCACCAAGGTTACGCGTACGGCGCTGCAGAACGCCGCATCGATCGCCGGGCTGATCCTGACGACCGACGCGACGGTTGCGGACGCGCCGAAGGACGAAAAGCCGGCGCAGTCCGCCGAACCGGCGCTCGAGTACTGACCCGGGCAGCGGGTCTCGTACGCGCCGGCCAACAGTCGCGGCCGGCGCGACACGTTCGGCGCCGCGCGCTGCCCCGCTGAAGCGGCGCCGCTTTTTGCGGGTGACCGACATGAAACTCGAACTTTGCATCGACTCGAAGCCGCTCGACATCGAGCTCGACGACGTGGTGGCGGGACTGCTGGCCGTCCGGCTCGACTTGCCCGCAGGCGCAGACAACCGGGACGCGCTCGCGCGTTATCTCAGCGCAAAGGGCGCGCCCTGGAGTCTCGACGAAGAGCACATGCGCAGGCGCATACTGCGCCGGCTGATTCTGGATATCGCCGATCCGGCGCTGGTCATCCGCCATCTCATGGCCGACGAATGAACTTGCCCGACCGGCCGGCTCGGGATGCGGCGACATCAACCCGCGTCCCGATCGTCTTGCCAACCCGCTGAATCGGACATGGTCATGGCCAATGAACCGCGTTCGCCTGTCCGCTCGTCGATGGGGCTTCCTGCCGGCGTGCTCGGGAGGGACTACCTCAAGTTCTTGCAACTCTCGGTCGATGATGCACTGCGCGGCGCGCAAACATTCGCCGACGAAGCGCTGGAGGAAGCCATGACCGCTATCCGCCGTGGTTCGATGCGCGCGGCGCGGCCGGCCATGAAGGTCTTCTTCGACGGGTGCCGGTTCTGGCTCGCCAGTCACTTTCATCGCTACGAGGCGGCCCGCCGTCTCGGTGCCCGTCATCAGGAATTCTGGTGCGAGATCGAGCCGGGTCCAAAGGACGACGCCGTGCGATATGCGTCGCGAGTGTCCCGCTTCGGGCACGTCTGCCACGACACTTCCACAGCGGCTGGCTGACCATCATCCGTGGATGCGGTGCGTTCGTCGCCTATGGCAAGCGGCGTTTGTCGGCTGGCAGCGGATTTTCGGTTTCATGCGGGCCGTACCGGATTCGAACCAGTGGCCAACGGACAAAAAAGTCGGCCGCTCCACCAACTGAGCCAACGGCCCGGTTCGTCCGATATCCGCCCGCCACCACGGCACTTTTCGTGTTTGCCCTAGCGGATTTCGATCGTGCGACTCACGGTCTGCGTCGGCTCCGACTTTGGCACGGTCAACGTGAGTACACCGTTATCGAACTTTGCCAACGTGCGATCGGGGTCGGCGTAGTCCGGCATCGGGATCGTGCGGATGAAGCTTCCGTGGGCGCGCTCCAGCCGGTAACAGCCGTTTTCCTCGCTGCGTACGTCCTGCTTTTTCTCTCCGCGCAGCACGATTGCCCCGTCCTCGACGCTCACCTTCAGATCTTCGCGCGCCATTCCGGGCAGTTCGGCGGTCACGCGCAGCACCGGTCCTTCATCGACGACGTCGATGCGCGGCTGGAAGCGCGATGAACTGAAGTCGCCGAACCATCGTTCGAGCGCGCCACGGCCTGCGAGCGGGTCATGAAGGAATTCCTCCACCGCACGCCACGGCTCACGTGAGAACAGTCGCGGAATGTCGGGCCACGCGGCCCGCCACTGTTCGCTTGACGGCGGGTTTTCCGGGCCTTCCGCGTCGGATTTGCGGGCAGTTCCGCGAAGGAACTTGAAGGGGTTCCACTTTTTCGGATCGGTATTCATGGCATCCTCCGATTCAGCTTCAATCCGTTTCGAGCGTGGCGGCCAGCCCCTCGGGCAGCATGCGTGCCCCGAGCCTCGGCTGCGCCGGGCATGTCGCGATCGATCAGTTGCACCGCGTACTCGAGCGCATCGCGCTGCGTTTCGGCCGCGCTTGTCCAGCGCTCGCCGAAACGCGGCGGATGCCGGTCGGCCGACACCTCGTCGTTCCGTTCGATCCGGACGATGGCGATGTGGCCATCCGGTGCGGACGTGCGTGTCGCGATCGTCGCATGGGCACGGTGCGGACAAGGACCGCATGCCCTTTCCAGGACTCCTGAGCGACATCGGAAACCGGTGCCTCCCGCTCCTGATTCGCGACGGGCGGCGGCGCTTTTCCCGCCGCCCATGCTCCCGACCCGCCATTGCCGCAGGGTCAGCCGGTCCTGACTTCGATGCGCCGTGGGCGAGCCTCGTCGCGACGCGGGATCGTCAGCTTCAACACCCCGTCCTGGAGGCTTGCCTCGATCTTCGACGTATCGAAGTCCGGTGACAGCGTGAACGTCCTCGCGAAGTGCGGCTCCCGGACCTCGGCATGCTGCAGGCGCAGATTTGCCGGCGTCGGCACCACCGCCTCGGCCTCGATCGAGAGGCTGCTGTCGTGAACCTTGACGTCCAGCTTGTCCTTCGTCACGCCGGGCAGATCTGCCCACAGTGTGACGCCCTGGTTGCTCTCGTAGATGTCGACGGCCGGGGTGAGGGTGATCCGGCGCGTGGCCTGTTCCGCGTCGCGACGCGTGACTGCGGACGGGGCGCGTTCAGCCAGTTTGGTCATGTCGTTCATGATCGGCTCCTCGAGTTACTGGACAGTGATGGCGCGTGGCTTGGACGACTCGCGCTTGCCGATACTGATCGACAGGCAGCCATTTTCGTAGCGCGCCTGGACCTTGTCGGGATCGGCGGTGTCGGGCAGCTCGATGACGCGCCGGAAGGCGCCGACGAAGCGCTCCTGCGCATACGTACGCGTCTCGCTTTCAGTGTCGGGTTGCGTCGATTTGCGTTCGCCGCTGAGGGTCAGCAAGCCCTTGTCGATCGACACGTCGAGTTCGGCGGCGTTGATGCCCGGGGCGAAGGCGACGATCTCGATCGACTCGTCCGTCGCGCCGATGTTGATCTGAGGAAATGCGCCGAGCCGGCTCGCGCGGATGCTGGACGGGAAGCCGCCGAAGAGTTGCGCCATCTGCTGCTGCAGGCGGTCGAACTCGCTGAAGAGATCGGTTCCGAAGTAAAGATCGCTCATGATCGTATCCTCCTGGATGGCAATCGGGAGGCGAACGGGCCTACGCGCTCCAGTTCGCCTGCCGGACTGCCGGCAAACAAATCGAAACACGCAGCGCGCGGGATGAAACGGTTCGCGCGTCTGCCTGAGCGAAACTCAAGATAGGCACTCTGCGGAAAATTTCAAGGGGCGGCGGCGGATTTTTGCACTTGAAATTCCGGTGCTGGAACCTATCATCGCAGCGGCTTGGAACTGCATGCGGAGGACGCCATGGAATTCGATACGGACTGGCTTACGCTGGGCAGGCATCGTATCCGGCTGCGCTCGACGAAGGGCTTTCCGACCGAGACGATGCGCACCGTGACCGAGGTCGTCAGGCTGGCGATCGACAACAACATGAGCGCGCGGGCGCGACTCGTCGAGATCGTCTGCCGGCAGGAAAAGACCTACGACGTGCTGGTCGGCACGACGATGGCGGAGGACAAGGCTTGTGCACCGCAACTTGAAGCCGCGGTCGCGGTCGTGCTGGGCCTGTTGCCCGAGCAGATCAACATCACGGTCACCCCGGTCACGCAAAAGGAGGTCGATCTGCACTTCGGCGTGTACGAACGGATGCTGTCGGAGAAGCTGAGTTCGACGCCGCCGATCCGCTGACCGAGCGGTTCGGCGCCCGGCCGTACGGCGGGCGCAGGTTCGCGTCTGCCGACATGCCGGTGCGGGGCGGGCACGGCGGCAACGATCGCGGAATGGGGCACCCGACCGACGCCGGACGTCGGATTGGCGATCCACCTGGACCGGCGCACCCATGTGCATGCTTCATGCCCGTCCTCAACCGTGCGTCGGCCGAAGCGCGCGCCCCATCTCCGCGATCGGCATCGCCGCGATCGAATTCAGCAGCCGCGTCTCGCCGGCGTCCGGGCGCGCGATTGCCCGCACTTCCTCGAGCGTCTGCGCGACATGGCGATCGAGCGGTTCGAGAAAGCGCTGCAGTTCGCTTGCCGCCGCTTTCTCCCTGAGCCCGAGCGCCTGACCGAACGCGATCAGCGCGGCCGCATCGATTTCGACAAAGCGCGTCGCGTTGCCGAGCGGCATCGTCAATTCGCAGTGCGGCCAGTGATCGCCGCGATGGTCGGGGCGGTGCGTCGGCGTGTGATACACGACCGTGCTGACGATGTCGTAGAACGGCGCGAGCCGGTAGCCGCGCGCGTCGACGAAGAACGACAGGTTCTTCAGGTGCGCGTCGGCATTGCCGACCACCACGTTGAACACGGTCCAGCGGAACACCGACAGGCGCGCCAGCGCGCGCGTGCTGGTGCGCTCGATCGCGCGGGCGAGCTCCTGCGCGTTCGCGCGCTGGTACTTGAAGCCGCGGTCGTAGTTGAGCAACTGCATCGCGTCGATCGTATGCACGCGTGCGGCCGGCGCCGACGCGACGTCGCGGTCGAACCGGTCGATCACGTAGCACGCGGACGGCGCGCGCAGGAAGTGCACGTCGGGCACGTCGAGCCCCATCTTCTTCGCGAGCTTCATGCAGAAGAATTCGTTGATCGCCGAGTGCGGGTAGCCGGCCGCGCGCATGTCCGGCTTGAGCAGGTGCATCGACGGCTCGCTGCCGACCGGCTCGTACAGCGCGTAGTCGGGTGCATCGCCGCGCAGCACCAGCAGCAGCTTCTGCTGCGCGCCGGCCGCCGACATGCGCTTGGGCGCGGTGGCCGTCAGCGCGCGCTCGGGCATCGCCCGGATCCGGCGCTCGAGCTCGTCGAGCGGCAGCGGCTGCAGGCTGCCGGGCGCTTCCCGTTCGCCGTCGGCCAGCAGCGTCAGCGCGCCGGCCGATTCGCGCCCGAAGTACGCGAGCAGGCCCCACGCGTCGGCGGCGTCGACCTTCGCCTCGCGCGCGAGCGAGGTGCGCATGCCTTCCTCGGGCAGCAGGTTGTCGAAGAACCACTGGACCGGGCGATCGGTCGACGTGTCGGTGAAGGGGCCGGCGCGCAGCGCGAACGCCGGGGACAGCGGATAGGCAGCCGGGGACGCGAGCCATTGCGGGTCGTACGCGAACGACCAGATGCCCTTGTCGTCGGTCAGCGTGCCCATGCGCACGCCGTTGGCGGACGCGATCAGCGTTCTAGCCGCCATGGCTGCTCCTGCGGCGTTGCGCGGCCTTCAGCGCGGTGGCTTCCGAAATCTCGACCGACGACTCGGCGTACAGGCGCACGCCCAGTTCGCCGAGCAGCAGCATGACCTTGCCGATTTGCGCGGTCGGCTTTCCGCCTTCCACCTGGCTGATGAATTTCGGCGACAGCCCGGTCGCGTTCGCGAGTTCGTCGCGCGTGAACCCCTGCTGGAGCCGCGCGGCGCGGATGAGGTGGGCGAGCGCGCCGATCGTGTCGACGGACTGGGACTCCGACATGACGTTCTCCGTGCTTCGTATCTGATCGGGAACAGTATTGCACAACTCGCCGGCCGGGGCATCCCTTCGTATCCGTACAGGAACGGAGCGGCGAACCGGGGAGCCGGTGCGCCGTTTCGTACCCGATCGGGTACCGGGGGAGGCGGAATTGTGACGCAGGCGATTTTCGTATCCGAACGGATGCGGAGAAGGACGGGACCGAGACGGCGGCCCGGTCGCATGCGCGTGCGACGACTGAGCGGTCAGGGCGCTAGCCGTGCGCGCGGCGACACGCCGACACTGCGACTCGCGCGCGAGCCGGGCCCGAACCTTGCGCCCCGCAAGCGTCGTCCGCGGCCGCGCCGCGACGCATCACGCAAGAAGATTTGCAGGGAGGCGCGCATGGAGCCGATGCCGGTCGTACTTCAGTGGGATGCGGTCCTCGTCAGGATCGTCCTGGCGCTCGTCGCTGGCGGGCTGATCGGCCTCGATCGCAGCGAATCCGGCAAGACGGCAGGGCTGCGCACGACGATCTTCGTCTGTCTCGCCGCGTGCCTGGCGATGCTGCAGGTCAATGCGCTGCTGCTGCAGGCCGGCAAGCCGCAGGACGGGTTCTCGGTGCTCGACCCGATGCGCCTGCCGCTCGGCATCCTGACCGGGATGGGCTTCATCGGCGGCGGCGCGATCCTGCATCGCGATGGCCTCGTATCCGGCGTGACCACGGCCGCGACGCTGTGGTTCGTCACCGTCGTCGGACTGTGCATCGGCGGCGGCCAGCTGTCGCTCGGCGCGCTCGGGCTCGCGCTCGCGCTCCTGGTCGTGTGGCCGCTGAGGTTGGTCGAGCAGCGCGTGCGCAGCGTCAGGACTGCGCTGGTCACGGTCGAGTACGAACTGGGCTCGACGGCGCGCGAGCGCCTGACGACCGGGCTGCACAATGCGGGCTTCGCGTGCCGCACGCGCGGTTTTCGCGAAACGGCCGCGCGTGCGTCGCGCGAGGAAGAACTGCTCGTGAAGTGGCGCGAACCGGCCGACGCCGATGCGATGCTGCGTCAACTGATCCGGATCGTCGAATCGGCCGGCCTGACGTCGATCCGCTGTTCCGAGGAGAACTGAGCCGCACGGCGCTTGCCGGAACGTCGGCTGGTTGCATGCCTCGTGCCGCATTCGGCATTCAGGATCCGGCAGCGTTCAGCGTCCGGCTTCCGCACCGGCGCCGTCGTGCGCATCGCCGTCCGTCCCCGGCCGGCTCATCGCGAGATGGAGCGCGGCCGGGTCGACCGGTTTCACGAAATGCTGCAGAAACCCGGTCGCGAGACAGCGTTCGCGATCCGCGTTGCGGCCATAACCGGTCAGCGCGAGAAAGATGCACGGCGTGACCTCGGTGATCGCCTTCAGCCGCCGCAGCAGCTCGTAGCCGTCCATCACCGGCAGTCCGATGTCGAGGATCGCGACGTCGGGGCGATAGGCGCGGTACGCGGCCAGTGCGGTGACCGGGTCGTGCACGACGGCGACCTCGTGACCGGCCTCGCGCAGCCATTGCGCGAGCGTCGACGCGGCATCCTCGTTGTCGTCGACCAGCATCACGCGCCGGCCGGTGCGGCCCGGCGCCAGGTCGCGGATGCCGGGCGGCGGCTGCGGCACGGTGACCGCCACCGTTTTCGGCCGGTATTCGGGCAGCGTGATCGTAAACGTGCTGCCGCAGCCGGGGCCGGCGCTGTCCGCGCGCACCGTGCCGCCGTGCAGCGTCACGAGGCTGCGCACGAGCGCAAGGCCGATGCCTAGGCCGCCATGCGCCTGTTTCGCTTCGCCGTCGAGCCGGTAGAACGGCTCGAAGATGCTGTCGAGACGATCGCGCGGAATGCCGGCGCCGTTGTCGCACACCTCGACGATCGCGGTGTCGTCCGCGCCGCGCGCCGCGCGCAGCGTGATGTCGCCGCCCGGCAGCGTGTATTTCGCCGCGTTGGTCAGCAGGTTCGCGACGGCCTGCGACAGCCGCACCGGGTCGCCGTGGCAGCGCGCGTCCGGATCGGCGTCGACCTGCAGGCGGTGGCGGCGCTGCTCGAGCAGCGGGCTCGCGATCTCGACCGCGCGGTCGGCGATGTCGGCGAGCCGCACGGCTTCCTTCTTCAGCGTGATCTTGCCGCGCGTGATGCGCGACACGTCGAGCAGGTCGTCGATCAGCCGGACCATGTGATCGAGCTGGCGCTGGATGATCGCGATCTCGTTCGGCGTCGCGTGGCCGTCGCGGTTGCGGATCAGCTCCAGCGCGAGCGAGATCGGTGTCAGCGGATTGCGCAGCTCATGGCCGAGCACCGCGAGAAACTGGTCCTTGGCCTGATTCGCGTCGCGCAGCTCGCCCAGCAGCCGGTCGCGCTCCGCGTTCGCGGCGACGAGCTTCTCGCGCGCGGCGACGTGCTCGGTCACCTCGACCGCACTGACGATCACGCCCAGCCCGTCCGCCAGCGGCTGCGGATTGAAATGCAGCCGATACACGCGGGCGCCGTCCGGCTCGGGCCGGTCGCGGTGCTCGCCGATCGTCGTCGAGCAGCCCTGCGCGCGGGCGGCTTCCAGTGCACGCACGATCTCGGGCGCATCGCCGCCAGGCAGCACCGCCGTCAGCGGCTGGTCGACGATGTCGGTCCGGCCGCACAAGGCCGAGAAGCGGTGATTCGCGAGCACGATCCGGTGCGCGGGGCCCGACAGCAGCGCGATCGGCAATGGCGCGTGCATCAGGACGCCGTTGCGTTGCTGTTCGGCATCCTCGCGGCGGCGGATCTCGTCGCTCAGCGCGCGCGAGCGCTGCTGCGCCAGCGCCAGCGTCGGGTGCAGCCCGCCTTCGTCGTCGCGCAGCGATGCGACGGGCAGGATGCGGCGGTGCAGCGCGCATACGTGGCGGAACGTCTCCGACTGCTCGGCGCTCGCAAACGCATCGTGCGGATAGCCGCAGTAGAGCGAGAAGCGGTACCGCTCGATCAGCGCGTTCCATAGCGCTTCCACCCGCAGCGCCGCGGCGTACCGGTTGCGCGCGCACAGCAGCGCGACCATTTCGCCGAACGCATGCACGGGCCGGCCGGCGCGGATCGCCGCTTCGACGATCGTGCCGATCGAGCGGCGAAAGCGCGCGGGGTCGGGCAGGTCGCCATTCATGAAGCTGTCGAGGAGCGCATGCGCGCTCGACATGAAGATGCGGCCGCGAGCCGCGCCGCCGGCCGATGCACCGAGCGTGTGCAGGCGTTCGTGCACCGCCGCGAGGCAGGCGGGCCGCGCGATCACGATCGCGCTGCCGCCGGCGCTCAGCGCCTGGGCCGCGAACACGGCGACTTCCGACATGAGCTGCGCGTCGGACTCGTAGAACTGGACGAAGTGATCGGCCCGCATTGGTGCCGATTCCAGCAGGGGAGGGACTGTTTTCATCGCTCACGACCAGGCAATGCCGTTGGCGGCCGGCGATTCCGTGCCGCGGCCATATCCGGTCCGGCGCGCGCAAGCTGCGTGCCGGAGCGGCGCCGATGCCCGGCGACGCCGCGGCATCGGTCCGGCCCACGCGGGCGGTGCCGGACGGCGCTGCATTTGTAAATACTGCAGAAAGCCCGCGTCGGGTGGCGGACGCCCGCCTGCCGGCCCCGCCGTCCGAGCAGCGATCTTTATCGCTACAGCAGATAAACGTATCCGAATCGCTTCGTTGACGCAGTGCGGCACGCGCTCGTAGATTCGCATCTTTACCGAATCAAGGGCTGTACCGTGACGACTTCCGCCATCCGCGCCGCAATATCGACGCCCGCCTTGCCGCCGGAGGCCGGCACGCAGCGATTCGACATCGTCCCGTTCGATGCGCCGCTCGGCGCCGAAGTCGTCGGCATCGACCTGTCGCAACCGCTCGGCGCCGCCGATTTCGCGCGCATCCATCGCGCGCATCTCGACCATCACGTGCTGGTGTTTCGCGACCAGCGCATCACGCCGGCCGAGCACATCGCGTTCAGCCGCCGTTTCGGCCCGCTGCAGATCCACGTGCTGCACCAGTTCGCGCTGCCCGCGCATCCGGAAGTGCTGATCGTGTCGAACATCGTCGAGAACGGCAAGCCGATCGGGCTCGGCGACGCCGGCCATTTCTGGCACTCCGACCTGTCGTACAAGGAAAAGCCCAGCCTCGGCTCGCTGCTGCATGCGCAGGAGCTGCCGGCCGAGGGCGGCGACACGTTGTTCGCGAACATGCATCTCGCGTGGGACACGCTGCCCGCGCACCTGCGCCGCGCGGTCGAAGGGCGGCGTGCCGAGCACACGTATCTCGCCCGCTATGCGGAGCTGCAGGCGCGCAGCCCGTGGCGGCCGAACCTGTCGGCCGAGCAGATCGCGCAGGTCGAGGCGGTGGTGCATCCGGTCGTGCGCACGCATCCTGAAACGGGCCGCAAGGCGTTGTTCGTCAGCGAGCATTTCACGACGCGCATCGTCGATCTGCCCGAAGACGAAAGCCGCGCGCTGCTCGACGAACTGTTCGCGCACAGCGTGCGCGCGGAGCATCTGTATCGGCACCACTGGCGCGAGCACGACCTCGTGTTCTGGGACAACCGCTCGCTGATGCATCTCGCGGCCGGCACGCCCGACCATCTGCGCCGCAAGCTGTACCGCACCACGATCGAAGGTGACGCGCCGTTCTGAACGGCACGTCCTGGTTCGCCGCCTCATTCTCACTGGAGTTCCGATGTCGTTTCCGCTTTCGCCGGCCCTGCGCCGCACGACCCTGGCCGCGCGCCGCGCACTGGCCGCCACGCTCACCGCGGCGCTCGCACTGGCCGCCGCCGGCACGCCGCAAGCCGCGCACGCGGAAGGCCGCATCCGCATCGCCGAGCAGTTCGGCGTGGTCTACCTGATGCTGAACGTCGCGCGCGACCAGCAACTGATCGAGAAGGAAGGGCGCAAGGCCGGCCTCGACATCAAGGTCGACTGGGTGCGCCTGTCGGGCGGCGCGGCCGTGAACGACGCGCTGCTGTCGGGCGCGGTCGACGTCGCCGGCGCGGGCGTCGGGCCGCTGCTGACCGTGTGGGATCGCACGCACGGCCGGCAGAACGTGAAGGGCGTCGCGTCGCTCGGCAATTTTCCGTACTACCTCGTCAGCAGCAACCCGAACGTGAAGACGATCGCCGACCTGGGCGCGAAGGACCGCATCGCGGTGCCGGCCGTCGGCGTGTCGGTGCAGTCGCGCGTGCTGCAGTACGCGGCCGCGAAGCAGTGGGGCGACAAGCAGTTCGACAAGCTCGATCCGCTCACGCAGGCGATCCCGCATCCCGACGCGACGGCCGCGATTCTCGCGAACAGCAACGTGATCACGGGCCACTTCGGCAATCCGCCGTTCCAGGAGCAGGAACTCGCGGGCAATCCGAACGCACACATCGTGCTGAATTCCTACGACGTGCTCGGCGGCCCGAGTTCCGCGACGGTGCTGTACGCGACGGAGAAGTTCCGCGACGAGAACCCGAAGACGTACCGCGCGTTCGTCGCCGCGCTCGCCGACGCCGCGCACCAGATCGCGGCAGATCCCGAGCGCGCGGTCGATACCTATATCCGCGTGAACGGCTCGAAGATCGATCGCGCGTTGCTGCTGAAGATCCTGCGCAATCCGCAGGTGCAGTTCAAGACGGCCCCGGAGAACACGCTGAAGCTCGCGCAGTTCATGTATCGCACCGGCGCGATCCGCAACGAGCCGAAGTCGTGGCGCGACTACTTCTTCGACGATCCGGCGACGGCCGGCGGCAGCTGAGCGGGCGTGGCGCTGCGGCGCCGCGATCGACGCTTATGCGTCGACGCGGTTTCGATATGTGCAATCGTTGGTTGGGCCGCGCACGGTGCCGCCGTATGTTGATGCTTTACCCGCAAGAGTTTCGATCGTGAACGCCACTTCTCCCCGAATCGGGCTGCCGCCGTACGCGGCGCGCGGCGCCGCCGTACCGCCCGCCCAACCCGTCACCGACACCGACGCGGCGAGCAGGCCGGCATCCGCGTCCGCGCCGGCCGGCGCGCACAGCGAGCGCCTGCTGGCGATCGATCGCGTGAGCCTCGAATACCGGAGCGGCGCGCGGATCGTGCGCGCGACCCATCAGGTCAGCTTCGACGTGTATGGCAGCGACCGTTTCGTGCTGCTCGGCCCGTCGGGGTGCGGCAAGTCCACGTTGCTGAAGGCGATCGCCGGTTTCATCGAGCCGGTGTCGGGCTCGATCGCGCTCGACGGCCGGCCCGTGCAAGGGCCGGGCCCCGACCGCATCGTCGTGTTCCAGGAATTCGATCAGTTGCCGCCGTGGAAGACGGTCGTCGAGAACGTCGCGTTTCCGTTGCGCGCGGCCGCGAAGCTGTCGCGCGCCGAAGCACGCGAGCGCGCGCTGCACTATCTCGACAAGGTCGGCCTCGGTGCGTTCGCCGATGCCTATCCGCACACGCTGTCCGGCGGCATGAAGCAGCGCGTCGCGATCGCGCGCGCGCTGGCGATGCAGCCGCGCGTGCTGCTGATGGACGAACCGTTCGCCGCGCTCGACGCGCTCACGCGCCGCAAGATGCAGGAGGAACTGCTGCGGCTGTGGGACGAGTTCCGCTTCACGCTGCTGTTCGTCACGCATTCGATCGAGGAGGCGCTCGTCGTCGGCAACCGGATCCTGCTGCTGTCGCCGCATCCGGGCCGCGTGCGCGCGGAGCTCAACAGTCACGATCATTCGCTCGACAGCGTCGGCAGCGGCGACTTCCGCGAGCGCGTCGCGCGCATTCATCATCTGCTGTTCGATACCGACGTAGCGGACGAAACGCGGGCCGCACCGGCCACGGAGGGCATCGCATCATGAGCACGATCGATCCGGTCCTGCCGCCGCTGCCGCCCGTGCGCGCCGAATACGTACGCCCGCTCGACACGCCGCCCGACGCCGAACGTGCGGCGCCCGCACCGCTGTGGCGCCGCATCGTCGGCGCGAGCGGGTTTCGCCGCGCCGTCATCGCGCTCGTGCTGATCGCCGCATGGGAAATCATCGCGCGCATCGTCGCGAACGACCTGCTCGTGCCGACCTTCGGCGCGACGCTGGCCGCGTTCGTGCAGGGCATCGCGTCGGGCGAACTGCTGGTGAAGACGGGCATCTCGATGTCGGTGCTGCTGCGCGGCTATGCGCTCGGCGTATTGCTCGCGTTCGTGCTGACTTCGCTCGCGGTGTCGACGCGCATCGGCCGCGACGTGCTGTCGATGCTCACGTCGATGTTCAATCCGCTGCCGTCGATCGCGTTGCTGCCGATCGCGCTGCTGTGGTTCGGGCTCGGCACCGGCAGCCTGCTGTTCGTGCTCGTGCACGCGGTGCTCTGGCCGCTCGCGCTCAGCATGTACACGGGGTTCGCCGGCGTGCCGGCCACGCTGAAGATGGCCGGGCGCAACTACGGCCTCACCGGCCTGCGCCAGATCGCGCTGATTCTCGTGCCGGCCGCGCTGCCGTCGATCCTGTCGGGGCTGCGCGTCGGCTGGGCGTTCGCGTGGCGCACGCTGATCGCGGCCGAACTCGTGTTCGGCGCGAGCGCGGGGCAGGGCGGGCTCGGCTGGTACATCTTCCAGAACCGCAACGAGCTGTATACCGACCGCGTGTTCGCGGGCCTCGCGGCCGTCATCGTGATCGGCCTGCTCGTCGAGCATCTCGTGTTCGATACGCTCGAACGCGTGACGGTGCGCCGCTGGGGCATCCCGCACTGACCGTATCGATGCGCGTGCGCGCCGCATTCCCGGCGCACGCATAACCAAAGCTGAAATCGGTTTTTCACGCGCACCGGATGCGTCCCTATACTTTTCGGTGCTGCCTGCGGGCTGCGGCGACGGCCTGCGCAATCGTGCGGCGGGCCGTCGCTTTTCGACGATGAGGAACCGCTGCATGAATGCCCGTCATGGTGCCGAACCGCACGACGCGTTGCGCGCCGCGCTCGCCGCACTGCCCGAACTCGCGACGGCGATCGGGCGCGACGCCGCGCAACGCGAGGCGCGTCGCGAACTGCCGTTCGAAGGCTTCGCACTCTTTCGCCGTTCCGCGCTCGGCGTACTGAGGATTCCGGTCGAACGCGGCGGCCTGGGCGGCACGCTGGTCGACCTGTTCGAGACGATCGCGACGCTCGCGGCCGCCGATTCGAATCTCGCGCACGCGCTGCGCATCCACTACGACCTGACCGAGACGCTGCGGCTGTCGCCGTGCACGCCGTTCAACGACGTGCAGCTCGAGCGCGCGCTGGCCGGCGCGATCTTCGGCGGCGCGTCGACCGAGCGCGGCACGTCGCGGCCGGGCGAGAACACGACCGTGCTGCGCCGCGACGGCGCGCACCATCGCGTGACGGGCCGCAAATACTATTCGACCGGCACCGCGTTTGCCGATTTCGCGCGCATCAACGTGGAGAACGAGCAGGGCGACGCGCTCGCCGTGATCATCCCGGTCGCGCGCGACGGCGTGCAGGTGCTCGACGACTGGGACGGCATGGGCCAGCGCATGACCGCGAGCGGCAGCCTGTTGCTGCACGACGTGCAGGTATTCGCGGACGAAATCGCGGCCCGCGACGGCTCGACGCTCGTCGGCCGCCATTGCGGCGCGCTGCGGCAGCTTCATCTCGTCGCGACGGGCGCGGGCATCGTGCGCAACGTGGCGGCCGACGCGCGCCGCTACGTGCTCGAGCATGGCCGGCCGGTGCTGCACAGCCCGGCGGCGAGCGCGCGCGACGATCATTTCATCCAGCAGATCGTCGGCGAGCTGTCGGCGCACAGCCACGCGATCGACGCGCTCGTGCGCGACAACGCGCGTGCGCTCGACCGCTCCGCGGACGCGATCGAGGCCGGCGCGGCGGACGCGCACGAACGCGTGCTCGACAGCGCGCTCGCGACCGCGCGCACGCAGCTGATCGTCGGCAAGCTCGCGCTGTACGCGGCCGAACGGCTGTTCGAAGTGGGCGGCGCGTCGGCGACCGCGCGCGTGCACAACCTCGACCGGCACTGGCGCAACCTGCGCACGATCTTCAGCCACAACCCGCTGCTGCACAAGGCGCGGGTGATCGGCGACTACGACCTGAACGGCGTGACCACGCACCTGACCGAAGGACGCGTGTTCTGATTCCGCTGCGCCCGCAGCCCACTTTCCGGGAGCTCCCCGATGACGACCCGCACCGGCCACCTGCACCTCGGCGCGTTCCTGTATCCGACCGGCCATCACATCGCCGCGTGGCGCCATCCCGGCTCGCAGGCGGACGCCGGTGTCGACTTTCGTCATTACGTGCGGCTCGCGCAGGCGGCCGAGGCCGCGAAGTTCGACCTCGTGTTCCTCGCGGACGGCGTCGGCACGCGCGGCGACGACGTCGAATTCCTGAGCCGCACCGCGCACAGCTACGTCGCGCAGTTCGAGCCGCTGACGCTGCTGTCGGCGCTCGCGGCCGTCACCGAACGCATCGGCCTCGTCGGCACCGCGTCGACGAGCTTCAACGAGCCGTTCCACATCGCGCGCAAGTTCGCGTCGCTCGACCACATCAGCGGCGGCCGCGCCGGATGGAACCTCGTCACGTCGTCGAGCGCGCACGAAGCGCGCAACTTCAACCGCGATGCGCATTTCGATCACGGCGAACGCTATGCGCGCGCGGAGGAATTCGCCGACGTCGTGCGCGGACTGTGGGACAGCTGGGACGACGACGCGTTCGTGCGCGACCGTGCCAGCGGCCGCTTCTTCGACCCGGACAAGCGCCACGTGCTCGCTCATCGCGGCCGCTTCTTCCGGGTGGACGGGCCGCTGAACGTGCCGCGCGCGCCGCAGGGGCAGCCGGTGATCGTGCAGGCCGGCTCGTCGGCGGCCGGCACGCGGCTGGCCGCGCGCACGGCCGAGGTGATCTTCACCGCGCAGCAGACGCTCGACGACGCGGTCGCGTTCTACGCGGACGTGAAGGGGCAGCTTGCCGCGTTCGGCCGCGACCCCGACACGCTGAAGATCATGCCCGGCGTCTTTCCGGTGGTCGGTCGCACCGAGAGCGTGGCGAAGGAGAAGTTCGACGCGCTGCAGGCGCTGATCGACCCGAAGGTCGGGCTCGCGCTCGTGTCGGGCCTGACCGGCGGCGTCGACCTGTCCGCCTATCCGCTCGACGGCCCGATCCCGCCGCTGCCGGAAACGAATGCGAGCAAGAGCCGGCAGACGCTGACGCTCGAGCTCGCGCGCCGCGAGAACCTGACGATCCGCGAGCTGTACCTGCGCATCGCGGGCGCGCGCGGTCACTGGCAGCTCGTCGGCACGCCGGAGCAGATCGTCGATGCGCTCGAGGAACGGTTCGTGCATTACGGCGCGGACGGCTACAACGTGATGGCGCCGACCCTGCCCGGCGGCCTCGACGATTTCATCGCGCTCGTGCTGCCCGAATTGCGTCGTCGCGGGCTGTTCCGCAGCGACTACGCCGGCAGCACGCTGCGCGATCATCTCGGATTGCGGCGCCCCGCGGCGCGGCGCGCGTCGGCCGTGCCCGGCGCGGCGGCGGCCTGAGTTCAGCGCCGCAGGCCGGCGTCGCGCAGCAGCGGCAGCACGCGTGCGCCGAAGAAGTCGAGATCCGGCCTGAAGTCGTAGAAGCTCAACTGGATGCCGTCGATGCCCGCGCGATGCAGCCGCAAGATGTAGTCGGCGACTTCCTCGGGCGAGCCCGTGATCGAGATGTTGCCGCCGATCGCACGCGCGGCCGCCTGCGCGCGTTGTTCGAAGCCGCCGCGCCACGCATGGGCGTCGCTGTCGAAGCGGTGGAAGCTGCCTTCGTCCGCATGCGCGACGATCGCGTCGCGGTACGCGCGCGCCTCGGCCGCCGTCTCGCGGCAGATCACGAGCGGATTGAGCAGCGTGCGGATCGTCCTGCCGCGCGCGGCGGCGGCCGCCTTCACGCGGGCCGTATGCGCGGGCAGCGCGTCCAGCGCGAGATCGACGTCCGGGCCGGCCGGGCTCGTGACGAACACGATGTCCGAATAGCGGGCCGCGAAATCGATGCCGGCGTCGGAGCCGGTCGCGTTGATCAGCAGTGGGCGGCCGTAGCGCGGCTTCGGCGTGACGAACGCGCCGGAGAGCCGCCAGCTCGACAGCGCGGGCGCATAGCTGAAGTTGTCCGGCTGGGCCCACAGCTGGCTGACCGCGTCGACGAACTCGGCGGCCATCTCGTAACGACGGTCGTGCTCGATCCGGTTCCAGCCGAACATCTCGTGTTCGATCGCGCGGTGGCCGGTCACGACGTTGATGCCCCAGCGTCCGCGCGAGATGTGATCGAGCGTCGCCGTGAACTTCGCGAAATGCAGCGGATGCCACGGCCCGTAGAGCACGTGGCTCGTCGCGACGAGGATGATCCGTTCGGTGCGCGCGGTGAGCGCCGCGAGCGTCATGAACGAGTCGAGCGCCTGGCCGTCGAACACGCCGCCGTAGCCGCCTTTCGGCAACCACTGCGACAGCGCGAACACGAGATCGAAGCCGAGCGCCTCGGCGCGCGCGACCAGGTCGGCGTTGTAGTCGAACGTCCAGTCGGTCGAGCGCGGCAGCGTCGAGGCGCTCCAGCCGCCGGCCTGGATCGGCAGGAACAGCCCGAGCATCAGCGGCTGCGCGAGCACGCGCGACGCGGGGCTGTCGGGGAAATCGGCCGGCGAACGGACGTCGACGAACGGCGACGCCACGAGCGGCGCGTCGGCCCGAGCGGCGGCGGATGTGTCGGTCAAGGTAGGCTCCTCCCTGCGCGGCGCGCTGGCGCCGAACGAAAAAATCCCGCACGCGATGCCGGCAGTCTTGCCGGGCCGTTCTGCGTCATGCCGGCCGGTGGATCGCGTCGCGTCACAGTCGTCCCGGCCGCGGGTCGGGCACGAAGCCGTCGCGGTTCGGCATCCTGACTCGCGGCAGCGTGCGCGCGTCGAGTGTCGTGTCGTCCGGCACGATGCCGTTCAGGTGCAGCACGTAGGCCGTGACCGCATAGACTTCGTCCGCGCTCAGCGACTGCGGCGCGTTGTACGGCATCGCGCGGCGGATGTAGTCGAACAGCGTCGTCGCATACGGCCAGTAGCTGCCGACCGTTTTTTTCGGCTTCGCGCCGGCCAGCGAGCCGAGGCCGCCGACGAGTGGATCGCCGACGCCGCCCTGGCCGCCGGCGCCGTGGCACATTGCGCACTTGTCGGCGAACACGTGCGCGCCGCGCGCGACCGTGCCCGCGCCGGGCGGCAGGCCGCCGCCGTCGGGCGCGACGTCGATGTCCCATGCGGCGAGCGCCGCGCGGTCGACCGGCTGACCGAGGCCGAAGCCGGCACCGAACGCGGGTAGCGCAGACAACGCGAGCGCGCCGAGCGCGCCCGACACGGCCGCGCACGACGCGAGCCGACGCACGATCGTGTTACGCATTGCGCACCTCCCCGTCCGCGCCGACGCGCCAGTTCTGGATGCCGTTGTAGTGGTATTGGGAATTGACGCCGCGTGCGGCGACGAGCGCGTCGCGGGTCGGCTGCACGTAGCCCGTTTCGTCGGTCGCGCGGCTTTGCAGGTCGGCGGGCTCGCCGTTCCAGACCCAGTCGGCTTCGAAGCGCGTCAGCGCGCGATCGCGCACGTCGCCCGCGAGCCGCGCGGCGCGCCAGCTGCGGCCGCCGTCGGTCGAGACGTCGACCGCGCGCACCCGGCCGCGCCCCGACCACGCATAGCCGCTGATCGGATAGTAGCCGTGCGATGCGAGCCGGTGGCCGGCCGACGGGCGCGTGATCACCGATTTCGCGTCCATCTCGAACACGAACTGGCGGGCGCAGCCGTTCGGCAGCAGGCTCGTGTATTTCGACGTTTCCTCGCGCGTCATCTCCGGCGCGCGCACGAGCTTCAGCCGCCGCAGCCACTTGATGTTCGTGTTGCCTTCGAAGCCCGGCACGATCAGCCGCACCGGGTAGCCGTTCTCGGGGCGCAGCCGCTCGCCGTTCTGCGCATAGACGACGAGCGCGCGCTCGAGAATCCGGTCGAGCGGCAGGCTGCGCGTCATCGCCGCGCCGTCCGCGCCTTCGGCGAGCAGCCACTGCGCGGCCGGATCGACACCCGTTTCGTCGAGCAGCGTCGACAGCCGCACGCCCGTCCATTCGCAGCACGACAGCAGCCCGTGCGTGAACTGGACGGGCAGGCCGCTCGGGCCGTTCCATTCGCTGCCGGTATTGCCCGAGCATTCGAGGAAGTGGATCCGCGATTCGGACGGAAAGCGCAGCAGGTCGTCGAGCGTGAAGCTGCGCGGCTCGCGCACGAGGCCGTGCACGACGACGCGGTGGCGTTGTGCATCGATCTCGGGCACGCCCGCGTGATGGCGCTCGTAGACGAGGCCGTTCGGCGTGATGTCGCCGAACAGGTCGGCGAGCGGCGTCATCGACGAGCCGGAGCCGGGCAGCGCCGGCGTGCGCGCGCTGCGACGGATGACGTCGCGTTCGTGCGCGCCCGGCAGGCCATACGGTGGCGACAGCAGCGGTGCGCCGGGCGTGCGCGTCCACGGCGGCACGTCCAGCGGTGCGAGCGGGGCGAGCGGCTGGCCCGCGAGCGCGCCGCCGGCCGGCAGCATCGCGGCGGCCCAGCCGCCGGCGAGCTGGCGCAGCGCCGCGCGTCGGCCGGCGCGGCGTGGGCGGGAAGGAGAGTCGGTCATGAGAGAAGCCGTGCCGCGCGCGGGCGCGGCAGCATCCGGAAAAACGGACATTCTCGGCAACCGGGCGCGACGCGGCAAACAACGATTCCCGCTTTGCTTATCGCGCCGCGCCGGCTGCGCGAACGCTCAGAACTTCACGCGCAGCCCGCTGACGAACGCGAGCTGCCGATTCGTCGACGATGCGCTGCCGATGTTCGAGATCGCCGCGATCCGGCGATAGCCACCGGACGTCGCGGTGCTCGCATCGCCCGCGGCCAGCTGGTAGATGCCGGACAGGTAAATGTCGGTGCGCTTCGACAACGCATAGTCGAACCCGAGCGTGAACTGGTGCCAGCGCGGCTTCAGCGTCTGGCCGCCGGTGCCCGGCAAGCCGCTCGCGCGTCCGTCGGTGAACGTGTAGACGCCGATCAGCGTCGCCGCCGGCGTGATCTGGTAGCGCCCGTTCACGTCGTAGTTGTTGAACTTGCGCGACGAGCCGTCGACATAGTCGAGCTGCGTGTGGCTCCACGCGAAGCCGAGGGTCGCGCGGCCGAGCGCGTAGTTCGCGCCCGCGACGCCGATCTGCTGCTTGCGCACGCCGCCGTTCAGCCCGTAGAAGAACGCGCCGCTGTAGTCGTTGCCGGTCGTCGTGGTCGCGCCGCCCACCGCGCCGCTCGTGTTCGACGTCGCGTTCGGGTGGTTGAGCCGCACGTAGCCGGCGCCCGCCGACAGCGGGCCGTTCACGTAGTTCGCCGACACGCCCCATGCGCTGTTGTTCGAGAAGCCGGTGCCCGCGCCGCCGTTGGCCTGGTTGCTGAACGCGTACAGCACGTCGGCGGTGAAACCGGCGATCGTCGCGCTGCGGAACTTCACCGCGTTGTTGATCCGGAAGCTCTGGTTCAGGTTGTCGTTGTCGCCGACATGGGTGGCCGGCGACCAGAAACCGGACCCCGCGTACTGCGCGACGAGATCGGTGATCGGCTCGTACTGGCGGCCGAACGTCAGCGTGCCGAGGTCGGCCTTGCTCAGGCCCACGTACGCGGAGCGGCCGAACAGGCGGCCGCCCTGGCCGAGCCCGCCGTCGCTCGGCCGGAAGCCGCTTTCGAGCGTGAACACGGCCGCCAGGCCGCCGCCGAGATCCTCGTTGCCTTTCAGGCCCCAGCGGCTGCCGCTCAGCTTGCCGCTCGTCTGCTGGATGTTGCTCGCGCCGCCCTGGCTGTTCGTATAGGCAAAGCCGGCGTCGACGACGCCGTACAGCGTGACGGAACTCTGCGCATGCGCGCCGATGGAACCGATCGAAACCAAACCCAGGACTACCGACTTCTTGATCATGAATAACCTCTTTTTTATGGGTGAATCTGCGAGGATCACGATGCTATTGACGTCGGTCCGGTCGACGAACGTTCGATCCGTGGTTTGCAATTCGCTGCGCGAGCGAATTGCAATGCGTGCCGCTGCACGCTCGACGCGTGCGCCGCGATCGCGTCCGGCGCGCGTGCTGCAGCGGACGTATCGGCATGGATGGCGAACATCGCGCGACGGCCATGCGCGGTCGTGCGCATATCGATCGATGAAATCGTTGGATATCGCGACGAGATCCGTTCGGACGACGATGTTTTTATGCAACGCGGCTCTGTGAGACGCGCGGCCGATGCGGTAGGCACACCTGCATATCGATTCCGCAAAACGTTGGTAGGGCCGCGCGATGCAAGGCAGTAGAGTCGGGCATCCGGCCGCGAGCCGGCCAGCGCCGGGCGCAGCGCACGCAGCGTGCAGCCCGGTTGAACCACGAATATGGGAGCCGTGTGAAATGAGTCGGGATGTGTTGTTTCTGCTGGAACCGGGCTTTGCCGATCCGAAGTATCCGGGCCGACACTTCGTCTGTCCTCACGGACTGGCGATCGAAGGCCTGCTTGCGAGCGCGCCCGAGCGGGCCGGCCGCCTCGACGTGCGCCGGGTCGGTTTCGAACGGCCGCGGCACGCGGTGATCGACGTGCTCGACGACGCGCATCAAGGCCTGCCGGTGCTCGTGCTCGGTAGCGCGCAACCGGCGCCGGACGACGCTCAAGCGCTCGGCACGACGCGCTTCGTCACCGACCCGCGCCGCATCCTCGATCTGCTGGCCGAGCGCCACGGTTTTCCTTCGCTGCATTGACGCACGTCGGCCGTCGCGCACGACGGCTTCCTTTTTCCCTTTACCGTTCAATCGACAGGAGTATCCGATGGCGTCAACTTCGGCGGCACGCCGCCGCCTGCTGCTCGCCGGCGCCGCGATCGCGGCGGGCCCCGTGGTCGCGCGGGTCGCGTTCGCCGCGCCGAGCGTCAACGCCGATCTTGCCGGCACCACGCTGCGCGTCGCGACCTACAAGGGCGGCTGGCGCGCGCTGCTGCAGGCGGCCGGCCTGAGCGACACGCCGTACCGGATCGAGTGGCGCGAGCTCAACAACGGCGTGCTGCACATCGAGGCGCTGAACGCGGATGCGCTCGACATCGGCTCGGGCAGCGAGATTCCCGCGGTGTTCGCCGCACGCCAGAAGGCCAGCGTCCGGTTCATCTCGCGTACGCAGGAGGATCTGAACAACCAGGTCACGCTCGCGCGCAAGGACACGCCGATCCTCGGCATCGCGGACCTGAAGGGCAAGCGCGTCGGCTATGTGCGCGCGACGACGTCGCACTATTTCCTGTACCGGCAGCTCGCGGAGGCCGGCCTCGGTTTCGACGACATCCATCCGATCAACCTGTCGCCGGCCGACGGGTTGTCCGCGTACGACCGCGGCGACCTCGACGCGTGGGCGATCTACGGCTACAACGGCCAGCTCGCGCGCAACCGTTACGGGGCGCGCGTGCTGAAGACGGGCAAGGGCTATCTGTCCGGCAATTTCCCGATCTATGCGAACCCGCGCACGCTGGACGACCCGCGCCGGCGCGCGGCCACCGGCGATCTGCTGCTGCGGTTCCAGCGCGCGTATGCGTGGGCGAACGGGCATTTCGGCGCGTATGCGCGCGCGCAGAACGGCGAAACGCGCGTGCCGGTTGCCGATCTCGAGGCGATGTTCGCGCAGCGCAGCGACGACTACGCACTGCTGCCCGTCACGCCTGACGTGATCGCGCAGCATCAACGAGTCGCGGACGTATTCGCGCGAATCGGCGTGCTGGATGGGCCGGCGAACGTCGCGCCGTTCTGGGATACGTCGTTCAACGCGCTGGTGGCGTCGGCGTGATGCGCGACCGGCGCTTCAAACGCCGGTAGGTGATGCGCGGGCGCGGCAAGGGCGAATCCGCCGTGGCGTGAGATCGCATGGTCGGCCGCCTGCGCGGCGAACGGCCAGTCGTCGTGCGTGCAGTTGCGCGGCTGGCGGATCCCGACGCTCGTGCCGCGACAGGGCCGGGCAGGCGCCGAAGCGGGCGCGCCCGGCGCGAATCCGGCCCGCGCGGACCGAATCAGGACACGTCGCTCAGGCGAACGTCGTCGCGACCATGATGCCGAACACCAGGCCGAGCGCGATGCCGGTCAGCCGGCCGTAGATCGACGCGCGCACATTGTCGTCCAGCTCGAACGGCGAGCGCTTGTGCTTCCATACGGTGCTGAATGCCACCGGGCGGGTCAGCAGCACGGTGCACGCGATCAGCACCGGCGTCGCGACGAGCATCGCGATGCGCGGCCCGGTCCAGTCGACGCCATGCATCATCAGCGAAACGAGCACGGCGAGCGGCACCTCGACGCACAGGCCGAGCAGCGAGCCGCCGACGAAGGAGTCTCCTGGTGATTGGAACATGGTCGGTCCGTCCGTTCGAATGAAAGCCGCGCCCGTTTTCGCGCCGCTGAAAATGGTGACCGCGGTCCTTGCTGAAGCCCGTGGTCGATCGTGTGGCCGGATGTTAAGGCAAATTGTCGACCGGATGTCGGCTATTCAAGCTATTTAACAAATGTTCGCCGGAAACCGGGTATCGTGCGCGGATCGGGACGATTCGCCGCGGTAGCCGTCGGCCACGCCGTTCCGGCAGACGGCGCCGGGGCGCCGGGGCGACGTGACCGAGCGGGTGGCGCGTACGCCTGAAGCCAACCAGGGGACTGCAACATGATTGACATTCCGGCCAACCATCCGGCGACGATCGCCTGCAAGGTGTGCGGCGCCGACGCGGACATCTGCGGCGTGGTCGATTTTTCGCGCTGCGGCGCCGACATGATCGCCGGGAAAAAGGTCGATCCGTTCGTGGGCGTGCCGATCTACTACTACGCGTGCCGGCAATGCGGATTCACGTGTACGCCGGCCTTCGACCGCTGGACGCACGACGATTTTGCGCGTCACGTGTACAACGACGACTACGCGCGCCACGATCCGGAGTATCTCGAGCATCGTCCGCAGCAGCACGCCGACCTGATCTGCACGAGCTTTCCGTCGATGCGCGAGACCCGCATTCTCGATTTCGGCTCGGGGCTCGGGCTGCTGGAAAAGAAGTTGTCCGCGCGCGGCTTCGCGGATGTGACTTCGTATGATCCATTCAGCCATCCCGACGCGCCGCAGGGGCAGTTCGATTCGATCCTGTCGTTCGAGGTCTTCGAGCATCATCCGGATCCTCGAAGCCTGTTCGCCGACATCATCCGCTACCGGGCGCCTGCCGGCGCACTGCTGTTCCAGACGTCCCTGATCACGCCGGAGATCCTGGCGCGCGGGATCGAGCAATGGTGGTACTGCGTGCCTCGCAACGGGCATATTTCGTTCTATACGAGCCAGGCGCTGACGCTGCTGGCGACGCGGCATGGGCTTGAATTCGGCTCGTTCAGCCCGGAGCTGCACGTGGTGTTCGATCGCGCGGCGGCGCCGGGGTGGCTTGCGAAATTCTTTTAGTGAAAGGGGCGCGTCGCGTCGATCGCGACATCGGCCGCGGACGTGCGCTTCTTCTAGAAGCGATCGATCACGCCGAACTGGATACCGCGCACCGACGCACCCGGCCACGAAGGCGTGAGGCCGGTCACGTTCACGCCTCTCAGCGTGTAGGTGGCCTGGCCGCGGTTGTGAAGCCACGCGGCACTCGCATAGACCAGCACCCGCTTCGACACATCGTATTCACACGCCGCGCTGAACTGGTCGGCATCGTTGTCGCGGCCCGACCGGTCGCGCAGCCACGTATAACCCAGCGACGCGCGAAAACGCGCGTTCACCGCGTAGCGTGCGGAAGCCGACACGCCGTCGCCGTGATATCGCGGCGTTCCGCCGTCGCCATTGAAGTACGACAGGAAGGCCGTCACCGGGCCGAACGCATAGGACACGCCGCCGAGGTTGGCGCGCAGTGCGCCGCTGCCGTGGGTTTGCTGGTGTGCGTACGAAATGCGCAGCGGGCCGTCATGCCAGGCGAACGTCTCGATGTGGCCTGCCAGCCCGTTGCCGTCACCGTCCTTCGCGTCGCGCAACGACGCCATGATCGTGGTCGAAAAGCCGTGCACCTCGGGGGACAGATACGTGATCGCATTGCTTTCGTACGGCGTGATTTTCGACAGATTGTTCAGCCCCGACGCGATCGTGCCGGCCCCGAACGCATCGAGCTGCCCCTTGAACGGGATGTAGATCGGCGAATACTGACGGCCGACCCGCACCGTGCCGTAGCGTGAGCTCACGCCGATCCAGGCCTGGCGGTTGAACAACGTGTTGGCGGCGGCCAGGGTGCCGTCCGCCGAGCCGAAGCCGTTCTCGAGATCGAACAGGATCTTCACGCCGTTGCCGATATCCTCCGCGCCGCGCACGCCGATGCGCGAGCCGCGATACGCGCCGGAATCCATCCGGGCGACGTAACCCGCGCCGGGGTTCGTGATCTCGATGCTCGTGTCGATCGTGCCGTACAGCGTCACGCTGCTTTGCGCGTGGGCCGCCGACGCGTGTGCGGCAATGGCCGTTGCGGCCGCACCGATGCGCAGTGCGAAACGTGTGACGGCCGCCGGCCGGCGCGATCGGCGGCGTCCCGGCGTGAGGTCGTGATTTCGGATGCGGGAAGCGGGAAAGGAACGATTCATGGACAACGGTAGCATGCAGTCAAGACAGTGAGGTGACGCGCTGAATGCGGGATGGTGCGGCAACCCTCGCCGCCCCGTCCCGCACGCGATCCGGTCGATTCCGGCGCTTACTTGCTGTCGGGCAGGGCGTAAGCCACCACGTAGTCGCCCCGATCGGGCGACTGGCGCGCGCCGCCTGCCGAGATGACGATGTACTGCTTGCCGCCGATTGTATAGCTCATCGGCGTGCCCTGGCTCCCCACCGGCAACCGTGCCTTCCACAGTTCCTTGCCCGTCGAGCTGTCGAACGCGCGCAGGTAGTAGTCCTGCGTTGCGGCGAAGAACACGAGACCGCCGCCGGTCGTCAGCGAGCCGCCGATGGTGGGCATGCCGATCGGTGACGGCATGTTCATCTGCACGCCGTGAAGGCGCGTGTCCTTCACGGTACCGAGCGGGACTTGCCATGCGATGCGGCGGGTTTTCAGGTCGACCGCGGTGAGGCTGCCGAACGGCGGCTTCTGGCACGGGATGCCGATCGGCGAGAGGAAGCGGTCCTTCAGCACCGAGTACGGCGTGCCGCCGAGCGGCACGGCACCCATGCCCGCGTTCACCGATTCGTTGCCGTCGGAGGCGCCGCCGCGGTTCTTCTCCTGCTCCAGATGGACCCAGAGGCCCAGGCGCATGTCGTTCACGTAGATCATGTCCGCGTTCGGATCGTACGACAGGCCGCCCCAGTTCATGCCGCCGAGCGAACCCGGGAAGCTGAGCGAGCGATCGGTGTCCGGCGCGGTGAAGAGGCCGTCGTAGCGCATGCCGCGGAAGATCACGCGGCACATCAGCTGGTCGATCGGCGTGACGCCCCACATGTCCGAATCCTTGAGCACGTCGGCGCCGATCTGCGGCATGCCGACGGACAGCGGCTGGGTCTTCGAATACGGCTCGTTCGGAATCGACGCGGTCTTGACCGGATGTTCGACGACCTGCGTCAGCGGCTTGCCGGTCACGCGGTCGAGCACGAACAGCTGGCCCATCTTGGTGCCGACGATCAGCGCCGGCACGCGCTTGCCGCCTTCCGCGGGGAACTCGATCAGCGTCGGCTGCATCGGCACGTCGTAGTCCCAGAGGTCGTGGTGGACCGTCTGGAAGTGCCACTTTTCCGCGCCCGTCGTGGCGTCGAGCGCGAGGAGGGACGCGCCGTATTTCTCGTCGAGCGCGGTGCGCTTCACGCCCCACAGGTCGATCGCCGCGTTGCCCACCGGCATGTAGATCGTGTTCGACGTCGCATCGTAGGTCATCGGCGCCCACACGTTCGGCGTCGAGCGCACGAAGGTCTTGCCTTGCGCCGGCTGCGCGTGATCGTCCGGATTGCCCGGATCGAATGCCCACTTCATCTTGCCGGTCATCACGTCGAAGCCGCGGATCACGCCGCCGGGCATGTCGAGCGACACGTTGTCGGCGACACGGCCGCCCGTGACCACCGTCGTGCCCGCGACCGTCGGCGGGGACGTGAGCTGGTACAACGGGCTCTTCGCGTTACCGAGGCCGGCCTTCAGGTCGACGATGCCGTGATCGCCGAAGCCGTCGCACGGCTTGCCGGTGTCCGCATCGAGCGCGACGAGCTTCGCGTCGATCGTGTTCATGAAAATGCGGCGGCGGCACACGGCCGGATCCCCGGACGCGGCGACCGGCAGGACCGGCGTCGATCCGGCGACGGTCGGCTGCACGAGCGGCTTGTCCGCATCGAAGTACGCGAGGCCGCGGCAGCGCACCCAGACCGTCGTCTTGGTCGGGAACGCATGGCGCCACTTCTCCGTGCCCGTCGCCGCATCCACGGCGATCACGGTGTTGTGCGGCGAGCACAGGAACAGCGTCTTGCCGACCTGCAGCGGGGTTTGCTGATCCTCCGAGCCGCCGCCGTCCGGGCTGAGCGGCGTGTCGCCGGTGCGGAACGTCCACGCGACCTGCAGGTGCTTCACCGTGTCGCGATCGATCTGCGCGTAGCGCGTGAAGCGGTCGCCGCCGTCCGAGTGACCGTAGGCCGTCCAGTCGTCGGTGCCTGCATTGCCGGCCGCCGGCACGGGCGTCTCGGTGCCGAACGTGCCGTGCGGCACGAACATGCCGTAGACGAATGCGCCGTTGCAGGCGAGCAGGAGTGCGGCGATGCCCCATGCCATGCCGCGTGCGGGTGCCTTGCCTTCGGCACGGCGCAGCAGCGGCCAGGCCGGCGCGAGCAGCATGCCGATCATCGAGAACATGAAGATCCGCGCGTTGAGCGGCCAGAACGCGAAGCCGACTTCCCACACGGCCCACAGCGCCGTGGCGATCAGCATCACGAGGTAGATCGCGACCGCACTGGCGCGGCGCCGGGCGAGCTGGACGCCGGTCGCACACAGGGCGAGCCCGGCCAGCAGGTAGTACGCGCTCCCGCCACGGGCGACGAGCATGCCGCCGCCGATGACGAAATAAAGGCCGAGGAGCAGCGAGACCGCGCCCGCGGCGGTCAGGCCGATGCGGGTGGAAGCACGAATCGGCTCTGCAGGGGATTGCTTGGACATGAGTGTCTTCTTATCCGTTTGCGCCGGGCTGCATCGAAAGGCGGGAAGAGGGCGCCGTGGGTGGCCCCGTTCGAACACGTGGAGAAGGCGCCGCACGGCATGCATGCGCGGGCTTCGCAGGTCCTGATCGTGCAGCCTGGTTAGCTGTAGAAATTAACCAAGCGGTGCATTTTAATGGCGAACCGGAGATTTTGCTCGCCCATTTTTTCGTCGATTCTTGTTCGATTGGTTGAAAGTGTGTTGCAGATTAGTGCGACGGGCGATCGAACGGAAACCCGGTCGATTTCTTGCAGCAAGTGAACGAACCGCAGCGGGGGGAAGCCGCCCCGGGCGAAGTTGGGGGCGATGCAGCGCCGTTCTTGATGCAGGTCACGGGAGACGCCGACGCGCCGAGCCACGATGAACGTGTTCGGCCGACCGCGCCGGCCACTGCCGGCCCGCGCCTGTCGCTCGCGGCTCGGCCGCGACCATCGGAGGGCTCGTCATGGATCACGGAAAATCACACATCGTCTGGTTCGACGATCTGCGACGCGGCGACGTGGCGCGCGTCGGCGGCAAGAATGCGTCGTTGGGCGAACTGATCGCCAACCTGTCCGCACGGGGCGTGAGCGTGCCACCCGGGTTCGCTTCGACCGCGGATGCGTACTGGCGCTTCATCGATGCGAACGGGTTGAGGCAGGCCATCGGCAGCACGCTCGAAGCGTTCGGCGCACGCAAGATGTCGCTTGCCGAGGCCGGTGCGTCGATCCGGCAGGCGATCCTCCACGGAGACTGGCCCGACGACATCGCCGACGCGATCCGGGACGCGTATCGGCAACTGTGCCGCGAGGCCGGCAGCGACGACGTCGATGTCGCCGTCCGGTCGAGCGCGACCGCCGAGGATCTTCCCGACGCGAGCTTCGCGGGTCAGCAGGAAACCTACCTGAACGTGCGCGGCGAGCATGCGTTGCTCGCGGCTTGCCGACGGTGCTATGCGTCGCTGTTTACCGACCGGGCGATCGCCTACCGCGAAGAAAAGGGTTTCGATCATTTGCGCGTCGCGCTGTCGATCGGCGTGCAGCGGATGGTGCGTTCGGACCTCGGCGCGGCCGGCGTGATGTTTTCGCTCGACACGGAAACAGGATTCGACAAGGTGGTGCTGATCAACGCGGCGTGGGGGCTTGGCGAGAATGTCGTGCAGGGCACCGTGGATCCCGACGAATATGAGGTGTTCAAACCGTTGCTCGGCGATCCGGCGTGCACGCCCGTCATCGGCAAGACGCTCGGCGGCAAGGCACGCAAGCTGATCTATGCGCGCGACGAGCATGCACCGACCCGCAACGTGCCGACCTCGAAAGCCGAGCGTGCCACCTTCGTGCTGGCGGACCGCGACATCCTGGCGCTTGCGAACTGGGCCTGCGCGATCGAGGCGCACTATGGCCAGCCGATGGACATCGAGTGGGCAAAGGACGGCGTAAGCGGAGAACTGTTCGTCGTGCAGGCACGTCCCGAAACGGTGCAGTCCCGGCGCGAGGCCAGCGCCATCAAGACCTATCGACTTGGTCGGGCCGGCCGCAAGCTGCTCACCGGCGTCAGTGTCGGCGAGGCGATCGCGGTCGGCAGCGTATGTGTGATCGACAGTCCGCGCGACATGGGGCGATTCGTCGATGGCGCGGTACTGGTGACGCGCACGACGGATCCGGACTGGGTGCCGGTGATGCGCCGCGCCGCGGCGATCGTCACCGATCATGGCGGCCGCACGTCGCATGCCGCGATCGTGAGCCGCGAACTGGGATTGCCGGCCATCGTCGGCACCGGCAATGCGACCCGCATGCTGCACGATCAGCAGGAAGTGACGGTATCGTGCGCGGAGGGCGAGGCCGGGTTCGTGTACGAAGGCATCGCGCAATACGACGTGGAGGCGATCGACCTGACCGACCTGCCGGCTACCCGTACGCAGGTCATGCTGAACCTCGCGAATCCGGCCGCGGCGTTCAGGTGGTGGCGACTGCCTGCCGACGGCGTCGGGCTCGCGCGCATGGAGTTCGTGATCAGCAACCATATCAAGGTTCACCCGATGGCGCTGGCCCACTACGATGCGCTCACGGACGCGCATGCGAAGCGCGCGATCGCTGCCCTGACGGCGGGCTATGACGACCCGTCGAACTATTTCGTCGACCGGCTGGCGCATGGCCTTGCGCGTATCGCGGCGGTCTGTCATCCCGCGCCGGTGATCGTCCGCATGAGCGACTTCAAGACGAATGAGTACGCTCATCTGGTCGGCGGCGCGCAGTTCGAACCGCGGGAAGAAAACCCGATGCTCGGCTTTCGCGGTGCGTCGCGCTACTATTCGCCGCGCTATCGTGCCGGATTCGCGCTCGAATGCCGGGCCATCGCGCGGCTGCGAAACGACATGGGATTCAGGAACGTGGTCGTGATGATCCCGTTCTGCCGGACGCTCGACGAGGCGGACCGCGTGCTCGAGGTGATGGCCGCCAACGGCCTGAAGCGTGGCGATGACGGATTGCAGATCTATGTGATGTGCGAAATCCCGTCGAACGTCATCCTCGCGAGCCAGTTTGCGCAGCGCTTCGACGGCTTTTCGATCGGAAGCAACGATCTGACCCAACTGACGCTTGGCGTGGACCGCGATTCGGCGGAACTGGCCGGGTTGTTCGACGAACAGAACGCCGCCGTGAAGTGGATGATCGCCCGCGTGATCGAGTCGGCCCGCAACGCGGGAGCGAAGGTCGGCCTGTGCGGCCAGGCGCCGAGCGATCATCCGGCGTTCGCCGATTTTCTCGTGGCGTGCGGCATCGACTCGGTTTCCGTCAGCCCCGACAGCTTCATCGCGGTCAAGCGTCGCGTGGCCGCTGCGGAGCGCGCTGCGCCCGGCGAGCGTGCGGCGCCGGAATGAACGGGGTCGGATGGGCACACGACGGTCCCGCACCGGGTTGAAGGCGCATCACGCCGCGCACGAGCGCGGCCAGCCGCGTTCGGCCCGGACGAACGCCGCTTGCAGTACCGGATGCACGTCGGCGTGCCAGTGATCGCCGGTAAAGAGCCCGTAGTGGTCGCAATCGTCGATGTCGACGCGTTGCCGGGCATCCGCCGCGAGGCCGCTGCACATGGCCAGCGCGGCATGGGTCTGGCCGGCACCGGTGACGGCATCGCACTTGCCTTCGACGGTCAGCAACACGATCGAGCGCAGCGCGGCGGGCTCGACCCGCTGGCCGTGAACGTGCCACATCCGGTTTGCCAGGCAAGCCCGCTGGAACACGATGTCGACTGTATCGAGGAAATACTCGGCGGGCATGTCGAGGAGCGTCAGGTACTCGCGCAGTGCGCGGCGTGCGGTTGCGAGTGCGTCGGCGTCGTCGCTCGACACCGCTCGTCGATAGCGATCGACCAGCGCCATGTAGCGTTGCGGGTAGGTGACCGCGATCTCGGCGCGCTGCAGATAGGCCGGAAATACCTGCCGCCCGTATCCGGCGAAGCCGTGCGGCACCGTATCGATCAGCGTGGCGCGACACCAGTCGAGAGAATGCGACCGGGCCGCGGTGCCGAGCGCACTCGGATTGATGCGGGCATCGAGCGGGCCGCCGATCAACGTCAGGCTCGCCGGCAGCGCGGCGTCGCGTTGCGCGCGCAGCGCGATGGCACCGAGCGACGGAAACGTCGCCTGACAGACGGCGACGACGTGCACCGGCCGGGCGTCCGCAAGCAGGGTATCGACGAAGCGGTCGAGCATCGACACGTACTCGTCGAGGCCGAATCGGCCCGCGTCGCACGGCACGTCGCGCGCATCGGTCCAGTTGGTGATGCAGACGTCGCCGTCGGCCAGCAGGGTCTCGACCGTCTCGCGCATCATCACGGCCGCATGGCCGGCCAGCGGCACGCAGAGCAGGATCACGCGTTGTGCACCGGCGTGCGAGAAGCGGCGCAGCGTGCAAAACGGCGTGTGCGAGACGATCGTTTCGTCGACGTCGATGCGACGGCCGTCCACGTCGATCGAATCGATGGCGAACCGTGGTGCCTCGGCATGCAGGTCGAGCAGGGGTTCGAAAAGGTCGGCGTAGCACGCCGCCGCGGCATCGGGCCAAAGACCGCACGTGAACCGCGCCGCCGCGCCCCACGTTCGCAACCATTGCCGTTGCCGTTCGATCAGGTCATACCACATGGCGGATGGGCGGAAAATCGCGGGAAAGTTGGACAAGCCTACTGTCGCCGGATTGTGCCGCGACGGGTTGACCTGCATCAGTGTCGCCCCGATCGCCGGTGCATAAGCTGGTCCATGGATCCCGGACGGATGCACGGAGTGGGCCATGGACACGTCTCGACGCATGCTCGTCGTCTTCTACTCGCGCAGTGAAACGACGGCGGCGGTTGCGCACCGGCTTGCCGCCGAGCTTGGCGCGGATTGCGAACGGCTGCGGGAAGCCGACGATCGGCGGCGGACGGGGGCCGTCGGCTTCCTGCGTTCGCTCGCGGACGTGATCCGCGATCGTGCCGCGGACCTTCGGCCAACAGCCTGTTCGCCGTCCGCATACGATGTGGTCGTGCTAGGTACGCCGGTCTGGGCGGGCCGTGCATCGACGCCGATTTCGACCTGGCTCGCGCGGCACGGGAGCGAACTGCGCGCGACCGCATTCTTTTGCACGATGGGCCTGCGCGGCGACATCACTGCATTCGGGCAGATGCAGGCGCTGGCGCGGCAAAGGCCGATCGCGACGTGCGCGATTTCGGGGCGCGATATCGGTCGCGGCCTGGCCGCTCGGAAGCTCGCCCGTTTCGCGCGTTCGATCGCCCGCCGGCTTGCCTCCGGCGAACGGCACATGCGCGCGGAGCGGGCAACGTGACGGCGCAGTCCGGGGCCAGGCGCGACTACGATCATGTGCTGGTCGGCGGCGGCATTGCCAGCGTGTCCGCGGCGCATACGTTGCGGCGCGAAGATCCGTCCGCGCGCATCGCGATCCTGTGCGGCGAACACGTGCTGCCGTATCAGAGACAGCCGCTGACAAAGGAATTTCTCGCAGGAAACCTCACCCCGGCGGCAATCGCGATACACCCGGCGGGGTTCTACGAGATGCGCAGGATCGATCTGCTCCTAGGGGCGAGGGGCGCGTCGGTCGACTGCGGCGCGCATGTCGTCAGGCTGGAGGATGGCACCGCGATACACTACGGCAAGCTGCTGATCGCGACCGGTGCGTCGCCACGCCGTCTGGCGGTGCCGGGGGCGACGCTGGCGGGCATCGGTCACCTTCACGACCTCGACGACGCGCTCGTGCTTCGCGACAACGCCGCCCGGCGACGACGCCTGCTCGTCGTGGGCGGAGGCTTCACGGGTTTCGAGGCGGCGGCCACGCTGCGCGGGCGCGGTCTGGAGGTCACGCTCGTCGAGCGCTGCGAGCGGCTGTTGCCGCAGCTGAATTCCGTTCGGCTATCCGATCACTTTGCCGGGTTGTGTGCGACGCGCGGCGTCGACGTTCGAACCGGAACGACGGTGGAGCGCTTCATCGGAGAGCATTCGATCGAGGCGGCCGTGCTCACCGACGGCAGCGTCATCGAATGCGACCTCGTCGTGATTGCCGTGGGCGTCGAGCCAAACTGCGGGTTTCTCGCGGGCAGTGGCATCGCGACAGTGGATGGCGTGCTTGTCGACGAATGCCTGCAATCGTCGGATCCGGACGTCCATGCGGCCGGCGACGTCGCGCGGTTTCGCGATCCGGTATTCGGCGTGCAGAGGCGTATCGAGCACTGGGACAACGCGGTGCGTCAGGGGCGCCTGGCCGCCAGGAACATGCGCGGTGCGCGCTTGCCCTATCGGGATGTATCGATTTTCTACGGAAGTGTATTCGACGTACCGTACAACTTCCTCGGCAACGCTGCTGATGCGACCGAAGTCGTCGAGCAGGGCCGATTCCCGCATGCTCCGTACTCGTTGCTCTATCTGAGACATCATGTCCTGCGTGCGATGTTCTCGATCGGTGTCCGCGCGGATGAAATGACCGCCGCCGAGGAGACGATACGCCATCGGGTCAATCTCGGCGCGCAAGTCGAGGCCGTGACGCACGACGTATCGCGGCTGTGCGAACTCCCCGCGCAAACGGTCTTGATCCTGCAGGGTGGCGGTGCGCTCGGCGCATTCGAAAGCGGAGCGATCGCCGCGCTCGAGTCGCGGGGCGTCCGTCCGGACGTGATCGCGGCCGTGTCGATCGGCGCGTTCAACGGCGCGATCGCAGCGAGCCATCCGGGGCATGCGGCCGAAGCACTCGACGCATTCTGGCGCGAGCTGTCGATCAGGAGTCCGGTGGGCGTGCCGTCGTCCGCCTATGCGGGACATGCGTTGCTCGCGTGGCATATCGCGCTGTTCGGCGTTCCGAATTTCCTTCGGCCGCACTGGTGGCCTGACGGGATTCCGCCGTCCGGCTTTGCTACGTGGTGGACGAGCTGCTATGACACGCAGCCGATGCTCGCGCTACTGCGCCGCCATGTCGATTTCGACGCCCTGGCGGGCAGCGCGACGCGCCTGCTGCTTGGAGCCGTGGACGTGGAAAGCGGGGAGCGGCGCATCTTCGACAGCTATGTCGATCGCATCACGCCCGAGCACCTGCTCGCCAGCGGTAGCCTGCCGCCCGCGATGCCGTGGACGCGCATCGACGGCCGCGCTTACTGGGACGGCGGCATCATCAGCAACTCGCCGCTCGATCTCGTGATCGAACGGTGCGGGCGGATAGCAGGGCGCGTGTTTGTTGTCGATTTGTTTTCAGGGTCGCGCCCGTTGCCATCGAACCTGATCGAGGTCATGCTGCGGCGCGACGAGATCGTCTATGCCGATCGGGTTCGTAACGACCTGCGGTTCGAGGAAAACGAGAACGACTTTCGCGATCTCGTCGAACGTATAACCTGCCAGCTTGATCCCGAAACGGCGGCCCGCATGCGACAACTCCCGGAATACATCCGACTCATGGGGAGTCGTGCGCCCGTACGGGTCTTCAGGATCGCGCTGAATGGCCACGCCGGAGCCACGGACACTTTCGCGCGCGACTTCGATTTTTCCGATACATCGATTGCAGCGCTGTTCGAACTCGGCCGCCGCGCGGCGCTCGCAGTGCTCGCGTCCAACGCGGCGGAACCGCTCGGGGGCGCAGCCGGCCGGCCTGGTGGAGCGAGGCCACCAACGCCTTGAACGCTTCCCACTCCACGGCGGGGAACGTTTCGATCGCTCGCGTCTGCCGGATGACCTGCATCAAGAACGCTTGCCCGGCAGGAGCGGATATTGACGTTCTCGCATGTCGACCGCGATCGACATGTCCCGTGCCTTCAGCGTCTTCACGTTCATGATCCGGACACCATCATGCCCGCCTTGTTTACGAACACGTCGAATCGCCAGATCATTTCCCGTTCCGAAGCATCGGCGCTGCGCTTGTCGGCTGCCGCGCATCGCCAGCATCACCCGATCGACGCCGGCGGCGACTGGCTGCTGAGTCCCCACGAAATCGCGATCCTGATGGTGCTCGCCAGCGAGCCGCGGCGCCAGCAGGGCGACCCCGCCGACCTGCGCTGCCTCGCCGATCGCGGTCTCGTTCGACTGGATGCGGCATCGCTTGCCGAGGCGCCCGCCCGCCTGTCGCCCGACGGGCGCCGGATGGTATCGCGACTCGCCAGGCGCGATCGCGCCTGGCAGGGGCGCAACGTCGACGTAAGGACCGGGTTTCGTGCGATCGCAGCGGAGACATCGGTCGCGATCGCTCACCACGCCGCGCGCTGACCTGTATCAATTCCACGCGGTGCAGCGGGAATTACCGTTGTTTTCATCGATTGCGGACAGGAGTCGATGGCCATGAAAAGCGACAGCGCGCTGAAGAAGGACGTCGAGCAGGAACTCGAGTGGGACCCGTCGATCGATGCGGTGCGCATCGGCGTCGAAGTGCACGAACGCATCGTGACGTTGACTGGGCACGTCGCCAGCTATCTGGAAAAGGTCGCGGTGCGCAAGGCCGTCGAGCGTATCGAAGGCGTGCGCGGCATCGTGCTGGAACTCGAGGTGCAAACGGACGACGGCAAGCATCGCTCGGACGAGGACGTCGCCATTGCAGCGCGCTCGCTCCTGATGTGGGATGCGGGGCTTGGCGAGCAGGCCGTGCACGTGACGGTCGAGAACGGGTGCGTGACGCTGTCGGGCGAGGTGATGTGGAGCTACCAGATGCAGGAGGCGGAGCGGGCCGTCGAGCGGCTGCGCGGCGTCACCCGGATCATCAACGAGATCCACGTCCGGCCGCATCCGACGCAATCCGACATCGCGGGCAAGATCCAGGCGGCCTTGATTCGGCATGCAACGGAAGAGGCCGCACACGTCGGCATTACCGTCCAGGACGGTTGCGTGACGTTGACGGGCCAGGTGGGCTCGCTGGGCGAACGGCGGCTTGCCTTCCATGCCGCGTGGTCGGCGCCGGGCGTGCGCAACGTGGTCGATCAGCTTACGGTTGCATGATGGTTCGGGCGGCGGCGGACATCGATCGATGGTCCGCCTCGCCCCGGCCGGGAGAACGAACATGAATGCCGCGATGCTCTGTACCCGCGATGTTGCCATGTGTTCGGCACGAGCAACCGTCGTCGAGGCGGCGGAAATGATGCGCGGCGCGCACGCCGGCGATCTGATCGTCGTGCGCGAACAGGAGGGGCGATGCGTGCCGGTCGGTGTCGTGACCGATCGCGACATCGTGCTGACGGTCGTCAGCCCCGATGCGCAGGCCGGCTCGCTGTTCGTCGGTGACATCATGTCGGCGCCCGTCGCGACCGCGAACGTCGACGACGACATCTGGCTGCTCGCGAAGCGGATGCGCCAGCATGGCGTCCGTCGATTGCCGGTCGTCGGCGGAGACGGCGAACTGGTCGGCATTGTCTCGCTCGACGATCTGCTGCGCGCGGCCGCGGCGCTGCTCGACGAGTTGCGGCTCGTGGCGGCCCGCCAGCCGTATTTCGAGGAGAAGCAGCGTGGCTGATCCGGCCGGTTCCGGCTTCCGTCGCGCCGCGCATCGCGCAGCGGCGGTCTCGATGCCGGTGCGATGCGCCCTTCGGGCGCGCGCGAACGCCATCGCGGCTCGCGGCGTGGCGCGACCGATGAGGGAAGCAGCTTGCGCTCGCACGGCAAGGAAAGGGGGTAATCATGACGATTTCCGGTGAATTGAACGAAGCGGACTGGACTGTGGAGATCGAAACGGTTGGCGTCGAGTCCGGCGGGTACCGCTGCCGTGTCCACGTGACGGTTCGCTCACCCGACTGCAAGTGCGAGCATGTCTTCCCGCATCACCGCGTATTCGCGACCGAGCGCGAGGCAGCGCTGGAGGGACTGCGAAGCGGAATGACATGGGTCGAAATGAAGAAATCGGACACGTTCACGTACTGACGGACGGTGTTGCTCACCGTCGTCTGCACCGCATGCGCATCGGCAAGCACGGCGACACGAACCCTGCGCGCGCGGCATGACCTGGCGCCTGCGAATGCCGCGTCGCCGGCGTCCCGCCGGGCCGCGGGCATGCGTTGATCCCGGTCAAGGCCGCGGGGCACGGCCTCAATACGATGGATCGCATCTCCGCGAAGAATGACGACCATGAACAGGCTCAGACGCGCAAGCCGCGTGCTTGTGCCGTGCGCGGCCGCATGTTGCGTGCCGACGCAGCCGGCACATGCGCAGCATGCACGCCATGTTCCCCGCCAGGATTTCCACGGGCGGGACTTTCGCCATTTCGCGCCGAGGGAGCGTACGCGGTGACAGCGCGGTCGAGGACCCGCGCGGATACTATCCGTATGTCGCGTCGTGCAATGGCGTGTGGACCGCGGTCCCGGCGAGTCCGGGACCCGCGCCGCAATGACGGAAGCGACGCTGCTCCAGATCGCAGCGGCCGGGTACCGGTTGCACGATTGCGCGCGAGCGACGCGGGAGGGCGCATGATGAACGGATCCTGGCCGGACGCTGGCATCGACGACGCGCTGCTGACGGATTGGTATGAACTGACGATGATGCAGGCCGCGTTCGATGCCGGAATGAACGACATGGCCAGCTTCGAGTTCTTCGTACGGGCGCTGCCCGAGCAGCGGGCATTCCTGATGGCGGCGGGACTGGAGCTCGTCCTCGACTATCTGGAGGGCCTGCGCTTTACGGCCGCCGGCCTTGAGCGACTGGCCGCGACCGGGCGCTTGCGAGCCGATTTCCTCGCGTCGCTCGCCGGCTTGCGCTTTACCGGTACGGTCGACGCGATGCCGGAAGGCACGGTGTTTTTCGCCGACGAACCGATCCTGCGGATCACGGCGCCGCTTCGCGAGGCGCAGTTCGTCGAGAGCCGCGTGATGAACCTGCTCCATTACGCGACGCTGGTTGCAAGCAAGGCCGCACGCGCCACGCTCGTCGCGCATGGCAGGTTGCTGGTCGATTTCGGCCTGCGGCGCGCGCATGGCGCGGAGGCGGCGATGCTGTCCGCGCGGGCCAGCTACCTGGCAGGATTCTCCGGCACGGCGACCCTGCTCGCCGGCTTGCGCTACGACATTCCCGTGTACGGCACGATGGCGCATTCATACGTCCAGGCGCACGACGACGAAGCGCTCGCGTTCGAGCATTTCGCCCGATCGCAGCCGGATAACGCGGTGCTGCTGATCGATACGTACGATACGGAGCACGCGGCGCACAAGGTCGTCGAACTGGCGCGGCGGCTTGCGCTCGACAACGTGCGCATCAAGGGCGTCCGGATCGACAGCGGCGATCTGGCGGCGCACGCGCGCAACGTGCGCGCGATTTTCGACCATGGCGGCCTGACGGACGCGACGATCTTCGCGAGCGGCAATCTCGATGAAATCCGGCTGCGGGAACTCGTCCGGCAGCACGCGCCGATCGACGGTTTCGGAATCGGCACGCGGATGAGCACGTCGGCGGACGCACCGTGTCTCGACTGCGCGTACAAGCTCGTCGAGTATGCGGGCCGGGCGCGCTGCAAACGTTCGGAGGGCAAGGCCACGCTGCCCGGCCGCAAGCAGGTGTTCCGGCAATACGGCCCGGATGGGCGAATCGCCGCCGACAGCCTCGGACTCGACGGCGAGCGCATCGACGGAACGCCGCTGTTGCGGCCCGTCATGATCGGAGGGGCGCGACTCGCGGCCCCCACGCTCGGCGAGAGCCGCATTCACGCAATGCGCGAACTGTCCACGCTGCCCGATCCGATGCGTGCACTGGCGCCCGTCATGCCGCTGCAGCCGGCGATTTCTCCGGCGCTGGCGGCACTGGTCGCGCACGAGAATGCCCGGCCGGACACGCACGCGGGGCAGCAAGCGGCATGAACGATGCACGCATCCCGGCCGGCCGCGCGCCATCGCTTCTGTTGCGAGGAGGTGTGCGCGCGTCTCGTGTTCGCCGTCCTCGAACGGACGTTCCTCGTGCGCGGCGAGCGTGACGCCGAGACGGGCCGCGATCCGTTCGCCGAAGGCGCGACACGAGGCGAAGGCAAACGGGCTGAAAGGGAGTCGTTCCATGGCATGGCTACCTCGATTCATGCAGTTATCGCGCGGCGCGAATCATGACGCGCTTTGACGTGTTCAACGGTGATGCGGACGGCATCTGTTCGCTTCAGCAACTGCGGCTCGAGATGCCGGCCGAGTCGGTGCTCGTGACGGGTCCCAAGCGCGACATCGCGCTGCTCGCGCGCGTGCCGGCCGCCCGAGGCGACATCGTCACCGTCCTGGACATTTCTCTCGACGTGAACCGCGCGGCACTCGACGCGCTGCTGGCGCGCGGGGTCGACATCGACTATTTCGATCACCACATGGCCGCCGCCGTGCCCGCTCATCCGCACCTTCGCACGCATATCGACACGGCGCCGGATACCTGTACGAGCGTCATCGTCGACCGATACCTGGCGGGCCGGCAGCGACTCTGGGCGGTGGTCGGTGCCTATGGCGACAATCTCGTCGGCGTGGCCGGCAGGCTCGCCGCCGCCTGCGGCCTGACGGATGCCGATGCCTACCGTCTGCAGGTGCTCGGCGAATCCGTCAACTACAACGGCTACGGCGATTGCCCGGACGACCTCTTCATGCCGCCGCCGGCCGTGTATGCGGCGGTGCGGCAATATGCGAACCCGCTCGAGTTCGCTAGGTCGCCCCTCGCGCGGCGGCTCGACGCCAACCGGCGACGCGATATCGCGCTTGCGGAGCGACAGCGCGCGAACATCGCGCTGCCGGGGGCGGACGTCTATATCCTCCCCGACACGCGCTGGGCGCGTCGCGTGCGCGGCGTTTTCGCCAATCGGCTCGCGCGTGGTGACGCGGCACGCGCTCACGCGGTGCTGACGTTGTCGGCCTCGGGTGGGTACACCGTCAGCGTTCGCGCGCCGGTCGCCGCACCGTACGGCGCAGATCGTCTTTGTCGCGCATTTCCGGAGGGCGGCGGCCGGGAAGGGGCGGCCGGCATCAACCGGCTCGCGCCGGAGCGCCTCGACGCGTTCGTCGAGGCGCTCGCGAACGCATACCCCGCCGCGTGAGCCGACGCAGGCGCGCTCGTCGGTGTGGTACGGCGTGGCCGGAACGGGTGTCATCGGGATGCTCCTGACCGGTGGCCGTTGCGCGGCAGGACTCGCTGCGATCGTGGCGCCGGGCAATGCAGGGCGGTTGACGCAGGTCAAGCCCGCCGGCCGCCCCACCCGGGAAGATGAACCGCCATCATCGGCGGGAGAGGCGTCGTGGAGCACCATGCTGAGGTATTGCGGGGCGGGCGCTGGACGCTGCCCGTGCCGGGCTGGCGGGACATCGTCGCGACGCTGATCGTGGTCGGTTTCCTGTTGCTGGCCGGCATCGCGGCGCACCAGATGGCCGGCCCGCTGGCGGTGGCGCAGCCCCCGGCGATTTCGCTGTCGCCCGCGGCGCTGCCGGGCTACACGCTGCGCACGGTCGCGCGCATGTTCGCGGCACTGCTCGCGTCGATCGTCTTCACGTTCGTCTACGCGACCGCGGCCGCGCGCAGCCGTCGCGCCGAGCGCGTGTTGATCCCGCTGCTCGACGTGCTGCAGTCGGTGCCGATCCTCGGCTACCTGTCGTTTACGGTGCTGTTCTTCCTGTCGCTGTTTCCGGGGCGGATCCTCGGCGCCGAGTGCGCGGCGATCTTCGCGATCTTCACGAGCCAGGCCTGGAACATGACGTTCAGCTTCTATCAGGCGCTGCGCACGGTGCCGCTCGATCTCGACGAAGCGAGCCGCAGCTTCCGGCTGTCCGCGTGGCAGCGTTTCTGGCGCCTCGACGTGCCGTTCGCGATGCCGGGACTCGTCTGGAACGCGATGATGTCGATGTCGGGCGGCTGGTTTTTCGTGGTCGCGTCCGAGGCGATCGCGGTCGGCAACCTGCACGTCGACCTGCCGGGCGTCGGCGCCTACGTCGCGCAGGCGATCGCGAGCCGCGACCTCGCCGCCGTGGGCTGGGCGATCGTCGCGATGAGCGTCGCGATCGTCCTGTACGACCAGTTGCTGTTCAGGCCGCTGGTCGCATGGTCGGAACGGTTCCGCTATGGCGATGCCGCGCCCACGGTCGGGTCGCGCAGCTGGATGCTCGACCTGTTCCACCGATCGCGATGGATCGGCCGTGCGGTCGGCCCGGTCCGGGCGGTGCTGCGTCGGGCGGCGCGCGCGCGGCTGCGCGGGTTCATGCCGGCATGGCGCGGCCGGATCGCGCTGCCGCGACACACGGGCGACGTGCTCTGGTTCGCGGCGTGCGGCGCGGGATGCGCGTATGCGGCGTACGAACTGTTCCGGCTCGGACGCGCGACGCTGACCTGGACGGACCTGCGCGCCGTCGCAAGCGAAGGCGGGCTCACGTTCGTCCGCGTGACCGTGCTGGTCACCCTCGCGTCGGCGATCTGGGTGCCGATCGGCATCGCGATCGGCCTCCGCCCGGGCGTGGCCGCCCGCATCCAGCCGGTCACGCAGTTCCTCGCCGCGTTTCCGGCCAACCTGCTGTTTCCGGTCGCGGTGTTCGCGATCGTGCGCCTGCGGCTCGAACCCGACATCTGGCTGTGCCCGCTGATGATATTGGGCGCGCAATGGTACGTCCTGTTCAACGTGATCGCCGGTGCGAGCGCGTTCCCGGCCGACCTGCGCGAAGCGGCCGCCTGCTTCCGCGTGCGGCCGCCGACCTGGTGGCGTCACGTCATGCTGCCGGGCGTCCTGCCGTACTTCGTGACCGGCGCGATTACCGCGTCGGGCGGCGCATGGAACGCGAGCATCGTCGCCGAAGCGGTGAGCTGGGGCGGCACACGCCTGGATGCCGGCGGACTCGGCGCCTATATCGCGCGGATGACCGACGCCGGCGACTATCCGCGCATCGCGCTCGGCGTGGCCGCGATGTCGTTGCTCGTGATCGCGACCAATCGGCTCGTGTGGCGCCCGATGTACGCGTTCGCGGAGCGCCGCACGCGGCTCGATTGAGCCCTCGACCGATCCTTTACTCACGGGAGACCCGTGTGCCGAACCTCAGCGAATACACGGAAGGGAACGTCGCCGGCGCGGCTGCGCCGCCTTCGGACCCGGCGGCGGTCGTGCTCGAGATGCGGGCCGTATGCAAATCGTTCACGAAGCCGTCCGGCGAACCGCTGCACGTGCTGGCCGATATCGACCTCGCGCTGCACGAAGGCGAGATCCTGGGGCTGCTGGGCCGCTCCGGCTCGGGCAAGTCCACGCTGCTGAGGATCGCCGGCGGGCTCGTCAAGCCCTCGTCAGGCACGGTCGCGTATCGCGGTGCGCCGCTCGCCGGTCCGACCGACGGCATCGCGGTGGTGTTCCAGACCTTTGCGCTGTACCCGTGGCTGACCGTCATCGAAAACGTCGAGCTCGGCCTCGACGCGCTGGGCCTCGCGCCGGGGGACGCGCGCGCACGCGCGGCCGCCGCGATCGAGCTGATCGGGCTCGACGGGTTCGAATCGGCGTTTCCCCGCGAACTGTCGGGCGGCATGCGCCAGCGGGTCGGTTTCGCCCGCGCGCTCGTCAGCGAGCCCGCGCTGATGTTGATGGACGAACCGTTCTCGGCGCTCGACGTGCTGACCGCGGAAACGCTGCGCACGGATTTTCTCGACCTGTGGGACGCGCACCAGCTGTCGACCCGGTCGGTGCTGATGGTGACGCACAACATCGAGGAAGCCGTGCTCATGTGCGATCGCATCCTGGTGCTCGGCGCCGGTCCGGCGCGCATCGAGGCAACGCTGAACGTGCCGCTGCCGCGTCCGCGCAGTCGGCATGATCCGGCCGTTCAGGCGATCGCCGGCAAGATCTATGCGACGCTGACGGCACGCATCACCGACGCGACGGCAGGCCGGGAAGCGACGGGCAGCGCGCTGGCCATGAAGCTGCCCGACGTGTCGAGCCACCATCTCGCCGGATTCGTCGACACGCTCGCTGCCGCGCCGTACGAGGGGCATGCCGAGCTCGGCACGATCGCATCGGCGCTCGCGCTCCGGGTCGACGCGCTGTATTCGACGGCGGCCGCGCTCCATCTGCTCGCGTTTGCCGAATGGCACGACCGGAGCATCCGGCTGAGTGCCGCGGGTCACGTGTTCGCGCAAAGCGACGACGACGCCCGGCGGCGTCTGTTTCGCGAGCATGTCGTCCGGTTCGTGCCGCTCGCCGGGCATATCGACGAAGTGCTGGGCGAACGCGAGGGGCACCGCGCGCCGCGCGAGCGTTTCGAGCTCGAACTCGAGGATCATCTCGATCCGCGCAGCGCCGACCAGGCGCTGAGGGTCGTGATCGACTGGGGGCGCTACGCGGGACTGTTCGACTACGACGACCATACCCGCACGTTCGGCCGCTGACCGCTCGGGCCGCATGTCGGGCGCGTGCTTGATCGGCATCAAGCGTCGCGCGGCGGGGCGTGCGACGCTGGACGAACCGTCGACGCGACCGCGTCGATCCGGCAGACAAGCTCCGCAACCCGACGTCAATGACCGTTCACGGGAGGACTGACCATGAACTGGCTTTCGGAATACTTCGCCCAGCGCACGAGCCCGCTGTCGCTTTCGCTCTGGGCTCATCCGCCGCTCGCGCTCGGGCCGGACGGCCCGATCTGTCGGGAGCCTTACCGGTTGCCGTACCCGGGTGTGGAACTCGTTTTCACGGAGGCGGAAGCGGTCGAGCGCGGCGGGAAGGTCTACACGCTGCCGGCGCGTTATGACGTCAGGGGGCTGCTTGCCGCGCGCAGCACGGCGCGCGACGAGGCCGCGTCGTTCTTCCGCGAGGTGACGATTTTCGGGCCGTCGCAGTTCAATCGCGACTTCGTGGTGACGGTCAACGGCGAATTTTCGTTCGTGCCGTCGTTCTGGCAGGACGGGTCGCCCGGTTTCTCGGGCATCTGCGTGCCCGCCGCGAGCGGTCGCGCGACAGGCGAGAGAACCGGCCCGCCGTGGCTGTTCCAGGGATATCTCAGCATCTAGGGCTCGCTCCCGCCATCGGCGGGAACAGGCGTCACGCACGCATGCCCGCGCGTTTTCGCCAGAAGGCGAGGCACACGAGCGCGCCGAGCATCCCCCCGAGGTGGGCGAAATGCGCGACGCCGCTCGTGTCGCCGCTGAGGCCGGACAGCAATTCGGTCAGTGCATAGCCGGCCGCGAAGAGCCAGGCGGGCATGTACCGGCGGGAACAGCAGCACGACGCGCCGTCTCGGAAACAGCACGGCGTAGGCGATCAGCGCGCCGAAAACGCCGGCCGACGCACCGACGGTCGGTGCGTCGGCGGGCGGCAGGGCACGCATCACCCCGAGCTGCGCGATCGCGCCGGCCAGCACGCTCGCCAGATAGAGCGCGAGAAAGCGTGCGCGCCCGAGCACGCGTTCGACATCGCGTCCGAACATGTAGAGCCCGAACATGTTGAACGCGACATGGGCGAGACTGGCATGCAGCACGCTATAGGTCAGCAACTGCCAGACGTGGAAATCCGGTGTCGCCGGCGCGCCCGATCGGGCGGGCGGCCATAGCGCGAACAGGTCGATGAGCACCGGCCAGCCGCTCGCCTCGGCGATGAACACGGCGAAGTTCACCAGAATCAATGCGTAGGTCATGGCGACGGAATCCGCGGGACGGAGGTGGCGTTGGCGGCCAGCGGTGCGGCCGGCATCGAACGTCACGACATACCGTCACGTTAGCGGTGGCACATGCGCGGCCGTTGAGGCAGATCATGGATGGCCGCCGCCTCGCCGTCCGCGCCTCGTCGGCCCGACGGCGTACGGCACATTGACGTGCGTCAAGCCCGCCCAGGGCGCCGCGCTTACCCTGAACTCGGGAAACATGCGTCGCCGCGAGGCGGCGCGCATGCGTATCGTCCACGCAAAGGGCAACGGGAGCTTCATCATGCACATTGGAAGAATCAGTACCCGACCGGTCGAATCGTGCACGGTCGAATGCAGTGCGTTCGAACTGGCCGATCGCATGCGGCACGCGCATGTCGGCGACATCGTCGTGATCGAGTACCGTGATGGCGAAGCCATTCCGATCGGCCTGGTCACCGACCGCGACCTGGTGATCGAGGTGATGGCCCGCGGCGACGATCCGGGCGACGTGACGGCCGGCCAGATCATGTCGCGGGGTCTCGTCGTCGTGTCCGACACGGACGAGATCGGCGTCGCGCTCGATGAGATGCGCCGGTCGGGCATTCGGAGACTGCCGGTCGTCGACGATGCAGGCCGCCTCGTCGGCATCGTGACGCTCGACGATATCGTCGGGCATCTCGCGGGGCTGCTCGGCAGCGTCGCGGAAGTCGGCAAGCTGCAGCAGATCGAGGAGCAGCGTTTCCGCGCGTGACGCCGCGGGGCCGGCGCCCGGCGCGGGCCGGGCCGCTTGTCCGAGGGATTCGCGCCGCGCGCCTACGCGTGCAGCGCGGCGCGCAACGGCGCCCAGAACGCGGCGCTTTCATACGCGACGGCATCGCAATCGGTGTCGAAACGAATCGCGATCGCTGCTTCGGCTTCGGTCAGCGGATCGGCATGCTCGATCTGCCGGGCCAGCACGGCGGTGTCGGCATCGGAGGCATCGCGTCCGCGTGCCGCCCGGGCAGCGACGCGCGCGGCGAGCGTCGCCCGGCTCGCGGTGAAATCGAGCATCGCGACGCGCACGCCGAGCCGTGCGGCGAGCGCGATGAACGCCGTCCGGTTGCACCGGCGCAGGAACGTCGCGTCGACGATTGCCGTGTAGCCGCTGTCGATGACCACGCGCGCCTCCGAAAGCAGGCGATCGTAGATCTCGTCGATCGCCGTGTCCGAATAGGCAACGGCGGGCAGGCGGGTGCCGGCCGATGCCCCGGCCAGGCGCTTGCGCTCGACGTCGCTGGACAAGCGGATGGCGCCGAGCCGCTCGGCCAGCGCACGGCTCGCCAGCGACTTGCCCGAACCGGAAACCCCGTGACACAGGAGCAGCGCAGGTTGCGCATCGCGTCGCGCACCGGCCATCGCCGACGCAATGCGCAGATAGCGGGCGCGTGCCGCCGCGTCGCCGCGCAGCCGGGCGGTCAGCGCGCGCACCAGCGCACGGTAGACGAAGTAGCACGGCAGCACGCCCAGTGCCGCGTGGTCGCCCGTGCGGGCCAGCCAGCCGGAAAGGAGGCGGTGGGCGCAATCCTCGCGTCCGTGGGCGGAGAAATCCATCAGCGCGAACGCGAGATCGCTCGCCACGTCGATCCAGCGCAGCGCGTCGTCGAATTCGACGCAGTCGAACATCAGGATCCGGTTCCGCCAGCGCACGATGTTCTCGAGATGCAGGTCGCCGTGGCACGCGCGCACGAAACCGCGCGCATGCCGATCGGCGAGCCGCGGTGCGATGCGGGCCAGTTCGGCTTCGTACCAGGCGCGCAGCGCGGCTTCGTCCGGTACCGTGACGTCGAGCGTGTCGAGCAACGGCCGGCATTGGGCCGCGACGCTCGCCGCGCTGCCGGGATGGCCGCGCGGCGCACGGTGCGGCGCGTGCAGATGATGGTGGGCCAGCGTATCCGCGAGGGCCTCCGCATCCGCCAGACCGTCGTCGCGCGATGCGCTGCGAACCGACAACATCGCCTGCGCGTCGAACCGGCGCATGCGCACCACGTACTCGCCCGGCACTGTCTGCTGCCGGCGCCGGCGCCCGCCGGTCGGCACCGGTGCGGCGAACGCGCATCGCCGGCCGTGCGCGACGAGCGGCCAGACACCCAGGTACAGCGGGCCGGCGGACGGCCGATTGAGCGTGCACTCCGCGAGCGCGCAGCGGCGCCGCTGTGCAGGCCGCGTGAGATCGACGAAGGTGAAGTGCACCGGCTTGATGCGCTTGTACGCATAGCGCCCGGCCAGATAAACGACGGACAGATGGGTTTCGATCCGCTCGATCCGGCCCGCGGGGTGGGGATAGGTGTTTGGCCGGCTCAACGCGCGATCGAATTGTCTCGACTTTCGTCGTGCATTTGCGCGACTCAGCGCGAATGGAATATGCGGCGCTCGGGACATGATGAACGGATCGGTTATACGGGGCGCGCGTACGTACGCGTTGCCGCACCCGGCGGGATGGATTCGAAACGGGCACGCACGCTCTCGTCTGCCCGATGTCGCCTGATCCGGCTGGCAGGCCGGGAACTGCCGACTCGACGAACCCTATTGCAACCGACCACGGCGCTTTCCGGGTTGATGCCAGTCAAGCCAGCCGCGCGAGAGGGCGCTTGACGCAGGTCAACCGCATTCGCCGGGGCGGCAATACAGTCGGTTCCAGCGCCCGCGCAAAGCGGTGCGTGACCGTATGCGGAATTCATGGCCGGACGAGGCATTGACGATGAAACGACGGGCATTGGCGATGAGTGTGCTCCTCGCGCTGGGTGCGTGTGCCGGGGCGGAGCGAACCGGGACATTCAGGACGATGGAAACACGACTGCTTGCAATGCGTCAGGCCGCCTCGCTGCAGTGTTCGACGCCGTCCGAGTGCGACCGGGCGTGGAGCCGCACGCGGCGCTACGTCCAGGATCATTCGTCGACCCGAATCACGCGATTCAGTGCGGACCGGATCGAGACGGCGCAACCGTATGTGGCCGGAGAAGTCTATCTCTGGGCGTCGCGCGCGGAATCGGGTGGCGGTGTCTCGGTGATCCGGCTCAAGGCGATGTGCAAGGGCATGTATGACAGCAACGGCGGCCCGGGATGGCAATACGACGTGTGCGCCAGGAAGATCCTTGAAATCGAGCAAGGCTTCCGGTCGGACGAAAACCCGCCGGGCTAGCGGCGGATGCCGTCGGTCCTCGGCAATGCGGCGCCTCGCCTCCCGGTCGGCCGGATGCCGGCCAGCGGCCGCCAGTTTCTTCTCGTGCCGGTTTCGCAACGGCTCCAAACCGTTGACCTCGGTCAACGCCTGCTCGCGGCGAGCACCGATGATGGAAGCGAATCCGAACGCCGCCGGCGCGTCGGTTCATCAGCGAGGTTCGCATGTACACGAATATCATGGTCGCCACGGACGGCAGTCCTTCGGCGCATCGGGCGCTCGAAGAAGGTCTCAGGATGGCCGGGTTGTGCGGCGCCCGCCTGTTCGCCGTGTTCGCCGTCGACAAGTCCACGCTGTTCGCCTACGGCGGCCGCATGGAGCCGGAAGCCTTGCTCGACGAGATCCGTAGCCACGGCGCCGCGATCCTGCGAGACGCCGACCGGACGATCTCGCGCGCGGCAGTCAACGGCGAGACGGACATCATCGAGACCGATTTCGGCGAGGACGTCGCGGCGCGCCTGCAGCGCTACGTCGTCGATCATTCGATCGATCTGGCCGTGATCGGCACGCACGGTCGGCGCGGGGTCCGGCGGCTGGTACTCGGCAGCGTCGCCGAAACTTTCCTCCGCGCATCGAGTTGCCCGGTCCTGCTCGTGCGCGGTGAGGATGCCGCGCCCGCGACGGTTGTGGCGGCCTAGTGTTGCTGTCGGCCAGTGTGCTAGCTGCACAGGTGATCATCATGCAGATATCGTTTCCTTCCGAACATCCGACGTATTGCGACCTCGATTCCGCGCTGAGCTTTCCGGCACTCGTCGAAGGCCGCCGCGTGCGCTGCGCGATCACCTCGGCCGCGCTGGAAGATCACTTCCGCGCGGCGTCGCCTCGCGAGCAGGATCTCGTCGAAGCCTTTGCGCGCCATCGTCCCGCCATCGAGCGCGCTGCCCGCTGCCTGCTCGAAGAAATCGGCGGACGGCCGATCCTGCTTCACAGCGGCTATTTCCGCTTCTGTACGTAATCGGCCGCCGCCCTTGACGCGCATCAAGCGCGTGCCGGGGCGGGAGGGTACGCTGGATTTCGAAAGATCATTCGTCCCATGCGCGGCATGTGCTGTCGCGCCCCCCGATCTTCATTGCGGCCGCTGCTGTCGGGACGAGAGCGCCGGCCGTATGTCACCGCATCAGGAGTACGAACCATGAGCAACATGACGCGTTACGATCCGTTTTCGATCGAACCCGTATCCGACCTGTTCCAGGGGCTGTTCAGGCCGCTGCGCGGCATGGCGCTGGCAGACCAGCCCGATCTTGCATCGATGAAGATCGACGTCACCGAAAACGACAAGGCGTATACCGTCAACGCGGAGCTGCCCGGCGTCGCCAAGGACGATATCGACGTCCAGGTGACGGGCAATACCGTATCGATCCATGCGAAGGTCGAGCGCAACAACGAGCAGAAGGACGGCGAGCGCGTGATCCGTCGCGAGCGCTACAGCGGTGCGATCAGCCGCTCGTTCTCGCTGTCGGGCGACATCGACGATGCCAGCGCGACGGCGACGTATCAGGATGGCGTGCTGTCGCTGACGCTGCCGAAGAAGGCGCCGGTCGGGCAGAAGAAACTCACGATCAGCTGATCGGACGACGGGCAACGGGCGATGCAGGCACGCGTCGCCCATCGGGTGGATCCGGCGCGCGGAGCGATCCGCGCGCCGCTTCGTTGGTGCGACCGAATCTGCCCTCACGCATGCGATGGCGTACTGCCGGGCCGGTAGCCGACCGTCTGCGCGAGGATCGGCAGCTCGTCCTCGTTCAGCCGCAACGCGTCGGCGAGCGTGCGGTGATTGATCCAGCCGCGCACGACCGTTCCGAGGCCGGCCGCCGCGCAGTACAGCGAGACGTTCTGTGCGATGGCGCCGGCCGCGATCGCCGAGAACACGTCGCGCTGCTGCGGCGGCATGTCGAGTATCGCGGCCGTCCGGACGACGTAGACGAGATCCAGCGGCGCGCGGCCGACGAAGTCCTGATAGCCCGTGAGGTTGCGCGCATCGACCGCGTGTTTCAGCACGAGCCGATGCGCGGGCGCATCGTAGCGATAGACGCCGTAAGGCAGCGCGACGTAGATGTCGATTTCATTGAATGCGTGCGCGGACGGTGCCGTACGACCGCCGCTCGCCGGGCGGTTGATGCCGTCGGCCGCCCACAGCATCGTGCCGAGCGTCATCGGCGGGAGCGGTGTGGCGGCGAATTCGCGGGAGCTCATTCGGGTCGCGAGCGCCGCCATCAGCGGCACGTCGCTGTCGAGCATCGGGCGCGGCAGGTCGACGATCGCCGGCGACTCGCCCTCGGGCGATGCCGGCTGCATCACGGGCGCCGGCGAATAGGCCAACAGCTGCTGTTCGGTCATGCGAGTCTCCTTGAAGCGTGATTGCGCGTGCCTGGAACGTCGCGCCTCGGCGATTTCACGATAAGACGGCCGGGCCGTAGCGGCTTGACTTCCGTCAAGCGGCGCACCCGCCGGCCACGACGTGCGGCGCGCGGCATACGTTGACCTGCATCAGCGATCGGGCGCCGCACGTGTGCAAATCTGGCTACGTGCGGCGGACAGGCACGCCGCGGCTCACAGGAGAGCAGACGATGAAAACCGACAAGCAGTTGAAAGAGGATGTCCAGGACGAACTGGAGTCCGACCCGGCGATCGATTCGACCCGCATCGGCGTCGAGGTGGCCGACCGGATCGTGACGCTTTCCGGGCACCCGCCGAGCTACGCGGAGAAGCTGGCGATCGAGCGCGCGGCGAACCGCGTGGCCGGCGTCAAGGCGCTCGTCGTCGACATGACCGTGCATCTGCCGGACGACGACGTGCGCACCGACGAGGACATCGCGAAAGCGGTGCGATCGGTGCTGCACTGGACGGTCGGGCTGCATGACGACGCGGTCAAGGTGCAGGTCGAGCGCGGCTGGATCACGTTGTCCGGCAAGGTCGACTGGGCATACCAGAGCCATCTGGCCGTGCGCGCGATCTCGCAGATGCGCAGCGTGACGGGCGTGACCGACCACATCGCGGTACAGGGGACGGTCGGTGCGGACGACATCGGCGGGAACATCAAGCGCGCGATCATGCGTCACGCGGAGCGCGAGGCGAAGCATATCGCGATCGACGTGCACGACGGCACCGTGCGGCTATCCGGCAAGGTCGGCTCGTTCTCAGAACGCAAGGCCGTGCGCGGTGCCGCGTGGTCCGCGCGCGGCGTGCGTGCCGTCGTCGACGACCTGGTGGTCGAGTAAGTCAGGCAGGCGCAGGCGCGATCCGCGGCGATCCAGGAGGGCGGCCGGATGACACTTTCAGGCGAACTTCACGAAACGGACTGGTCGGTCGCGATCGAGACGGTCGCGGCCGAAACGGGCGGCTTCCGCTGCCGGATCCACGTCACGCTCGAATCGCCGGACGGCATGTGCGAGCGGACGTTCGCGCACTGCAGGACGCATGCGACCGAGCGCGAAGCCGCGATCGACGCGCTGCGCGCCGGGATGACGTGGATCGAGATGAAGAAGTCGAATACCTTCACGGTCTGAACCGGTGGGCGGGGCGGGTCGACGAAGGCGTCGGTCACGTCGCGCGCTGCGCGCAGCCGCGCAGCGACGGGGGCCGTCGCACCGGCGACCGATACCGAGGCGCGACGCCACGACGCCGGGTATCACTCCACCTTGAGCGCGGAAAGCTGCAGGGCCTGGGCGAAGCGGGCCAGTGTGGCGATCGATCCCGTCACGCTTTCGTAGCGCTCGCGCCCGATCTGTCCGTCGAGTGTCACCAGCATGCCGGCGTCCCGGGCGAGCGCGACGAGTGCCAGCGTGTCGAGCGCGGCCGTGCCGGATGCGTCGGACGTGTCGGATGCGGCGGCCCGCATCCCCGAATCGGAACGATAGTCGGCGTGTGACATGACGGCTCTCCTGGTTGTTGTGCGATCGGCTTGCCGGTCGGCCGGTATCCGTGATTTCAGTATCGTTGCCGCGCGCCCCCGATTCAATCAGCGTGCCCCGAAGTCGAGGTAGGAATCGCACCCGTCTCGTCGGCGGATTCCTACACGGCGCGTGGCTTCGAAGACCCGTTGCAGCGTGCCGGCGCGCGTTCGCGACGCCGCGAATACCAGCTGCCTATCGCGTCCCAGATCGCCTCGGCGGATTCGCAATACGTGAACAGTTCCAGGTCGCGGCGGTCGATCATCCCTTCGTCCGCGAGAAACGCCAGGTCGACCGCGCGGCGCCAGTACGCCTCGCCGACGAGGACGACCGGCAGCGGCGCGATCTTGCGCGTCTGCAGCAGGGTCAGCACTTCGAACAGCTCGTCGAACGTGCCGTAGCCGCCGGGGAAGAAGACGGCCGCTTTCGCGCGCTCGAGCAGGTGCAGCTTGCGGATCGCGAAATAGTGGAACCGGAAGCAGAGCGCCCGCGTGATGTACGGATTGGGCGCCTGTTCACGCGGCAGCTCGATATTGAAGCCGATGCTCGGCGCGCCGCGCTCGTACGCCCCGCGGTTGGCGGCCTCCATGATGCCGGGGCCGCCGCCGGTGACGATCGCGAGCCGCGCGGTGCGCGTGCACCGGTCGGCATGGGCGACGATGCGCCCGAACGCGCGCGCGACGCGGTAATACACGCTGTATTCGACGAGCCGGCTGGCGATCGTGACGGCGCGCCGCCGGCTCGGGTCGTACGGACGCTCCGCGAGCAGGCGATTCGCTTCGTCCAGCCGCGCCTTCGCGACCGACGGCGCGACGATACGCGTGCTGCCGTAGATCACGACCGCATGGCCGATCCGTTCGTTCTGCAGGCGCTCCTCGGCTTTCCAGTAATCGAATTGCAGCCGGATGCCGCGCATGCCGGAACCCCGCAGAAGGGTCGCGTCTGCTTCGGCCGGGGCGCGGTCCGGGGATGGGGCGACGCGCCGCGCGCGGCGCGGGATGGCGTCCTTGCCGACGACGGCATCGGGCCTCGCGCGTAGCCGTTTGCCGCGCATCTTCGCGATCGTCGCGGCGGGGGCGGGGCGGCGGCGTGCGTGGCCGCGTGTCATGCCGGCGGGCGCGCGTTTGACGAGGGTCGACATGAACGGAAGCGCCCCGCGACGGTCACTGGCTCAACACCCATTGCACGAGCCGATGCGCGTCGTCGCGAGACAGCGGGCCGCCGCGATCGATGGCGGACGGCATCGGCGTGTCGCCCCAATGCACACGGCCGCCGACGCGCAGCTTGCGTTCCAGCTGCGCAGCGGCATGCGGATCGCCGCGATAGCGCTCGGCGATCTCGTGAAACGACGGCCCGAGGAACGTCATGTCGGTCGTATGGCAGAACATGCAGTGCTGCGCGTTGACGAGTTCGGTCGGCTCGGGCACGGTCGTCTGCACGGCGGCCGTGCCGGCTATCAGCGCAATCGCGCAGAGGGCGGCGCAACGCATGATGCTCATGTTCGTTTCCTTGTCGAGATCAGGAGAAGGAGATCACTTCGTCGAGCGGGCGACGCGGCGAATGCGGCGTATGCGGGCCGCGCCCGACGCGCAGCAGCAACTGCGGCTCGCCGCGCAGCCCGAGCATGTGGCGCAGGTGGGCGCGCAACCCGGCCGTCTCGATCGGCTGGTTCAGGTACGACGCGGTATAACCGGCGCGCGTCGCGACGAGCAGGATCCGCTCGAGCGCCTGCCCGGCGGCGAGCCACGCGTCGCGATCGTCGCGCACGGTCGCGATGCACACGATCAGCGGCGACGCGCCGACGAGCTGGTGATGCAGCGCGGCCAGCCCGTCGCCGAGATCGAAGGTCCGTACCGCCATCGTCACGACGGGCGCGGCGAAATCCAGCAGCGCCGGCACGCCGGCCGCGAATGCCGGCATGCCGTCGACGTGCCGGCGCGGATCGATCCAGCTCGCCAGCTCGCGCCGGAAGCGCGGGTCCGCGAACTGCTGGCGGTCGGGCTCGGCAACCAGTTCGGCCACGCGCGCACGGTGCGCGAGCGCGTCGACGCACGCGACGTCGGCGCCTTCCGCGACGCCGGCAGCAATCAGCGCCTGCTGGATCTCGTGCGGCACGGCCGTCGATTCGAAGGGCGCGCGCGTCGTGACGCGCTCCGGAATTGCATCGAACAGCGTGCCGAGGGACGCATCGGAATAGCCGTCGTCGCAGACGCGGACGAGCGCCAGCAGATCGGGATCGACTTCGGAAGGAAACGTGCCGATCGTATGGGCGAGCCCGGCGTGATTGAGCGCGACCCGCAGGTTGAGCAACGCCGCGCCGCAGCTGATGATCAGCTCGCGATCGAACGGATCGACCACCGGCAACGCGCGCACGCGGTCCGCGCAGACCGATATCGTGGCGCCGTTGACCAGGAAGCGCCACGGCTGGGAATTGTGGCTGGACGGCGCCAGCACCGCGTAGCCCAGCAGCTCCCTCAGCTGCTGGTCGGGATGGGCGCTTGCGGCAAGCGGGGGAACGGATATCATCGATCATCTCCAGGTCGCCGCGCGGGCGGCGTCGTGCCACTTCATCGTGTCAGCAACCGTCCGGCGGCCGTTGACCCACGTCAAGCGCCGGTCATCGCGCCGAACGCACGCGGGGCGGAGCGACTAGCCTTGGATGGCGAAGCGCGCGAAACCGGTCGCGCAGGGAGGCGAGCATGCTTGCGATGATGTTTGACGGCACGACCCCGCATTTGCGCGAAGCGCGCGTGCCGGATCCGTCGCCCGCGGCGGGCCAGCTGCTGATCGACGTCCACGCGTGCGGCGTCTGCCGGACCGATCTGCACGTCGTCGACGGCGAGCTCGCGCACCCGAAGCTGCCGCTGATTCCGGGTCACGAAATCGTCGGGACGGTGCGCAGGCTGGGCGAAGGCGCGACGGGCTTCGCCGTCGGCGACCGGGTCGGCGTGCCGTGGCTGGGCTCGACGTGCGGGCATTGCGCATATTGCACGTCCGGCCGCGAGAATCTGTGCGACAGCCCCGGATTCACCGGCTATACGATCGACGGCGGCTACGCCGAGTGCGCGCTCGCCGACCATCGCTATTGCGTGCATCTGCCGCAACGCTATTCCGATCTGGAAGCCGCGCCGCTCCTGTGCGCGGGCCTGATCGGTTATCGCACCCTGCGCATGGCGGGCGACGCGCGCCGCATCGGCATCTACGGCTTCGGTGCGGCGGCCCATCTCGTCGCGCAGGTCGCACATTGCGAAGGACGCGAGGTGTTCGCGCTGACGAAGCCCGGCGACACGGCCGCGCAGCAGCTCGCGCTGTCGCTGGGTGCGGCGTGGGCCGGCGGCAGCGACGAAGCGCCGCCGGAGCCGCTCGATGCCGCGCTGATCTTCGCGCCGGTGGGGGCGCTGGTGCCGGCCGCGCTGCGCGCGCTCGACAAGGGCGGGATCGTCGTGTGCGGCGGCATTCACATGAGCGACATCCCGGGCTTTCCGTATGCGTGGCTGTGGGGCGAGCGCCGCATCGCGTCGGTGGCCAACCTGACACGCGCGGATGCGGTCGAATTCATGCGGATCGCGGCCGCGATGCCGCTGCGGGTCGAGGCGGTGCGCTATGCGCTGACCGACGCGAACCGCGCACTCGACGACCTGCGCGGCGGCCGCGTATCGGGCGCCGCCGTGCTGGGCATGCGCGGTTGAGCTGCTCGACGGCGCCGCGGCGCGCTCAGATCTGCTGCAGGCCTTCCGAATCGACGATCCGGATCTGCTTGCCTTGCGCCGCGACGAGCCCCTTGTGCTGGAACTTCGACAGCATGCGGCTGACGGTTTCGAGCTTCATGCCGAGATATTCGCCGATCTCGTCGCGCGTCATCCGCAGCACGAATTCCGCGGCCGAGTAGCCGCGTGCCTTGAAGCGCGCGGACAGATTCAGCAGGAACGCGGCCACCCGCTGTTCGGCGCTCATCGTGCCGAGCAGCAGCATCTGCGAGGATTCGCGCACGATCTCGCCGCCCATCATCTGGTACACGTGGTGCTGCATCGGGCGCACTTCGCGGCACATCTGCTCGAGCTGGCCGAACGGGATGATGCAGACCGTGCTGTCCTCGAGCGCGATCGCGTCGCCGTTGTGGTGCCCGGTGTACACGCCGTCGAGCCCGAGCGACTCGCCGACGATCTGGAAGCCGGTGATCTGCTCGTCGCCGTCGCGATGCATCACGATCGTCTTGAACGACCCGGTTCTCACTGCGTAGATGCTGTTGAACGCATCGCCCGCGCGAAACAGCGTTTCGCCGCGCTTGACGTGGCGCGTCGTGCAGATCATCGCGTCGACGCGCGCGAAATCGTCGGGCGTCAGATCGGACGGCATGCAGACGGTACGCAATGCGCACGTCGAACAGCGGGACGCGGCGCGCTTGGGCTGATCCGTCGGTTCGACGGGATGCAGCGGGATGAACGGGCGTAACGGCATGGTCGTCGTGACTTGGGCACTGCTCTGCATGATCGGCTCCAGTTCGGGGACAGCGGCGGGCCGCCGTCGGGCGGGTCGCGCTGGCCGTTGTACCGGCGGCTTTGGTCTCTGCCGCCTTCCTCTCGGAAAAGCCCCGCCGGACGCGCCGGGAGACCGATACACCGGTCTCGTCGATGATGCTGCCTTGGGCTCCGGGAGGCACGTTTGTGCGTTTTTCTTGATGTGCAGTATGGATGTTGCGCAACGTCAAGAAAATCAGCCGGAATTGAAGTTGCAGTAGGTGAGATGGAAGTCTTGTAGGAGGTTTCCTACAGGGGCGCGGCAACTTGTCGCGAGCGTCGCGGGCGGGTGCGGGACGCTGATGAAGGGCGGGGCGCGGCCCGCGCGGGCCCGGCCGCCGTCACCGATGCCGTCGGGACAGCCGGGCGGGGCGCCGCCCGCGCCCGATGCCGCCGTCAGAGTTCGTCCGGGTCCTCGAACAGCTTGTGGCGCATCGCGTAGCGCACGAGTGCCGTGTCGTTCGGCATCTGCATCTTCTCGAGGATCCGCGTCTTGTACGTGCTGACGGTCTTGACGCTGACGCACAGCGCCTGTGCGATTTCGGAAATCGACTCGCCGGTGGTGACGCGCCGGAACACGTCGAATTCGCGGTCGGACAGGCGCTGGTGCGGCAGGAGATCGGTCGGCTCGTTCAGGCTCTGCGCGAACTGCTCGGCCATGGTCAGGCTGACGTAGACGCCGCCGGCCGCGATCTTGGTCAACGCGGCGACCAGTTCGGCGCTGGCGCTTTCCTTGGTCATGTAGCCCGAGGCGCCCGCGCGGAATGCGCGCACCGCGTACTGCTGTTCGGCATGCATCGTCAGCACGAGGATATGCAATCCCGGCTTCTCGTCCTTGATCTGCTTGATGAGTTCGACACCGTTGCGGCCGGGCATCGACAGGTCGAGCACCAGCACGCTGGCATCCGTGTCGCGCATGAGCGCGATCGTCGAGGCACTGTCCTGCGCTTCGCCGACGACCTCGAAACCGCTCGCGCTCTGCAGGATGTGCCGCAGGCCGTCCCTGACGAGCGCGTGGTCGTCGGCAATGAGTACCCTGATCATGAAGGCACTTCTCCTTGCTGGATGGCGTGCAGCGGCAACGCCACGGTGATCGTGAAACCCGCGCCCGGCCGGTTGTCGATCGTCACCGTCCCGTCGAGCATGTGCGCGCGCTCGCGGATCCCGATCAGGCCGAACGACGGGCGGTCCTGCCCGTTGCGGGCGGGCTCCGGCGCGCCGTGACCGTTGTCCGCGATGCGCAGCATGCAATAACCGTCTTCCACTTTCAATGCCAGTTTCACGTTCGTCGCGTCCGAGTGCCGCGCGACGTTGGTCAGCGCCTCCTGCACGATGCGGAACAGCGTCGTCGCACCGGCGCCGGTGAACGCGGTATCGACGGGGGCGATGTCCCGCTCGACCGTGATCCTGTAGCGGCGCGTGAAATCGTTTGCAAGCCATTCGATCGCCGGGACGAGGCCCAGGTCGTCGAGCATCACCGGCCGCAGATCGGCCGCGATGCGCCGGACCGACGCAACGGTCGAATCGATCAGGCGGTGCATGCCGTTCAGTTGCTCGCGCACGCCGGTATTGGGAGCGACGATGCCCGCGAGCCCCAGCTCGACGGCCGACAGATCCATCTTGAGCGCGGTGAGTTGCTGGCCGAGGTCGTCGTGCAATTCGCGCGCGATCCGCGTTTTCTCTTCCTCCCGCACGTTCTGCAGGTTGGCGGACAGCTCGCGCAGTTCCTCGCGCGAGCGCTTGAGCGCATTTTCCGCGCGCACCCGCTCGGTCACGTCGCGCAGCATGACCGTGTACAGCTTGCCGGTGCCGTCGCGAATCTGCGAGATCGACGCCTCGATCGGAAACTCGGTGCCGTCGGCGCGCAAGCCGAACAGCACGCGTTGCCGCCCCATCTGTCGCTCCGACACGCCCGTCACGCCGAACTGCTCGACGTGTCGCGCATGCGCGGCGCGAAAGCGCTCGGGGATGAAGCGGGACAGCGGCGCGCCGATCGCCTCCATCGCGCTGACGCCGAACACGTGTTCGGCGGCCGGGTTGAAGATCACGATCGTCTGACTCTCGTCGACGGTGATGACGGCCTCCATCGACGACCGGATGATGCCCATCATCCGCGCCTCGGTGGGTTGGCTGTCGCCGGCGGGGGCCGGCGCGCGTTTCGCGACGACCTGCCGCACGAGCGCGGCCAACGTTAGCGAGAGCATGGTGCCGGCCAGCAGGACGGCCGTCGTCGGACCGGACGTGTCGGCGCGCGGCGCGCTGTAGCGCAGCGCGAGCGGCGTGCCGCCGAACGTGACGGAATCGGTGCGCCGGAACAAGTCGCCGGCGCCGAAGCCGCCCGCATACACCGGCGCGGCCGGATTGTCGGCCATGATTTCCACGCGCAGCCGATCGAGTACGGATGAATCGACGAGACGAGCCGGATTCAGCGCGGCATAAACGTATCCGGTCGCCGTGGCGTGCCGCGTCCCGGACGAAGCGAGGTCTTCAGCGTTCGCATAAATCGGCAGGTACAGCGTCAGCTCCGTCCGCGCGAGGGCGGCATCGGTGGCGTCCTGGATCGCGTTCGCGGCGAGCGCGACCTTGCCGGTTTCCGCCGCGCGCTGCAGCGCCTGCCGCGTCGCCTGATCGTCTTCCGCCGCGCTCGGCTCGATTCTTCCGAGGCTGCGGACCGGCGACTGCAATTCGTCCAGATTCAGGCTCGCGAGATAGCGGCGCCACGCCGCTCCGGATTGCGGCGCGGGCAGGGTCGACGCGAAGCCGCGCGCGCCGCGCAATACGGCAGCCGCACCGAGGAGGCTGCGCCGGAGGTCGGCCGTCGCGAGTGTCGCGGTTTGCGCGAACCTCGCCTGGGCGGCGTGCTGCGCCCCGTTCTGCAGTACGCGGGATGCCGCGAACGTTGCAGCCAGGCCAAGCGCCAGCGTCAGCAGCGCGGCCGCGGCTGCATATCGGGCGGGCCGAATCCGGTGCGAAGCCGGTCCGGCCTGGAGGGGAGGCGCATTCACTGTCATTGCCGTTCATCCTGACGGATTTCGTCGACGGCTGGCTGGCGGCGGGCCGGACGCGGGGCACGAAAGGCGGAGTGGGACGCAACTGCGATATCGCACGGAATTGTGCGCGTTTTGCCGACGTTCGCCAATCGGGACCGATGCGCAAGAGGGCGGCGTCGCGCGGGTTTGACCCGTGTCAACGGAGCGTCGCCTGCGAGGATCAGACTGGCTTCACGAACCGGTCGACCCCTGACGACAACTGGGAGGCGTCATGTACCAAAGGATCTTTGCGGCACTCGACTGCAGCCGTGGCGCGCGCCTCGCGCTCGACGAGGCGATCTCGCTTGCCCGCGAGTCGGGCGGTCTGGTCATCGCCATGTGCGTGGTGTCGGATGCGCCGCGGCTGGCCGACCAGCGCGACCTGGCCGGGCTGGACACGAACGAGGCCGCGGTCGCGGTCTCGGACGCGGAAACGGCGTTCCGGCTGTCCGGCGTACGCGGCATCGCGCACACGATCGACGTGCGCGGAGAGAACGTATCGGACGTGCTGGCGCGTGCCGCCGCCGAATGCGACGCGGACCTGATCGTGATGGGCACGCATGGCCGGCGCGGTTTCCGGCGCATGTTCCTCGGCAGCGTCGCCGAATCGCTGGTGCGTATCGCGGACCGGCCGGTGCTGGTCGTACGGGAGGGGCCGGGCGCGTGTGCCGGCATGTTGTGACGGTCGTGACGGGACGAGGGCAGCCGCGCGCGGCTGCCCCGTTTTCGTTCGCTCAGTGAGACAGCAGGACCGGCACCGTCATCGTTTCGAGGATCGTGCGCGTCGCGCCGCCCAGCACGCGTTCGTGCATGCGCGCATGGCTGTACAGGCCCATCACCAGCAGATCCGCATGCAGGTCGGTCGCCCGGTTCAGCAGCGTCGCGCCCACGCTCACCGGCCGTTCGCGCGGCGTGGTCGAGAACGACGCACGAATGCCGTGCCGTTCGAGATACGCGGCGACGTCGACGCCCGCCGGCGTCTTGTCCGGATCGGGTTGCCCGCGGGTGACCGTCTCGACGTTGACGAAGCGCGCGCGGGCGAGCAGCGGCAGCGCGTCGGCCATCGCGCGTGCGGCTTCGCGCCCGCCGTCCCAGCCGATCAGCACGTTCTCGCCGAGCGTGCGCACGTCGCCCGCGTAGGGCACGACGAGCGCCGGGCGTCCGCTGCCCATCACGACGTCCTCGACGAAATGACGTGCGACGTAGGTCAGCCGGTCGTCGGGGTCTTCCTGGCCGAGTACCAGCAGATCGGCATGGCGCGCGTGCAGGACCGCGGCGGCGGTCGCCTCGCCGGCCGGCGCCTGCCACTCGACTTGATTGTGCCCCGCGCGCTCGGCGGCCGCGAGGAATCGCTCCTCGGCCTCCTTGCGCCGCTGTTCGCACAGGCGTTCGTAGACGGCCAGCTTCAGCGGTTCGTCCGGCCGCCGCAGCGGCTCCAGGAGGTCCTGGCAGACCACGTAGAGGCCGATCAGATGGGCGTTCCAGCGTCGCGCGAGCTGGAGCGCGAGGTCGACGCGCGTCGCACAGCGCTCGCTGTCGTCGAGATGGACGAGCAGGGTCTTGTAGCTCATGACGGCTCCTTTTCGGTTGATGCCGCGGTGGTTTCGGCGGGCGCCTGCACGGCGCAGCTCGCCGGTATCGTCAGGACCGGGCACGTGGCCTGACGCAGCACGCGCTCGGCCACGCTGCCGAGGAACATGCGCCGGAAACCGCGCCGGCCATGCGTGCCGATCACGACCAGGTCGGCGCCGATCTCGCCGGCGAGACCGACGATCCGGTGCGCAACGTCTTCGCCGGCCGGCGCGACGTTGGAGATCTGCGGCGTGCCGGCCACGTCGCGCGCTTTCATGCGGCGTGCCGCGTCATCCGTGACGCGCAGTCCTTCCTCGCGGAATGCATCGATCAGGATCGACGGATCGTATCCGTACGTGTCGTAGGCCGGCACCAGGAAGTCGACGACGTAGACCGGGGTCAGCCGCGCACCCGTCTCCGCCGCGAGGTTCAGCGCGGCGTCGAGTGCGCGGGACGACGTATCGCTGCCGTCGAGCGCGACCAGAATGTTCGAGTACATGACGTTTCCCTTCAACGGATGCCGATGGAACCATCATCGGCGCGTATGCGCCGCTCGCGCTGATCTGGATCAAGCGTCGCGATTGGCGCGCAGCACGCGCACCGCGGCGCGCGCCGCGACCCACGCCTCGTTGGTCGGCTCGACGACCACCGCGACCGCACTCGACGCGCACGACACGACATGCGCATGATCGGCATTCGCGCGCGCGTCGAGCACGATGCCGAGCCAGCCGAGCGACGCGCAGATCCGCTCGCGCAACACCGCCGAGTGTTCGCCGATGCCGGCCGTGAACACCAGCATGTCGAGGCCGCCGAGCAGCGCGGTCAGCGCGCCGGTCTCGCGCACGATGCGATGGACGTACAGCGCCAGCGCATCGCGGGCAGCTTCGTCCCCGGCCGCCTCGCGCGCGAGCAGCACGCGCGGGTCGCCCGACGCGCCCGACACGCCCTTGAGCCCCGATTCGTGATACAGCATGTGTCCCAGCTCGTCGCCGGACAGCTTGCCGGCCTCGAGCAGGTGCAGGACGACACCGGGATCGAGCGTTCCGCTGCGCGTGCCCATCATCAATCCGTCGAGCGCGGAGAAGCCCATGGTCGTCGCGACGCTGCGGCAGTCGCGCAGCGCGCACAGGCTCGCGCCGCTGCCGAGATGGGCGGCGATCACGCGGCCGTGCGCACGGGCGCCGAACGACTCGTCGAGCGCGACGGACAGGTATTCGTACGACAGCCCGTGGAATCCGTAGCGGCGCACACCCTGGTCGAACCACGCATGCGGCAACGGCAGCAGCTGCTCGACGCGCGGCAGCGTGCGATGAAACGCCGTGTCGAACACGGCGATCTGCGGGACGTCCGGAAACGCGTCGCGCAGCACGTCGATCGCATCGAGGCTGTGCGGCTGATGCAGCGGCGCGAGCGGCGTCAGCGTGCGCAGCTCGTCCAGCACGTCGTCGTCGACGAGCGTCGGCTCCACGTAGCGTGCGCCGCCGTGCACGACGCGATGCGCGATCGCGCCCAGCGCGACATGCGGCAACTTCACGCGGATCCACGCCGCGATCCGCGCGAGCACGGCGCGGTAGGGATCGTCCGCCGTGCCGAGCGGCAGCGAACCGTCCGGCTCGGCGTCGAAGCGGATCGACACGCTGTTGCCGGCCGCGACGGCTTCACCCTCGTGCAGCGGCCGCCGCGCGGGGTCGCCGTGCGGCGGGCAGGCAAAGAGCGCGAACTTCACGCTCGACGAACCGGCATTGACGACGAGCAGGGCGAGCGTACGCATCGGCCGGCTCAGTGCGACATCAGGACCGGCAGCGTCATCGACGCCAGCACCGTGCGGGTGGCGCCGCCCATCACCAGCTCGCGCCAGCGCGGATGGCCGTAGGCGCCCATCACGAGGAGGTCGGAACCCGTTTCATACGCGCGCGACAGCAAGGTATCGCCGACCGCGGGGCCGGCACCGGCATCGATATCGAGCACGTTCACGTCGCGTGCGTGGCGCGCCAGCATCAGCGCGGCGTCGGCGGCCGGAATGCGCGTGGCCGCCGCTTCCGAGTCGCCGTCGACCACGGCGGCGACCGTCGCGCGCTTCGCGTGTTCGAGAAAGGGCAGCGCGTCGTGCGCGGCGCGGGCCGCCTCCCGGCTGCCGTCCCACGCGATGAACACCCGCTCGCCGATCGACGGGAATTCGCCCGTGTACGGCACGAGCAGCACCGGGCGGCCGGCGGACAACACGAGGTTCTCCGGAAACTGGTCGTCGATGTAGGTCTCGGGATCGTTCGGGTCGCTCTGGCCGGCGATCACGAGGTCGGCCAGGCGTGCGGCGCGCGGCACGGCCAGGTTCGCGCGGTCGTCGGCACGCACCCACGCGGCCGGCACTTTCGCGCGGGCCGTCTCGGCGTGGAACAGGCGTTCCAGCGCGGCGAGCCGCTCGTCGCGCTGTGCGCGTTGCTCGCGGAAGTAATCGGCGGACCCGGCCATCACGTAGAACGAATGCGGCTCCGGCGTGTAGACCGCGAACAGGCCGGTCAGGTGCGCACCGAAGCGCCGCGCGAGGCGCAGCGCGAACTCGAGGCGCGAATGCGCGCGGGCGCTCGTATCGAGGTGCACGACTATGCTCTTGTAGCTCATCGGAATCGCTCCATCGACGGGGGAACCGCCAGTGCAATCCAGTCTACGGAGCAGGGTTTCCGCGTACTTGACTCAGATCAACGGCTCCCCTGCGCGATGCCCGCACAGTGAAGCGGTCGCGATGCCGATCCCGGGCAGGCGGCACGAGGCGCGATGCCAACCCATTGACCGGATCGAACGAGGGACGCCGATGAGTACGTACGCTTTGACGACACCGAACGACGCTTGCCGCGCGGGCTGCGATCTCGCGCTGCGCATGGTCGCGCTGAATAGCGACTGGCAGCATGAATGGCATGCGCTGGCAGGGCGGCGCATCGAGCGGGACCGCGCCGCGGTTCGCCACCTGCAGCAGGCGCTTGCGGACACGAAAGAGTGGCCGGCCTTCGGCGAGGCGACCCGGCAGGTGATGCGCGACTACGCGATCGCGAGCGTCGCGATCTGGCAGGATGCCGCCGAGCTGTGCATGCGTGCGCAATACGAGAACGCCGGCGCATGGCGCACCTGGTTGCGCGAATACGGCGCGGGCGCGATGTCGCGTTATCAGACCGACTGGCTGCCCGACCTGGGGCGACTGGCCGTGGTCAACGAAGCCAGCATGCCGTGGGCCGACTGGATGACGGCGCTGGAGCGCGGGATCGAGGACGCGAACGACGGGGCGCCGGTTGCCGTGCGCCGCCTGAACGGCACGACCGGCGCGCAGGAGAACGACCATGTGCGCTGATCGGGTCGCGTTCGTCACGGGCGGCATGGGGGGCCTCGGCGCCGCGATCAGCCGTCGCCTGCACGATGCGGGCATGACGGTGGCGGTGTCGCATACGGAGCGCAACGACCACGTCGCGACGTGGCTCACGCACGAACGCGAGGCGGGCCGGACGTTCCACGCGTTCGAGGTCGACGTCGCCGACTACGATTCGTGCCAGCACTGCGCGGCACGCGTGCTGGCCGAGTTCGGGCGCGTCGACGTGCTCGTCAACAACGCCGGTGTCACGCAGGACGCCACCTTCGTGAAGATGACCAAGAGCATGTGGGACGCGGTGCTGCGCACCAACCTCGACGGCATGTTCAACATGACGAAGCCGTTCGTGCCGGGCATGATCGAGGCGGGCTTCGGGCGGATCGTGAACATCGGCTCGGTGAACGGTTCGCGCGGCGCATACGGGCAGGCGAACTACGCGGCCGCGAAGGCCGGCATCCACGGCTTCACGAAGGCGCTGGCGCTCGAGCTCGCGCGCCACGGCGTGACGGTCAACACGGTGGCCCCCGGCTATCTGGCGACCGCGATGCTCGAGACGGTGCCGAAGGAAGTGCTCGACGCGAAGATCCTGCCGCAGATCCCGGTCGGCCGCCTCGGCAATCCCGACGAGATCGCCGAACTCGTCGCGTTCCTGTGTTCCGACGCGGGGGCTTTCGCGACCGGCGCGGAATTCGATGTCAACGGCGGCATGCACATGCGATGAACGCATCCGTCATGCGCATGCCGATCGAGCACGAGTCGATGCGGCCAACGGCTACGAACGCACCGGCGTCGCGTTCGGCCGGATGCACGCCGGTCCGGCTGTCGCCCGCCGAACAATGGAACCGCGCCGCGCATGCGAACGTGGCCGCGATGACGTTCGGGCTGTCGCCCGTGTCGCTCGCGCTGGCCACGCTCGACTGGGGCGCGCATCTGGCCGTGTCGCCGGGAAAATGCTACGAGCTTGCGACGCAGGCGTGGCTGGCTGCCGTGGCACCCGCGGCCAACCCGGAAGGCGAAGGCGAGGGCGAGGCCGACGATGCCGGCGCGGGCGGCCTGGCCGTGCACGCCGGGCAGGCCGATGCGCGCTTCGCCGCGCCCGCGTGGTCCGGATGGCCGTTTCGCGCGTACCGCGACGGCTTCCTGTCGATCCAGCGCTGGTGGCGCGACGCGACGCGCGGCGTGCCGGGCGTCGAACGGCATCACGAGGAACTGGTCGGATTCGTCGCGCGACAGTGGCTCGACGCATGCTCGCCGGGCAATTTCCTCGCGACCAACCCGGTCGTGCTCGACGCGACGATGCGCAGCGGCGGCGCGAATCTCGCGGCAGGCTGGCGGCACTGGCTGGAAGACGCGCACGCGCTGCTCGAGCGCACGCACGGCACGCGGGCCCGCGATACGCGCGCCTATCTGCCGGGGCGCGACGTGGCGATCACGCCGGGCCGCGTCGTCTGGCGCAACGCGTTGTGCGAGCTGCTGCAATACGACCCGACGACGGCCGACGTGGCACGCGAGCCGATCCTGATCGTGCCGTCGTGGATCATGAAGTACTACATCCTCGACCTGCAGCCGCACGATTCGCTGATCCGCTTCCTGGTCGATGCCGGCTACACGGTGTTTGCCGTGTCGTGGCGCAATCCGGGTGCGGAAGCGCGCGAGCTCGGGCTCGACGATTATCTGCGCGACGGGTGCATGGCGGCGCTCGACGCGACCCGCTCGATCTGCGGCGAAGCGGTCCACGCGGTCGGCTACTGCCTCGGCGGTACGCTGCTGGCGATCGGCGCGGCGGCGCTCGCGCGCGACGGGCGGCAGCACGAGGCGTTGCGCTCCGTCACGTTGCTCGCGGCCCAGACCGATTTCAGCGAACCCGGCGAACTCGGCCTCTTCATCGACGCGAGCGAACTGTCCGCGCTCGATGCGCTGATGTGGCGGCAGGGCTACCTGGACGGCGCGCAGATGTCCGCCGCGTTCCAGCTGCTGAACGCGCGCGACCTGATCTGGTCGCGCATGATGAGCGAATACCTGCTCGGCACGCGCACGAAGCCGAACGACCTGATGTCGTGGAACGAGGACACCACGCGCATGCCGTACCGGATGCATACGGAATACCTGACGCGCCTCTTTCTCGACAACGATCTCGCGGCCGGCCGCTACTGCGTCGACGGGCGGCCGGTCGCGCTGTCGGATATCGACGTGCCGACGTTCGTGGTCGGGACCGAGCGCGATCACGTGTCGCCCTGGCGTTCCGTCTACAAGCTCCATCTGCTCACGCACCACGCGCTGACGTTCGTGCTGACCTCCGGCGGCCACAATGCCGGGATCGTGTCCGAACCCGGCCATCCGGGACGCCACTATCGCTGCGCGACGCGCGAGCCCGGCGCGCCTTACCGCAACCGGCGCGACTTCGTGAGCGAAACGCCCGCGCTCGACGGATCGTGGTGGACGTGCTGGCGCGACTGGCTGCATGCGCATTCGTCGGGTGAGGTGCCCGCACGCGTGCCGGCCGCCGGCTTCGGCGCGGCGCCCGGCAGCTACGTGCTGGAGACCTGAATATGAACCTGAACCTGAACCTGCATCCGGATCCGTCCGCCGGCGCGTGCCTGCCCGGCCTGCTGCCGCGCGCGGACGGCGAACTGCCCGCCCTGATCGCGCGTGCGCGCCATGCGCCGCCGCTGACGGTGGCCGTCGTGCATCCGTGCGACACGGCCAGCCTCGTCGCGCTTGCCGCGCTCAACGCGTCGCCGCTGGGCGCATCGATCGAACCGCTGATCGTCGCGCCGCGCGCGAAGGTGTTGCGCGTGGCGAGCGAGGCGGGCGTCGATCTCGCGAAATGGACGATCGAGGACGTCCCCCACAGCCACGCCGCGGCGGCCCGCGCGGTGGCACTCGCGGCGTCGGGCCGCGCCGGCGCGCTGATGAAGGGCAGCCTGCACACGGACGAGCTGATGGGGGCCGTCGTCGCCGCGGAATCGGGCCTGCGCACCGACAAGCGCATGTCTCACTGCTTCCTGATCGAGGCGCCGGCGTATCCGCGGCCGTTCATCCTGACCGACGCCGCGGTGAACATCGCACCGGATCTCGCGCAGAAGGCGGCCATCACGCAGAACGCGATCGACGTCGCGCATGCGCTGGGCGTCGCGCGCCCGCGCGTCGCGGTGCTGTGCGCGGTCGAGACCGTCAATCCGGCGATGCGTTCGACGCTCGACGCGGCGGCCCTCGCGAAGATGGCCGAGCGCGGGCAGATCACGGGGGCGGTCGTCGACGGCCCGCTCGCGTTCGACAACGCGATATCGCAACGGGCCGCACGCGAGAAGGGGATCGACTCGGCGGTTGCCGGCCGTGCCGACATCCTTGTCGTGCCCGATATCGAAGCGGGCAACATGCTCGCGAAACAGCTCGAATACCTGGGCGGCGCCGCGAACGCGGGCGTCGTCGTAGGCGCGCGCGTGCCGATCGTGCTGACGAGCCGCGCCGACGGCGTCGCCGTCCGGGTCGCGTCCTGCGCGCTCGCGGTGTTGCTGGCACAGGTCCGGCATGACGCCGCGCCGATGCCTGAACAGGCCCCCCTTTCGATGGAGGAATTGCGATGAAAGCACTCGTGTACCACGGCCCCGGGCGCAAGGCGCTCGAACGGCGGCCCAAACCGGAACTGCAGTCGCCCACCGACGCGATCGTCCGCGTGACGCGCACGACGATCTGCGGCACCGATCTGCACATCCTCAAGGGCGACGTGCCGACGTGCGAACCGGGCCGCGTCCTCGGCCATGAAGGCGTGGGCATCGTCGAGCAGGTCGGCGCGGCGGTCGATTCGCTGAAGCCGGGCGACCACGTGCTGATTTCGTGCATCTCGTCGTGCGGCCGCTGCGAGTACTGCCGCCGCGGACTGTATTCGCATTGCACGACCGGCGGCTGGATCCTCGGCAACCGGATCGACGGCACGCAGGCCGAGTTCGTGCGCATCCCGCATGCGCCGACCAGCCTGTACCGGATTCCGGCCGGCGCGGACGAGGACGCGCTCGTGATGCTGTCCGACATCCTGCCGACCGGATTCGAATGCGGCGTGCTGAACGGCAAGGTGCAGCCGGGCTGCTCGGTCGCGATCGTCGGCGCGGGGCCGATCGGGCTGGCGGCGTTGCTGACCGCGCAGTTCTATTCGCCCGCGCGGATCATCATGATCGACCCGGACGGCAACCGGCTCGAGGTCGCGCGGCGCTTCGGCGCGACCGACTGCATCGACGGCCACGGCGGCGACCCGGTCGCGGAAGTGATGAAGCTGACCGACGGCGTCGGCGTGGATTGCGCGATCGAAGCGGTCGGCATTCCGGCGACGTTCGAGATGTGCACGTCGCTCGTGGCGCCTGGCGGGGTCGTCGCGAACGTCGGCGTGCACGGCGTCAAGGCCGATCTGCACCTCGAGAAGCTGTGGGATCGCAACATCTCGATCACGACGCGGCTCGTCGACACGGTCAGCACGCCGATGCTGCTGAAGACGGTAGGCGCCGGGCGCCTCGATCCGGCGCGCCTGATCACGCACCGGTTCTCGCTCGACGACGTGGAAAGCGCGTACGACACGTTCGGGCGCGCCGCGCAGACCCACGCGCTGAAGGTCATCATCGAAATCGGCTGAATGCCGGGCCGCGCGTGGCGGAAACCGGGTGCTTCCGCCGCCCGTCACGCGCGGCCGGCGTTGCGCCGGCAGTCAGGACGACAGCGCGGTGGGTTCCTGCGTGTTGTTTGACTCAATCGCGTCCAGATCGACGCACTGCTCGTAAGTCGGCACCTCGCACGGCCAATGCAGGCGCTCCGAGATGCGCCGGCGCATCGCATCCGCGGCAGCGGGTTCGCCGTGCGTGACGAAGGTCCGCACGGGCGCGCCCTGCATCGTGCCGAGCCACTTCAGGATCTCTTCGTAGTCGGCATGGGCCGACAGCGTCGTGATCGACTCGACCTGCGCGCGCACGCGCACGTACTCGCCGTGAATCTTCAGCGTCGGCTCGTGCGCGGCGAGCGCCGCGCCGCGCGTGCCGGCGGCCTGGTAGCCGACCAGCGCGATCGTGTTGCGCGCATCGGGCGCATGGCGGCTCAGGTGATGCAGCACGCGCCCGCCGGTCGCCATCCCGCTGCCGGCGATGATGACCATCGGGCCGTGGTGTTCGGCGATCGCCTTGGACTGCTCGACCGAGCGGATCATCGTGGCCGCGTGGCCGAGCGCATTCGCTTCGGAGGCCGTCAGCCGGTGTTCGAGGATATGGTGGCGATAGATCTCGGTCACGTCCGTCGCCATCGGGCTGTCGAGGAACACCGGGACGCGCGCCATGCGGCCGGCCGCCTTCAGCCGCGCGATGTAGTGCAGGATCTCCTGCGCGCGGCCGACGGTGAAGCAGGGCATCACGACGACCCCGCCGCGCGCGAAGGTCTTGTCGAACATCCCGGCCAGCTCGTTTTCGGGATCCGACGCCGGATGCAGCCGGTCGCCGTACGTCGATTCGACCACCAGGTAGTCGGCATGCGCGGGCGGGCGCGGCGGTTGCATGATCGGGTCGTGATACCGGCCGAGATCGCCGGAGAACGCGAGCACCTTGTGGTCCCAGTGCATCACGACGCTCGCCGCGCCGAGGATGTGCCCGGCCGGCAGCAGGCGGAACGACAGGCTGCCGCCCAGCGCGGTGCATTCGTCGAACGCGACGGGTTGCAGCAGGCGCAGCGCGCGCTGCGCGTCGTCCAGCGTGTAGAGCGGTTGCGCGGGATGATGCTTCGAATAACCGTGCCGGTTCGCGAAGTCGGCTTCCTCCTCCTGCAGCCGCGCGCTGTCGCGCAGCATGATGTCGCAGAGTTCGGCCGTGGCCGCCGTGCAGTACACCGGCCCGCGATAGCCTTCGCGCGCCAGTACCGGGAGATAGCCGGTGTGATCGAGATGCGCGTGCGTGAGCACGACCGCGTCCAGCGTGTCGGGCGCGAACGGCAGCGCGCGCCAGTTGCGCAGCCGCAGGTTCTTGGTCCCCTGGAACAGGCCGCAATCGACCAGGACGCGCCGGCCGCCGTGCTCGAGCAGATATTTCGAGCCGGTCACGGTTTCGGTCGCACCGAGAAAAGTCAGTTTCATGGGTTGCCTCCCCGGGAGTCGACGGAACAGTAAGTCGATTACATCCCGAACGCGCGCGCGGCGGTTGACCGAAATCACGAATGGCGGGATTCCGATGACGAACGGCTCGAACGCGACGCGTAAGATGCCGCTTACGATGCCCCGAATGCAATGCGTCCGGGCGGTGCCGCTAGCGCCCGGGCGGCGCCGGATCCAGCTGCGCGACGAACGCCACGATGCCCGACACCAGCGCAACGATTGCGTACGGCACGACCCGCTCGTCGATCAGCATCGCATGCACGACGCCCAGCAGCGACGCGAGCGCGATGAATACGCAGAGCGTCGCGAACGCGTTTCGGTATCGCAGGCCCATCATGACGTTCTCCCGGGAAGCGGCCGCCGTGGACGGCGTTGCCGTCGGCGCATGCCATCGGTTGCGCAAGACATGTGCCATGATCGCGTGCCGCGCGCCGGCCCGATTGATCTGTATCAACCGACGAATCCCGGCATCACGGAATCGACGCCCCGCTCAAGTCATCTGACCAATCGTCTTGCGGAACCGCGTCAGCGACAGCAGGAACAGCACGCAACCGATCGCGAACAGCGCCGCGAACTGGGCCCACACCGCATCGAACCCGGCACCGCGATACAGGATCCGCTGCGCGAGTTCGACGAAATGCGTGGTCGGCGCGGCCAGCATGATGTCCTGCACGACGGGCGGCATGCTTTCGCGCGGCGTCAGGCCGCCCGACAGCAGTTGCAGCGGCAGCAGCACGAGGACGAGCAGCATGCCGAACTGCGGCATGCTGCGCACGAGCGTCGCGAGAAAGATCCCCATCGACGTCGTCGCGAACAGGTGCAGCGCCATGCCGGCCACGAACAGCGGCACCGATCCCGGAATCGGCACGTGCAGCGCGCCGCCCACGACGAACGTCAGCGACGCGACGGCCGCCGCCGCGACGACGAGCCCCATCGACCAGACCTTCGCGAGCATGATTTCCGCCGCGGTCACCGGCATGACGAGCAGATGCTCGATCGTGCCGTGCTCGCGCTCGCGAATCAGCGCGGCGCCGGTGAGGATCATCGACAGCATCGTCACGTTGTTGATCAGTTCCATCAGCGCACCGAACCAGACTTCGTCGAGATTCGGGTTGAAGCGCATCCGCATCGCGAGATCGACGGGCGGCAAGGGCGTGCCGCGCTGGCGCCGCACGAACGCATCGATCTCGCCCGACACGATCTGCTGGACGTAACCGCCGCCGGTGAACGCCTGCGTCATGCGGGTCGCATCGACGTTGAGCTGGACCGTCGCGTGACGGCCGGCGAGCACGTCGCGCTGGAAGTCCGGCGGAATGTCGAGCGAGAACGTGTAGTCGCCGTTGTCCAGCCCGCGATCGGCCGCGCCGGCGTCGACGAGCGGGGGCGGCGCGAACTGCGGCGGGAAGAACGCCGCCGCGATGCGCGCCGACAGCGGCGACGCATCCTCGTCGACGATCGCGATCGGCACCTTGTGCAGCGTTTCCGGGCGCGCGGTGGCCGCGACGTAGATCGACGCGCTGAACGTGTAGACGATCAGCGCGAGCAGGATCGGGTCGCGGGCGAGGCTCCACAGTTCCTTGACCCCGAGCCGGAAAATGACGAGCAGGCGCGACATGGTCAGCGCTCCTGCTTGCGCAGCAGCACGCCGGTCATGACCAGGATGACCGGCGCGGCCGCGAGCATCGGCCAGAACTGGGACGACAGGTCGGCCAGCCCGAGCGCCTTGTTGTAGACGCCGCGGCTGATCGCGAGCATGTAGGTGGCCGGATAGACGGTGCCGACCCACTTGCCGCTGCCCTCGAGCGACGACAGCGGCGTGAGCAGGCCCGAGAACTGCACGACGGGAATCAGCGTGCCGACGATCGTCATGAAGATCGCGGCGATCTGGCTGCGGGTAAACGTCGACGCGAACAGCCCGATGCCGGTGGCCACGACGTTGAAGATCAGCACCGCGGCCGCCAGCGTCGCGAAACTGCCCTTGATCCGCACGCCGAACACGAGGTCGGCCAGCACGACCATCAGCAGGAAGTTCAGCATGGCCAGCATCACGTACGGCGCCTGCTTGCCGAGCAGGAATTCGGCCCGCGTGACGGGCGTCACGTACAGGTTGACGATCGACCCGAGCTCCCGTTCCCGCACGACGGCGAGCGCCGTCAGCATCGCGGGCAGCATCAGCAGCAGCATCGGCATGATCGCGGGAATCATGGCCGGCAGGCTCTTGACGTCCGGGTTGTAGCGATAGCGGATCGCGATGTCGACGGCCGGCGCGAGCGACACGCCGAGCCGGCGCTTCGCCTGGTCGCGCAGCCAGTTTTCGTGCATGCCGGCCACGTAGCCGCGGATCGTCTCCGCGCGCATCGGCATCGCGCCGTCGACCCATGCGCCGATCTCCACGCGGCGGCCGCGCGCGACGTCGCGCGCGAAACCGGGCGGGATCTCGATCGCGAGCGACAGCCGGCCGTTGCGCATGCGGCGCTCGATGTCGCGGTCGTCGGCGAGCGGCGCGCGCGGCACGAAGTAGCGGGAACCGGTGAGGTTCTGCGCATAGTCCTGGCTCAGGATCGACTGATCGCGGTCGAGCACCGCGAACGTCAGGTTGTCGACGTCGAGACTGATCCCGATGCTGATCACGCACATCAGCACGAGCGAGCCGAACAGCGCCAGCGTCGCGCGCAACGGGTCGCGTCGCAGCTCCAGCACTTCGCGCCACAGATAGCTGCCGGCGCGCGCCGGGCTGAACCATGCCGCCGCACGACCGGCGCCGGCCGCCGCGGGCGGCGCGGCGAGCCAGCCGGCGTCGGCCGGCGCATCGGCCGGCGCACCGTCCGCGCCATCCGCTTTCTGCGCGTCGCTCAGGTAGCCGATGAACGCGTCCTCGAGCGTGGCGGCGCCGCGCAGGCGCACCAGTTCCTCGGGCGCGGCGCTCGCGAGCACGCGGCCCGCATGCATCAGCGAGATGCGGTCGCAGCGCGCGGCCTCGTTCATGAAGTGCGTCGAAATGAAGATGGTGACGCGATCGTTGCGCGCGAGCTCGATCATCAGCCGCCAGAAGTCGTCCCGCGCGACCGGATCCACGCCCGACGTCGGTTCGTCCAGGATCAGCAGCTCGGGCTTGTGTACCATCGCCACCGCGAGCGAGAGCCGCTGCCGCATGCCGAGCGGCAGGCGCTCGGGCAGCGCGTCGAGGGCGTCGGCCAGCCCGAAGCGCGCGACCATTTCGGTCACGCGCGCGGGCACGTCCGCCTCCGGCACGCCGAACAGCCGCGCGTGCAGCACGAGGTTCTGCCGGACGGTCAGTTCGCCGTAGAGCGAAAACCCTTGCGACATGTAGCCGACGCGCCGGCGCGTGTCGATGTCGTTCGCGGCGACCGGTCGGCCGAACAGCGTCGCCGTGCCTTGGGACGCGGGCAGCAGGCCGGTGAGCATCTTCATGGTCGTCGACTTGCCGCAGCCGTTGGAGCCGAGAAAGCCGAAGATTTCGCCGCGGCGGATCTGCAGGCTCACGTGGTCGACCGCGACGAAATCGCCGAACCGCATCGTCAGCCCGTCCGCCTCGATCGCGTAGCCGGCCGCCCGATCGGCCTGGAACGGCGCGATCACGACCGGCTGGTGTCCGTGCCGGCGCGCCTCCGGGAGCAGCGCGATGAACGCGGCTTCCAGCGTGTCGCAACCGGTGCGCTCGAGCAGCTCGCCGGGGCTGCCGGTTGCCAGCACGCGGCCGGCGTCCATCGCGATCAGCCGGTCGAAACGGCGGGCCTCGTCCATGTACGCGGTGGCGACCAGCACGCTCATCGCCGGGCGGGCGGCGCGAATGCGGCCGATCAGCTCCCAGAACTGCGCGCGCGACAGCGGATCGACGCCGGTCGTCGGCTCGTCCAGGATCAGCAGGTCGGGATCGTGGATCAACGCGCAGCACAGGCCGAGCTTCTGCTTCATGCCGCCGGACAGCTTGCCGGCCGGGCGGTCCAGGAACGGCTGCAGCCCGGTGCTGCGCGTCAGCGCGTCGATCCGTCGGCGCCGCTCCGCCGCATCGTGGCCGAACAGGCGCGCGAAGAACTGCAGGTTTTCCTCGACCGACAGCGTCGCGTACAGGTTGCGGCCGAGGCCTTGCGGCATGTAGGCGATGCGCCGGCACACGCGCGCGCGATGGCGGCGCGACGACAGGTCGCCGTCGAGCGTCCATACGCGGCCCTGCTGGATCGCGCGCGCGCCGGAAACGAGCGCGAGCAGGCTCGACTTGCCGACGCCGTCCGGCCCGATCAGCCCGATCATGCGGCCGGCCGGGATATCGAGCGTCACGTCGTCGAGCGCGGCCTTGTCGCCGTAGCGCAGCGAGACGCCGGACAGCCGTGCGACCCAGCCCGGATCGGCCGACACCGGCGCAGCGCCGGTCGCCCCGGCATCCGTCTCGACGGGCGGCGCCGCTTTCATTGCGGCACCCTGATCGCGAGGCGATCCGGCCAGCCCGCGTGCGGGTCGGTCTTCAGCCACGCCACGCCCGGCAAGCCGGTCTTGACGAGCTTCAGGTGGCGCTGCAACAGGTCGCGATCGATGCGTGCCTTCACCCGGAACATCAGCTTCTGCCGCTCGGTGGCCGTTTCGACCGTCTTCGGCGTGAACTGCGCGGTGCTCGACACATAGGACACGCGTGCCGGAATCACGTATTCCGGTGCCGCATCGAGCACGATCCGCACGTCGGCGCCGAGCGGGACCCGGCCGACGGCCGCTTCGGGCAGGAAGAACGTCATGTACACGTCGGACAGGTCGACGACGTTGAGCACCTTGCCGCCCGCCGGCAGGACTTCGCCCGACTCGGCAATCCGGTACTGGACGCGCCCGTCGCGCGGCGAGGTCAGTTCGCTGTCCGAGAGGTCGGCCCGCACGCGCGCCACGGTCGCCTGCGCGGCCGTCACGGCCGAGCGCGCCGCGACGAGCTGGGCCTGCGTGGCGTCGATCGCGGCCTGAGCGGCTTGCACCTGGGCCCGCGCGGCATTCACGGTCGCGCGCAGGCTGCCGGCGCGCGCGCGATCGTCGTCCAGTTCCTGCATCGACGACGCGCCGTCGCGCGACAGCGTTTCGGACCGCGCGAGCCGCCGCGTGGCCGCGTCCAGCTCGCTTTCCCGCTGCACGACGACGGCCGCGGCCGCGGCCTTGTCGCTGCGGCGCTGCGCGACCTGCGCGTCGATGCTCGCCGCGGTGTTCACCGCCTGCTGCTCGCGCGCCCGTGCCTCGTCGAGCTGCGCCTGCAGGACGACGACGTCCATGCGTGCGAGCGGCTGGCCGGCCGTCACGAAGTCGCCTTCGTCGACGAGCATCGCGGTGACGCGCCCCGGCAGCTTGGTCGCGACGTCGATTTCGGTCGCCTCGATGCGGCCGTTGCCGCTGACGAGCCCCGCATCCGCCTGGCCGTCGTGCCAGCGCGTCCATCCGTAGTACGCGAGGCCGATCGCAAGCACGGCCGCACCGATACCGATCAGAAGAGGGCGCGGGATGGTTTTCATGGTGTGTTGTCCGAGTCGGTCGAAAGGGGCGCCGTTGCCGCGGCAGTCTTGCCGGTGTCGATCACGCCGCCGCCGAGCGCGCCGTACAGCGCGACGCGGCTCGACAGCAGCGCACGACGGGTCGTGACCAGCTGCTGCTCGGCGTTCATCAGGTCCCGCTGCGCATCGAGCACCTCGAGGAAGCGGGTTGCCCCGCTGTCGTAGCGCAGCTTCGCGAGGCGCGCCCGCTCGGCCTGCGACGCCAGCGTGGCGCGCTCGATGGCGACCTGGTCGGCGAGCCAATGGCGCGCGGCGAGCGCATCCGACACGTCGCGGAATGCGCGCTGCAGCGTCTGCTCGTAGCGGGCGAGCGCTTCTTCGCGTTGCGCGCGCGCCAGTGCGAGATTCGACCGGTTGCGGCCGCCGTCGACGAGCGGCAGCGTGACGTTGGGAATCACCGACCACACGCCGGACCCCGACGTCAGCAGGTCGTGCAGCGCGCTGCTTCCCGAACCGATCGCACTCGTCAATGCGATGCGCGGAAAGAATGCCGCGCGCGCCGCGCCGATGTTCGCGCGGCTCGCCTGCAGTTCGCGCTCCGCCGCGATCACGTCCGGGCGCCGGGTCAGCAGTGATGAAGGCAGGCCGGGGGCGAGCGACGGCAGCACCGCGCCGTCGTCGAGCGCGAGCGGCGTGGCGCCCAGCGCCGGCGGCGCACCGACGAGCAACGCCAGCGCATCGGCCGCCGTCGCGCGGGCCTGCTGCAACTGCACGCCGAGTGATTCCGCCTGCTGCAGCAGGATTTCCGATTGCGTGAGATCGAGGCGCGAGATCGCGCCGGCCGCGTGACGAAGCCGGAAAATCCGCAGCGATTCGCGGCGGGTGTCGATTGTCGCGCGGGTCAGCGCGATGCGTTCGTCGATCTCGCACAGGGTCAGATACGCGTCCGCGACACCGGTGACGACGCTCAGCGTCACCGCCTGCCTGGCTGCGTCGCTCGCGAGGTAGCGCTGAAGCGCTGCTTCCTTCAGGTTGCGCACGCGGCCCCAGAAATCGATCTCCCATTGCGTCTCGGCCAGCTGGACTTGATAGACCTGGCCGATGACGGGCACCGGAGTGAGAAAGCCGCCCGGCGTGCGAAACCGCACGTAGGCCGCGCCCGCAGCGATCGTCGGCCATTGATCCGCGCCGCGGATGCCGTACACCGCGTGCGCCTGCTCGACGCGGGCAACCGCCGCGCGCAGATCCCGGTTGTCGGCGAGCGCCTGGCCGATCAGTGCGCGCAGGCGCGGGTCGACGAAGTAAGCCTGCCAGTCGGGCACGGGCGCGGCGGGTGTCGCGTCGGCGGACGGCTCCGGAAAGGACGCGGGAATCGGTGCGGCGGGACGCTCGTCCGGTGGCGCAAGCGACAGGCAGCCCGACAGCAGCCCCATGCCCGCCGCCAGCGCAATGGCACGCATGCGCCGCACGACGGCAGGATGACAGCGAACGGGAAGCGCGGCAGCGCGCATGGAATGCCTCGTCGAATACGGAAATGCGGGAATTCGGGATGGCGCCGCCCGCGGGGCGTCGCCGCTTCGGATTCACTTATATCCGACGATTACCGGGTTTCCCCTTGATCTGTGTCACTTGGGCGGGGATGCGTTTCGAGGGGCCGCTCGCTTGACGCGCGTGCCGGAGCATGCGTCGGACGCTTTCGCGACGGCGTGCCGGACCGGGCCGCGCAATGCCTGTCACGGGCGGCACGCCCGGTGCGGCAACGTCCGTCGCGAGCCCGCGGTTGATTGATCCTCGTCAAGCCGCCGGCGCGGCCGTGCGCGATGCTGAACACGGTGCGGCACGCATTCGCTCGCAGGCATGCGGCCGGCACGGGCCGACGGGAGACCGACATGAAGTCCGATGCAGTACTCAAGCAGGATGTCGAGCAGGCGTTGTTCTGGAATCCGGCGATCGATGCGCGCCGGATCGACGTCGAGGTTCACGACCGGATCGTCACGTTGCGCGGCACGGTCGACAGCTGGGCGCAGAAGCTCGAGGCGCAGAAGACGGCACTGCACGTCGCCGACGCGCGCGCGCTGGTGCTCGAACTGAACGTCACCCCGCCGGAGAACGCGTGCGCGGACCAGGAACTGGCGATCGCGATCACGTTCGCGCTCGGCTGGCAGGAGGCGTTGCGTGATCACAAGATCAGCGTCGAGGTCGATCACGGCTGCGTGACGCTCGACGGCGAAGTCGATCATGCGTATCAGAGCCGCGCGGCGGAAGCGATGGTGAGCCGGATGATCGGCGTCGTCGGCGTGGCCAACCGCATCCGGGTGCGTGCCGACCATACGGTGCCCGACGTCGGCGCCCGGATCGCCGAGGCGCTTGCGCGCCGTGCGCAGCGCGAAACCGCGGGAATCTCGATCGACGCAACCGACGGCATCGTCACGCTGACGGGCACGGTCGCGTCGCTGGCCGAAAGGCGCGCCGCATGCGGTGCGGCCGGGTCGGTGAGGGGTGTCCGGCAGGTCGTCGACCGACTGAGCGTCGCCTGACCGGCTTGCACGTGCCGTCTACTACCAGGAGAAGCTGCGATGAACCGTTCGCATACCGGCCCCGGCCGAAACTATCTGCGCCGCGACAAGCGCATGCAGCCGCATACGAAGGACAGTTATCGCGAACCGAAGCGGCCCGCGGGCGACCGCATCTGCGAAGGCTGCGGCGCCGTCTGCGACGCGGGCCGCTGGACCTGGTACGCGACCCCGCTCGACCGGCGCCAGCTCGAATGCCCGGCCTGCAAGCGCATGCGGGAAAACGTGCCGGCGGGCGAACTGGTGTTGCAGGGTGCCTACCTGAGCGCGCACCGTTCGACGATTCTCGAACTGCTGCGGCATCAGGCCGATCTGGAGACGAGCGAGCACGCGCTCGAACGCATCATGGACATCGACACATCCGCCGATTCGCTCGTCGTTCGCACGACGGGCGTGCACATGGTCCGGCGCCTCGGCGAAGCATTGCTGCATGCGCATCACGGCGATCTCGCGCTCGACTATCGCGACGGCGAGGACGTGCTGCGTGCGCACTGGAAGCGCGACGCTGCGTGAGCGGATGCTGGCCTGCCGGAGAGGTTCGACCCCGTGAAAAAATCATTCGACTACTCCGGGCTGCTGATTCCGGTCGCGTTCGCCGTGCTGGTCGCGGTTCAACTGCTCGCGCGCCAGCCGGTGTCGACAACGATTTCCTACAGCGATTTTCACCGCCTGGTGGACGCACGGCTCGTCGACGATCTCGAGATCGGCACGGCGACGATCTCGGGCACGCTGCGCATGCCGCAAGCCGGCGCCGCGCTGCCCGCGTCCGATGCGGCCGGCGTGAAGGAGGCCGGCGCGCCGTGGCGCTTCACGACGAACCGGGTGAGCGACGAAGGGCTGGTCGCCGCGCTGACGACTGCCGGGATTCGCTACCGCGGCGCGACGGATACGGGCTGGATCGGCACGCTCGCGACCTGGATCTTCCCGTTGATCGGCTTCGTCCTGATCTGGAATTTCATGATGCGAAGGCCGGGCGGGATGCGGGATCTGAGCGGCATGGGCAAAAGCCGCGCCCGCGTCTACATGCAGAAGGAAACCGGCATCACGTTCGACGACATCGCGGGCATCGACGAGGCGAAGGCCGAGCTGCAGCAGATCGTCGCGTTCCTGCGCAACCCCGAACGCTACCAGCGGCTCGGCGGCAAGATTCCGAAGGGCGTGCTCGTCGTCGGCGCGCCCGGCACCGGCAAGACGCTGCTCGCACGCGCGGTCGCGGGCGAGGCAGCGGTGCCGTTCTTCACGATCAGCGGCTCGGCGTTCGTCGAGATGTTCGTCGGCGTCGGCGCGGCGCGCGTGCGCGATCTGTTCGAGCAGGCCCAGCAGAGCGCGCCGTGCATCGTGTTCATCGACGAGCTCGATGCGCTCGGCAAGGCGCGCGGCGTCGGCCTGATGTCGGGCAACGACGAGCGCGAGCAGACGCTGAACCAGCTGCTCGTCGAAATGGACGGCTTTCAGGCCAATTCGGGCGTCATCATCATGGCCGCGACCAACCGGCCGGAGATCCTCGATCCCGCGCTGCTGCGCCCCGGGCGCTTCGACCGGCACATCGCGATCGACCGGCCGGACCTGACCGGACGCAAGCAGATCCTGGCCGTGCATACGAAGCGCGTGAAGCTCGCGCCGGAAGTCGACGTGGCCGAACTGGCGCAGCGCACGCCTGGCTTCGTCGGCGCCGATCTCGCGAACGTCGTCAACGAAGCCGCGCTGCATGCGGCGGAACTGGGCAAGCCCGCGATCGGGATGGCCGATTTCGACGAAGCCATCGACCGCGCGATGACCGGCATGGAGCGCAAGAGCCGCGTGATGAACGAACAGGAGAAGCGGACCATCGCGTACCACGAATCGGGGCATGCGCTCGTCGCGCAAAGCCGCGCGCACTGCGATCCGGTGAAGAAGGTGTCGATCATCCCGCGCGGGATCGCGGCGCTCGGCTACACGCAGCAGGTGCCGACGGAGGATCGCTACGTGCTGCGCCGGAGCGAGTTGCTCGACCGGCTCGACGTGCTGCTCGGCGGACGCGTGGCCGAGGAAATCGCGTTCGGCGACGTGTCGACCGGCGCGCAGAACGATCTCGAACGCGCGACCGCGCTGGCGCGCCATATGGTGATGCAGTACGGGATGAGCGAGAAGATCGGCCTGGCGACACTCGACGATGGCGCACGCCAGGGCGGGGCGCCGGGCGTGTGGACGCCGGGCGACGGCCACTGCAGCGAGCACACGGCGCAACTGATCGACGAAGAGGTGCGTGCGCTGCTCGCGGAGGCGCACGCGCGGGTCACGGCAACGCTCGGCGCGCATCGCGATGCGCTCGAACGGATCGCGCGCAGTTTGCTGCAGCACGAATCGATCGATCACGACATGCTGGTGGCACTCATCACGCCGCCGGACGATGACGGCGAGCCGCCTCGGGCGCCGGAAGCCGACACGGAAACGACCACGGGCGTCTCCGCCTGAAGGAGCGATCGGCGCCCGCTATCGCCCCGGATGCTTGCCCAGACGCTCGCCGCCGCTCATCGTGTCGTTCAACAGCCGCTGCAGACGGGGCCGTCGCGCCGCGCGTGCGACGCGTCATCGGTCACGACCGACGCGAGCCGCGGATCGGGCCGGAAAATCGTGATGCCCTTGAGCCCTTCGCGCCACGCCTGGAAGAACAGCGCGTCGACCGCCGCGAGCGAACACTGGCCGGGCATCGTCACCGTCTTGGAGATGCCGGCGTCGACGCACGGCTGCAGCGCCGCGAGCATCGCGACGTGATCGGCCGGCGCGATATCCGCCGCCGTGACGAAATAGCCCGGCAGCCTGACGGTGTCGCCATGCAGTGCGCGAAACAGCCGGTGAGCGTGATTCTCCGCACGAAACGGCCGCACCCGCCCGTCCGCGGTGCGGACCATGCGGCGCTGCGTCCAGCCGACGGCCGGCTCGATTCCGTTCGAACAGTTGTCGCATAACGCGAGGCTCACGCTGCCGGCCGGCGCGAACGACAGCAGGTGGCTGTTGCGCAGCCCGTGCCGCGCGATCGCGTGATGCACCTTCAGCGGCAACAGCGTTCGATACGCGGGGCCGCTCAGATAGGCGGCCGGGTCGTAGGCCGGAAACACGCCGCGCTCGGCGGCAAGCGCGGCCGACGCGGCGAACGCATGCTCGCGCATCGCGAGCGCGATCCTGCGTGCAAGCGCGCGTGCTTCCGCGCTGTCGTAGCGCAGCCTCAGCATCGTCAGCGCGTCGCCCAGCCCGGTGACGCCGACCCCGATGCGGCGCGTGCGGCGCGCCTCGTGCTCGTGCGCGGCGAGCGGCCACTCGGTCAGATCGAGCACGTTGTCGAGCATGCGGACCTGGATGCGCACCGCATCGGCGAACGTCGCGAAATCGAAGCGCGGCTCGCCGTCGATACCGAACGGGTGGAGGACGAACCGCGACAGGTCGATCGGACCGAGTACGCAGCTGCCGTAGGGCGGCAGCGGTTGCTCGCCGCACGGGTTCGTCGCGTCGATCCGCTCGTGCTCGCGCAGCGGATTCGCGGCGCGGATCGTGTCGAGGAACAGCAGCCCCGGTTCGGCGCTGTCGCGCGCGGCAGTGACGATCGCGTGCCAGAGCGTGCGGGCCGGCACCGTTGTGTAAAGGTAGCGTCCGTCGGGCAGCCGGGGCGATGCGCCGGACGGGCAGGCCGGCGGCGCGTGGTGGAACAGCGCCCACGGCAGGTCGTGCCGGACCGCCTCCATGAATGCGTTCGTGACGCCGACCGACAGGTTGAACGTCGGCCAGCGCGCGCGTCCGCGCTTGGCCGCGACGAACGCGACGAGGTCCGGATGATCGCAGCGCAGCACGCCCATCTGCGCGCCGCGGCGCGGGCCGGTGAACGGCAGCGCCCGGCACATCGCATCGAAGCGGTCGAGCGCCGCGCACGCGCCGCGTCCGGACGACAGGCGCCGTTCGTACGCGTCGGCGGGTGGCACCGGCGAGAAGTCGTAGCCGATTCCGCCGCCCATCAGCAGCGTGACCCGGGCGTCGTCGAGCGCATGCGCGAGCGCCGTGTCGAGGGCCTGCACGGGGGCGTCGGCCGGAATCGCGAGCGGATGGACGAAGCAGTTGACCATCGTTCCGCCGTGGTCCGCGCCGGCGTTCGCGAGAATGCGGCCCGCGCCGATCGCACCGCGCTGCAGGTTCAGGTAGAACACGCGCTCCGCCTGCGCACGGCGCTCGGCCGGCTCGGCGAGCGACAGCGCACGGGCGACGCGATGGAAGACGGCCGCGCGAGACGTGTCGCCGGGCTGCGCATAGCGCTCGGCGAACACGGTGCTGCAAAGCGGCTGCTCGTCCATGGCGGGGCTCGGCGACGACGAATGACTCAATGTAGGCGCCTGCCCGAACGTGTCGTTGATCGAACGCAACCGGGCGCTTTCGCGGCACCGCTTGATGGCGGTCAACGCCGCGGCCGGCGTCGAACGTAACGTGGAGCCACGGCCGGCACGCCGCGGTGGCCGGGAATCGCCACGCGGCCACCCGGCGCGCCTGCCATCGACTGCGAGCGACGCACCATGACCGATATCGTTACCGTCACGTTGAATCCTGCCGTCGATGTCTCGACCTCGGTCGAGCACATCGTCGATACCCACAAGCTGCGCTGTACACGGCCACGGCGCGACCCCGGCGGCGGCGGAATCAACGTCGCCCGGACCATTCACCGGCTCGGGGGCGACTGCGTCGCGCTGTACCTGGCCGGCGGGCCGACCGGCGACGTGTTGACGCTGCTGCTCGAAGCCGAGCGCCTGCCGGCGGTGCGCGTCCGGATCGCCGGCGAGACGCGCGAGAACGTCTGCGTGAGCGAGACCGCGACCGGGCGCGAATACCGGTTCGTGATGCCGGGGCCGCTCGTCACGCAGGCCGAGTGGCGCGACTGCGCGGCCCGCATCGACGCCATGCAGCCGGCGCCGCGCTATCTCGTGCTGAGCGGCAGCCTGCCGCCCGGCGCGCCCGACGACCTGTATGCGACGCTCGCGCGCACGGCCAGGGCAAGAGGAAGCCGGGTGGTCGTCGATGCGGCGGGCCGGGCGCTGCAAGCGGCCCTCGAAGCCGGCGTTCATCTCGTGAAGCCCAGCCTCGGCGAACTGAGTGCGCTGGCCGGCGAACCGCTCGACGACACGGCGGCCGGCCGCAAGGCGAGCGAACTCGTGGCGCGCGGGCAGGCCGACATTGTCGCGTTGACGCTCGGTGCGCGCGGCGCCTGGGTCGTCACGCGCGATCGCGCGCTGCGCCTGCCCGGCAGGCCGGCAGCGGTATGCAGCACGGTCGGCGCCGGCGACAGTTTCGTTGGCGGCATGGTCTGGGCGCTGGCGCGCGGCGTGCCGTTCGACGATGCGTGCCGCTATGCGCTGGCGGCATCGGCCGCCTCGGTCGAGCATCCGGGCACGGCGCTCTGCACGCGCGACGACGTCGAGCGGATCCATGCCGAACTGGTTGCGCAGGCAAGCTGACGTCCGGGCGGCCCGACGCGTGCACGATCGCGTCGACGCGCGATCGATCGTTGATCTGGCTCAGCGGATTGCGCGCCGCCATCGCGAAAAATGGGGCAGCCATTCCACGAGGTCCGCCATGGCCGTTCGCCTGACCGCCTTGATCGCCAGCCTGCTCCTGCTGTCGGCCGCGTCGCCGGTTTCGTCCGCCGACGTCGCGACCGTCGATTCGCCCCCGCGGCGTGTGCTGATCCTGGTCTATCACCGGTTCGCCACCGCGCGCCTGGATTCGATGACGGTGCGTACCGAAACCTTCCGGCACCAGCTGCAGGCGATCGAGGCGAACGGCTACCGCATCGTGCCGCTCGCCGACGTCGTGCGCTGGCACGACGGCCAGGCCGATGCCGTGCCGGCGCGGGCGGTCGCGATCACCGTCGATGACGGTCATCGCTCCGTCTACGACGTGCTGCGCCCGTTGCTGGCCGCCCATCCGATGCCGGTCACGCTGTTCATCTATCCGTCCGCCATCTCCAACGCCGGCTATGCGATGACCTGGGACCAGCTGCGCACGCTCGGGCGGGCCGGCGGGTTCGACATCGAGTCCCATACGTACTGGCATCCGAATTTCCGCACCGAGCGCGCCCGGCTCACGCCGGACGCCTACCGGCGCTTCGTGTCGTTCCAGCTGGGCCGGTCCCGCGAACGGCTCGAGGCCGAAACCGGTGAGCCGGTCAGGCTGCTGGCCTGGCCGTTCGGCGTCCATGATGCGCAGACCGACCAGTTGGCCGCACGCGAAGGCTACGTCGCGGCATTCACGCTCGACGCGCGCCCCGTTCGTGTCACCGACCCGGCAATGGCACTGCCGCGCTTTCTGATGACGGACGACTGCGACACACGATGCATGAACGGATTGCTGAGAACCGCCGGGAGTCAGCCGTGATGAAACGCCTGATCATCTGCCTGCTCGTGTCGCTCGCCGGCTTCGCTGCCCGGGCGGCGCCCGTCACGATCACCGTCGTCGACGCCACGAACGGGCACCCGCTCGCCGGCGCGATCGGCCATGCGTCGGGCGTGAACCGGACCGCGGATCGCGACGGCGCGTTTTCACTGGAGATCGACGCGGCGGGCACGCGCCTGAGCGTGCGTGCGCCGGGCTACGCGCGAAGCGAAGTCACGCTCGCGCCGGCCGGGGGCGCGCAGACGATCCGGATGACGCCCGTGCGTCCGAAGGCGGTCTATCTGTCCGCCTATGGCGTCGCCGACCGCACGCTGCGCGAGGCGGCGCTGTCCCTCCAGGACAAGACGGCAATCAACGCGCTCGTCATCGACGTGAAGGGCGACAGCGGCGTGACGCCGTATCGCAGCCTGGCGCGTGAAATCTCGGGTGCCGCGAACCATGCCGCCGGCGCCGTCGTGCATCCGCCCGATCTGCCGGACCTGCTGCGGACGTTCCACGCGCGCGGTCTTTACGTGATTGGCCGCATCGTCGTGTTCAAGGACGACGCGCTGGCGCGCGCTCATCCCGAGTGGGCCGTGCGCGACGCGGCCGGCGAGATCTGGCAGGACCGCGAGCATCAGCGCTGGATCGACCCGACGTCGCGCGCGGCCTGGCAACACAATTACGATGTCGCCGAAGAGGCTGCTCGCATGGGTTTCGACGAAATCCAGTTCGACTACCTGCGTTTTCCCGACGCCAACGGCCTCCGGTTCGGCGAGCCCAATACCGAGGCCAACCGGGTCGCGGCGATCACCGGATTCCTGACCGGCGCGCGCGAACGGCTGCGGCCGTACAACCTGTACATGTCGGCCGACATCTTCGGGTACGTCTGCTGGAATGCGGACGACACCGCGATCGGGCAGCGGCTCGACGCGCTCGGACCGGTCGTCGACTATGTGTCGCCGATGCTGTATCCGTCCGGCTTCACGTGGGGCCTGCCCGGTTGCCGCAAGCCGACCGAGCATCCGGGCGAGATCGTGTCGCGGTCGCTGGCCGAGGCGAAGCGCCGGACCGGAATGGACGGTGTCCGGTTTCGGCCGTGGCTCCAGGCGTTTCGCGACTATGCGTTCGATCGCCGGCCGTTCGATGCCGACGAGATCCGCGCGCAGGTCGACGCGGCCGATGCGGCGGGCACGGACGGCTGGATGCTGTGGAATCCGCGCAATCGCTACGATCCTGCCGCGTTGCCGCGCTGAGCGGCGCGTGCAGACCGGCGCGAACGCGCAGGACGCGAATCGATCATGCCGTGGAATGACGAACGTTATCCGCCTTCGATGCGGAATCTGCCGCCGCCGGTTCGCGGCAAAGCGATCGGGATTGCCAACGCGCTGCTGCGGCACGGGCGTTCCGAGGGCAGCGCGATCCGCATCGCGATCGCGCAGGCGAAACGGTGGGGGCGTGCGCATGCCGTCTTTCGTGGCCGCGGGTGACGGTCGAGTCGATGAATGACTGAACGACGGCCCTGCCGTCGATACTACGCCATACACCGTGCCGTGCATTCGCGCCCGGTCATCGCCGGATGCAGTCGCGCGGCCAGAACGCAAGCGACGAGCATGACGGCGACCGCGATGCCATGTGCCGGGTTGCGCAGGCACGACGCGACCTGCTCGCTCCTCGCCACACCGAAAAGGCACCACAGGCAGAAGTGCTCGCAGTTGTTCGTGAGCAGCCGGTATCGGCATTCGCCCAGGCGCGATGCCGCGCGGCGCGCGGTTTCCGTGCCGTCGTACAGCGTGCGCGCGTGGCGGATGACCGCGAGCCCGAAACCGGCACGGAAGCCGTCCAGCGTGACGACCTCGACCGGACCGCCGCTCGCATGGCGTGACCATCCCGCGTAGTGAATCACGTTGCCGTCGCCGATGTAGATCCCGTGATGCAGATAACCGGGGCGGCGGGTCACGAGGTGCGCACCGACCGGCGGTTCGCCATCCGGCATGGCGTCGTCGGCGTGCACTGCGGTCGGATCAATCATCGCCAGCTCCTCGGTCCTGCGGCGGCGGGGCGGAAGAGCCGCGCGCCGGCCGCGAAACACGTTGCTTCCTGTCACGTCTCCAGTATTGACAGCGGCGCCGCGCGGAACAATCAGCGTGGCCTGAGCTTGCTGTCCGACGTCGGGCCGCCGTGTCGGAAATTTCCGACGGGCCGTGCAATATCGGCTGACAGCCGTTACGGACGATTGCGCCGTCCGGATGCCGCTCCCCCGTGTTTTCAGGCGTGCCGCGGCGCCCGGCCAGATGGCGCGCGATGACTGTCTCGCGGGGGGCCGTCCGGCCTCGTTCGACGTCGACAGGCGCGCACTTGACTTGAGTCAACGGGAAATCGGCGTTCCGCGCGACGCTGACAGCGTCGTCGACTCGAACGAGCGACGTCACCGCACGCGACACGTTCCGCGACCGGACGGGCGGCATTGCAGCCATGCGTGCTCGATCAGGAGAGTGAAGATGTGGACCGGAACCGTGAAGATGCTGCTGCTGGCAGCCTGCCTGCTGAACATCGGTACGAACGCGCTGGCTGAAACGTCGACCGAGCCGATCATGCGCAACGGTGTCGCGTATATCACCGGCGGAATCGGCCAGGACGAGGTCACCGCGTTTCGCGACGTCGCACCGCGGTACAACCTGCGGATCACGTTTGCGTCGAAGCGGGGCCATTATCTTTCCGATGTCGACGTCACGCTGTCGTCCGGCAAGGCGACGCTTCTCGACGCGCACACGAACGGGCCGTTCCTGTTCGCCCGCGTGCCGCCGGGGCGATATACCGTGTCCGCGCACGACAGGGCCGTCCAGGAAGTCCGGCACGTCGTCGTACCGGCGCGCGGCGCCGTCGATGTGCGCTTCTACTGGCACGACCCCGAACGGCAAGGCGCTATGCATCTGTGTGCGGATTGTTCCGCATCGCCGCAATAACCGGCACGCCAGTCGCGCTTTCGATCAGGACCGGCGAGGCGGCGATGCGCGGCGCTCGCGCCATCGGCGCGGCGGTCCTCCGCGCGCGGCTCGACTCCGCCGATGCGGCCGGCACGAAGGAATGAATGCAGTGGAACAGGCTCGATCGCGACGATCCCGCTGCGCTGCCGCGCTGACCGGCGCGCTGCTGTTCGCGCTTGCGCCGGCCGGTGCAAGCGCGGAATCCGGCACGGCCGCCGCGCAGCAGCAGGCCGCCGCGATCGACGAGGCAGTCGCCGCCGAGATCGCCGACGGCCATCTTGCCGGCGCGGTGGTCGTGACGGGCGATGCGGACGGCGTGCGGGTACGCGTCGCGCGCGGCCTGCGTGTGGCGGGCGAGCACGTGGAGGCGATGACGGCCGATACCGTCTTCGATCTCGCGTCGCTGACCAAGCCGGTGGCGACGGCGGTTGCGGTCATGCAGCTCGCGGAGCGCGGCATGCTGAGCCTCGACGCGCCGGCTGCGCGCTACTGGCCCGCGTTCGGCGCGCACGGCAAGGCCGGCATCACGATCCGCCAGTTGCTCGCGCACGTGTCGGGGCTGCCGGCCGGCGTGTCGTCGTCCCGCGCGCTGCGCAGCCGCGCCGCCGTGCTGGCCGACATCGTCGTGATGACACCCGGCGCGCCGGCCGGCACCCGCGTGCGCTACAGCGACGTCAACTACGTGGCACTCGGCGAGATCGTCGAGCGCGTGTCGCACCGGCCGCTCGACGCGTGGTGCGCCGCACATGTGTTCGCGCCGCTCGGGATGGCGAGCACCGCGTTCCGGCCGCCGGCGCCGCTGCTCGCGCGCGTGGCGCCCACCGCCGTGCGCGATGGCCGGCTGCTTCGCGGGAGCGTGCACGATCCCGTCGCGGCCGCGATGGGCGGCGTGGCCGGCAATGCAGGCCTGTTCGCGAGTGCGGACGATCTGGCGCGCTTCGCGCGCATGCTGCTGAACGGCGGTGCGCTCGGCCCGGCGCGCGTGCTGGCGCGCCGCAGCGTCGCCACGCTCGAGACACCGGCCACGCTCGACGCCGAAGGCGACCCGCACACGCCCGGCTGGGCGGTCGGGCCGCCGCTCGTCGCGAACCGCTACCGGTTGCCGCCGGTCGGCGCGCTGCAACAGCTCGGCTACACGGGCACGGCGCTGTGGATCGATCCCGTGACGCGCCGCTTCGCGGTCGTGCTCACGAGCCGGCTGTATCCCGACGAAACCGGCACGGCGCTGCCGTTGCGCTCGCTCGTGCTCGGCATCGTATCGAGCGAAGCCGCTCCCGTGACGCCGGCGCGGATCGCGACGCGCGTGCCCGCAATGGCGGTGGCCGTCGCGCAGGCCGCCCGGTTGCCGGTATCGCGCGGGCCGGTACTGGCCGGCATCGACGTGCTCGCGGCGAACGGCTTCGCGGCCGTCGCGGGCAAGCGCATCGCGCTCGTCACGAACCGCAGCGGCTTCGACCGGTTCGGCCGGCGCACGGCCGACCTGCTCGCACAGGCGCCGGGCGCGCGGCTCGTCGCGCTGTTCGCACCCGAGCACGGGCTCGGCACCGACGTCGACGAGACGTTCGGCGACACGGTCGACGCCGCGACCGGTGTGGTGGTTCACAGCCTCTACGGCGACCGGCGCAGGATCGCGCCCGCGCTGCTCGCCGACGTCGACGTGCTGGTGCTCGACCTGCAGGACGCCGGCGTACGCTTCTTCACCTATCTGGCCACACTCGGTTACGCGCTCGAGGCCGGCGCCGCCGCGCAGCGCCCGGTGCTGGTGCTCGACCGCCCGGACCCGCTGGGCGGCGATGCGTTCGGCGGCCCCGTGGCCGATGCCGGGCCGGCCACGTTCACCGGTTATTACCCGTTGCCGCTCCAGCCCGGCATGACGCTTGGCGAGCTCGCGCGGCTGTTCAACGACCGCCTGCACGTCGGCGCGGCGCTGACCGTGGTGCCGATGGCGCATTACGTGCGCGCGATGCGCTTCGGCGACACCGGGCTCGGCCAGGTGCCGCCATCGCCGAACCTGCGCGATGGCGCCGCGCTGTCGCTCTACCCGGAGACGGGGCTCATCGAAGGGGCGGCGGTCAGTGTCGGGCGCGGCACCGCGACACCGTTCGGCGTGGTCGGCGCGCCGTGGATCGACGGGCGCATCCTCGCCGACGATCTTCGCGCGATGCGGCTGGACGCGACGTTCTCGCCGGTTCGCTTCGTGCCGGCGGAGGGGCCGTATCGCGGCAGGATGTGCGAAGGGGTGCGCATCGAACGGCCGCCCGGCGCGACGCGGCCGGGCGAGATCGGGTTGGCACTCGCGCTGGCGCTGCACCGGCGTTATCCGGCGCAGTTCCGGATCGATGCGATCCGTGCATCGATCGGCTCGCGCGAGGTGGCGGACATGCTGGAGGCGGGGCGCTCGCTCGACGAGATCGAACGTGTCGTCGATGCGCAAAATGCCGCGTTCGCGCGCGAACGGGCGGCGTTCTTACTGTACTGAGTCCGTGCCGCGCGCCGACGGGCGCCCGATTCACCGGTCCGATGCATCCTGCTTTCCCGACAGGCTTGATTTGGGTCAAGCGTGAACGAGCCGGCGGCGGGATCCTGATCGCGAGCGCGACGGGACGCGTGCACGATGTCTCCACGGTCGATTCATGGTCGCTTCACGTGTCGTCGCGCTGATGCAATGGCACGCCGGCAGCCGCGCGTCCGAACCTTAAGAATGCGGTAAGGAGCCGGCCCGAACATGAACGCATCGCCCAGGAGAATCACGATGCGGATATCCCGTTGCGTTCGCACGCTGTGTCACCCGCGCCTTGCCGTATCGATGCTGTTCGCCGTCGTGGCTTGCGCCCATGCCGAAACGCCTGCCCGGCTGCTGGACGGCTATGCGGCGCAGGCCGGCACGAGCGCCGCGCCATCGCGGGGACAGCAGTTCTTCACGTCCCGGCATGGGCGCGACTGGAGTTGCGCGACTTGTCACGGAAGCACGCCGACCGGCCCGGGCCGGCACGTCGTCACCGGCAAGACCATCGAGCCGCTCGCGCCCGCGTTCAATCCCGCGCGGTTCACGGACGAGGCGCGGACCGAAAAATGGTTCCGCAGAAACTGCAAGGACGTCGTCGGGCGCGAATGCTCGGCAGCCGAGAAGGCAGATGTCCTGAGCTGGCTCATGAGCCTGAAACCCTGACGGCGAACGATCATGAACCACGTCGACTCGACCACTGTTCCAGGCAGGATCGCCCCGCTGCGACATGTGCGGGCAAGCCTGCTCGCGATGCTGATGACGTCGCTGCTGCCGCGCGCGGCACTGGCGGAAGACGAGATGCGGAGCGTCGCGACTCCGTTGCTGCCCAGGTACCAGCAGGAGTGCGCGACCTGCCATGTCGCCTATCCGCCCGGGGCGCTGCCCGCCGAGTCGTGGCGCCGCATCGTGAACGGTCTCGATCGCCACTTCGGCACCGATGCGACGCTGGACCCGGCGACCATCGGGCAACTGGAAACCTGGCTGACGGCACACGCGGCGACGGGTGCCGCGGCACGCCGTCCGCCGGAAGACCGGATTACCCGGTCGGCATGGTTCGCCGCCACCCACGACGAGGTTCCCGCGTCCGTGTGGCGCAGCCCCGCCGTTAAGCGGCCGTCGAATTGCGCCGCATGTCATACGCAGGCAGACAAAGGAAATTTCGATGAACGATTCGTCCGCATCCCCGGCACACGATGAACCGGAGCGCTCGCGTCCCGCGCGGATACTGGTCTGGGACGCTCCGCTGCGCGTATTCCACTGGCTGACGGCCGTCTCCTTTGCCGGTGCGTGGCTGACCGCAGAGAGCGAGCGGTGGCGGCTGATGCACGTCGCGTTCGGGTACACGATGCTGGCGCTCGTCGCGTTTCGCGTCGTGTGGGGCGTGGCCGGCACGCGTCATGCGCGGTTCTCGTCGTTCGTCCGTTCGCCGGCGGCCGTTTTCCGCTACGCGTTGAGCCTGGCGAAAGGCCGGCCGGAACACCATGTCGGCCACAATCCGGCCGGCGCGGTCGCGATCGTCGCCATGCTGGCGATGACGGTCGTCACCGGCGTCGCCGGCTGGGCGGCCTACACCGGCAGCGGCGCATCGTTCGGCGATCTTCATGAAGGCGCGGCGAACGCGATGCTCGCGCTCGTTACGGTGCACGTCGCTGCCGTACTCGTCAGCAGTGTCGTGCATCGGGAGAATCTGGCCCGGGCGATGGTGACGGGCTACAAGCGCGGCGCGCCGATCGACGGCATCCGGCGTGCCGGGTGGGGGATTGCCGTCGTCATGACGGCGGCGGTGCTCGGCTGGTGGTGGATGCAATGGCACGCGGCGCCGCAGCCCGTGCAAGCCGGCCGGCCCGTCGCGACGGACACCGGCCGCCCCGCCCACGGGGCGGGCCGGGACGACGATTGACGGCCGCAGGCGGAGTGCTCGATCGTGCGCATCCTGCTCGTGGAAGACGATGTCCTGCTCGGTGACGGGATCCGTGCCGGATTGCGCCAGCAAGGGTTCCGGGTCGACTGGGTACGCGACGGCGACGCGGCCCAGCGCGAACTGCGCGCGCATGCGCATGCCGCGGCGGTCCTCGATCTCGGGTTGCCGCTCGTGGACGGCATGGACGTCCTGCAGCGCATTCGTCGCGACGGCATAGCGTTGCCGATCCTGATCCTGACCGCGCGCGATGCCGTGCCCGACCGCATCAGGGCGCTCGACGGGGGCGCCGACGACTACGTGGTCAAGCCCGTCGACCTGTACGAACTCGGCGCGCGCCTGAGAGCGCTGGTCCGGCGCGCCCACGGCCGGCCGGCGGAGCGGCTCCATGCGCGGGACGTCGAGCTGGAGCCCGCGTCGCGAACCGCCCGCCGCGCCGGCGTGGCCGTTGCGCTGTCCACGCGCGAGTTCGACCTGCTGCACATCCTGATGCTGAATGCAGGCCGGGTCCTGTCGCGCGAGCAGATCGAGCAGTATCTGTACAGCTGGGGGCAGGAGGTGGAAAGCAACGCCGTCGAGGTGCACATCCATCGCCTGCGTGCGAAGCTCGGCAGCGAGCTGATCCGGACGGTTCGCGGCGTGGGCTACGTGCTCATGCGGGACGCTGCATGAAAGCCTTGCTGCCCGCGCGCTCGCTGCACGGCCGGCTGCTGACGCTCGTGCCGGCCGTGGTCCTGGCTGTCTGGCTGTCGACGCTGCTGCTGACCTGGCTCGATGCGCGGCGCGAGATCGACCGGCTGCTCGACGGCCACCTCGCGCAGGCGGCGGCACTGCTCGTCGCGCAACAGGCGCGCGGGCCGGATGACGACGACCATGCGATCGACGCGCCGATCCTTCATCCATACGGCCCCCGTGTCGCCTTTCAGGTGTTTCATGAAGGCCGGCTCGGCCTGCATTCCGAAAACGCGCCGTCGCGGCCGATGGTGGCGCCCGAGCTGACCGCGCGCGATCGGGCCTCCGGATTCTGGACCGTCGTGATCGACGGGAATGCATGGCGGGTATTCGTCGTGCACGGCGTGCGCGGCGACGTTCAGGTATTCGTGGGCGAACGAATCGAATCACGCAAGGCGATCCTGGGCGCCGTCATGCGCAGCGCATTCTGGCCGATGGCGGCTGCCTTGCCGTTGCTGGTGCTGGCCATCGGCTGGGCGGTTCGTCGCGGCACGGCACCGCTGCGCGAGTTCGGGCGAACGCTGGCGAAGCGCAATCCGCAGGCGCTCGACACGATCCGGCTGGACCGGACGCCGCTCGAGATGCGGCCGATGCTGGATGCGCTGAACGGCCTGTTCGAGCGGATTCGTGCCGTGATGGACGCGGAGCGCCGATTCACCGCCGATGCCGCGCACGAGTTGCGTACGCCGATCGCGGCCGTCAAGGCGCAGGCGCAGGTTGCATTGGCGGAGCGCCATGACGAGCGGCGCCGGCACGCGTTGCGGGGCGTGCTCGAAGGGTGCGACCGCGCGGCGCGTCTGGTCGACCAGCTCCTGCTGCTTTCCCGTCTCGATGCGGGCGCACTGGCGGAGCGCGCACCGGTCGATGTATCGGCCCTGGCGAAAGCGGTGGTCGCGGAGGCCGCGCCACAGTCGATCGGGAAGCAGCAGAAGCTGGAGTTCGATGCGCCGTCGCCATGTATCGTCGCCGGCAACGAAGCCTTGCTCGCGGCGATGGTGCGCAATCTGGTCGACAACGCGATTCGCTACAGCCCGCCGCTGGCGTGCATCACCGTTTCCGTCGGCCAACGAGACCGGCGCACCGTGCTGCGGGTTGAGGACAGCGGCCCGGGCATCGGCGACGCCGATCTGCGCAGGCTGGGCGAACGGTTCTTTCGGCCGGCGGGAACCCGGCCGGGCGGGAGCGGCCTCGGCTGGTCGATCCTGCGGCGAATCGCAGCGGCGCACGAGGCCGACATCCAGGTGGATCGATCGCCCGCGTTCGGCGGACTGCGCGTGGCCGTTTCGTGGCCGCCTGTCGATGCTGCCGCTGCGGCCGGGCGCTAGTCGATCATGCACGTCGCGGATCAGACTGCACGCGTTCAATGCACGGCCGGAGGTCACGGGAGCGGTCGGTCGCGGCCGGAATGGCGTGTTCGTCACCGAACACGCCGAACCGCACGATCACTGGCCGGTAGCGCCGCTTGCAGGGCCGCCAGGCTGGCCGTGCATGTAGCCCATACCCATGCCCATGCCTTGCCCGCCGTGCATGCCCCTCATGGGGGGAGCGTCAGGCAGCGTGATGCCGCGCGCCTTCGCACGTTTTTGCATCTCGGCGTGGTGCTGCGCGCGAATTTTCTCGCGCTCGGCATCCGATTTCGCGGCGAGCATGCGGGTGCGGTATGCGTTCCGCTCGGCAGGCGTCATCAGCTGGCTGCCGTACATCATGCCGCGCCACTCGACGGCGGGATCGCTAGCCGGTTGACGTGGCTGGGCATCGGCCAGACCGGACGCGATCGCGATCGCCACGCCGAGCAGGCACGAAACTGTGAACCTGTTTGCTCTGGACATGACGGTCTCCAGGTCGCTTGCATGGATTCAACGGTACGCAAAACGGGGGGCGATCCTTTGCCTCAGATCAAGTACCCCGGAGTGACCGCCAATACCATCGAATCCATGCCGCAGACACGCAGCTGTCAGACGTCTGTCAGACGTGCAACGCATCATTCCACGTCGCAGTACCAACGCGTCGGGCGCAGGCGTGCCACGTGGGCGGCCCCGGTTGCCCGCGACTTCCCGAATCCGATCGATCCTTCAATCCTGGTACGTAACCTGAATCGTGATGCCAACCAACCTCGACGTTGTTCCTGAAACCATCGCGGAAGCGACGCCCGCGATGGCCGCGGCCGCGACCCGAAGCACCTGGGTGAGCGTGGCGGTCAACCTCGCGCTGAGCACCGGACAGGTGGCGATCGGCATCCTGTCCCGATCGCAGGGGCTCGTGGCGGACGGCATTCATTCGTTATCCGATCTGATCGCGGATTTCGTCGTGCTGCTGGCCGGTCACCATAGCCGCAAGCCTGGCGACGAACAGCATCCTTACGGACATCAGCGCTTCGAAACCGGCGCTTCGCTCGCGCTTGCGGCGATCCTGCTGCTGGTCGGCGGCGGGATGCTGTGGTCCGCGATCGGTAAACTCGAGCATCCGGAAACGATCGCGCGCGTCCACGTCGCCGCGCTCTGGGTGGCGGTCATCGCGCTCGTCGCGAAGGAAAGCCTGTTCCGTTACATGCTTGCCGTGGCAACACGGGTGAAATCGAGCATGCTGGTTGCCAACGCATGGCATGCGCGTTCGGATGCCGCATCGTCGCTGGTGGTCGCCTGCGGCATCGTCGGCAACCTGTTCGGCTATCCGCTGCTCGATCCCGTCGCCGCGCTGATCGTCGGCGGGATGATCGTGAAAATGGGCGCCACGTTCGGCTGGAACGCGTTGCACGACTTGATGGACCGCGCGGCCGACGCCGAAGACGTTCGGGCGATCCGCGCGACGCTGCTCGCGACGCCGGGCGTGCTCGACGTACACGACCTGCGCACGCGCAAGACCGGCGATCTGATCCTCGTCGACGTGCATCTCGACATCGACGCCGAGCTCAGCGTTGCGCAAGGGCACGACATCGCCGTGGACGCGCGTGCGCGCGTGATGAGGCATCACCGCGTCCTGAACGTGATGACGCACGTCGATCCGCGCATGCGGGAAAGCGTTGCCGAAGTGATGCCCGGAATTCGCGGCCGATAGGACGCAACGGCCGGCCGCCGCAGCCGTTTCGCGCTTCGCGCATACGCGAACGTCAATCGGAACCGCGCGGATGATGGCCGCGCCGGAACGTCAACCGACGTTCGTTGACGAGCGCGCGCCAGTCGAGCTTCATCAACACGAATACGAGGCCGAGCAACACCAGTTGCGTGACGATGAAGTATCCGCCGAGATAAGTGCCTTCGAGTTCGGATTCCAGGTCGAGCCGGGTCGACGCGAAGCGGCCGAGATGCGCCCAGATCGCATAGGTGGTTGCGCGGCCGATGAAGAAGGCCGCCGCGATGATTCTGAGCGGCAACCCGGACAGTCCGTACGCGATGAACAGATAGTTCGACGGAAGCGGGCTCAATGCATAGAAGAAGAACGCGCCGGCGGTGAGCGTTCGGTGCTTTCGCAGCCAGCGTGTGGCGACGTCGATATTCTCGCGATCCGATTCGCGTATCCAGCGGGAGCGGACGAGCGATCGTGCGAAGGTCGCCAGGATCACGCGGCCGGTCGTGGCCGCGCCGGCCGCCACGACGGCAAAGATGAACGGATTGCCGTCCGGCAGGTTGAAGCCGACCCACGACATCGCCATCCAGGTGGGCGGGGCGAATGCCGGCATGAGATTCAGCAGCAGAATCAGCAGAAAGAGTACCGCCAGCGTCAGCACGATATCGACTCCGGGCCATCCGGTTTCACGATTCAATTTTGCTGAGGAAAGTGGCTGACGGCTTGATTCACGTCAAGCCGCGCGCCGCGCCGGCATGTCGCGGGAGGCGCGTCGTGCTGACCCATGTCAACGGTCGAGCCGCGGCGTTTCCTAGACTGGTGCCACGCCGTCCGCAACCGCAACCCGAACCGGATGCGGCGAACGCCGCCATGCGCGGCGATCGGAACAATCGTCATGTCGCGAATCCGCTGGTCGATCGATCTCGTGTTGCTGGTTCTGGCGGCGGTCACGCTCGCCGCAGGAGGCGTGTGCGTTGCGTTCGGCCTGCCTTCGTTCGCGCGCGTCGTCTGGCTGGTCGGTGCGCTGCCGGTCCTGCTCGCGTTGACGGTATCCGTTGCCAGGGCCGTGGCGAGACGGCAAGCCGGCATCGATGTACTCGCATGGCTGGCGATCGGCCTGGCGATCGCGCTCGACGAGACGCTGACCGCCGCGGTCATTGCGTTGATGCTGGCCAGCGGGCGGACGCTGGAGCGGTATGCGCAAGACCGCGCGCAACGCGAGATGACCGCGCTGCTCGGCCGTGCCCCTCGGCAGGCAACCCGGTTCGAGAACGGTGAGTGGCGTTCCGTTGGCGTGGAAACGCTCGTTCCCGGTGACAGGCTGCTCGTGCGAAGCGGCGAATTCGTGCCGGTCGACGGCACCTTGACCGACGATGCGGAACTCGACGAATCCATGTTGACGGGCGAGTCGTCCACGCAGCGGCGACGCTCCGGAGAAAGCGCCTGCAGCGGCGTGGTCAACGCCGGCGCGCCGTTCGAAATGGTGGCCCGCACGACGGCGGGTGACAGCACGTTTGCCGGTATCGTCCGCCTGGTCGCACGCGCGCAGCGCGAGCGCAGCCCGTCCGTGCGTCTCGCGGATCGCTATGCCGCGTTCTTCGTACTCGCTTCGCTGCTCGTCGCGGGCATCGCCTGGCTGCTGGCCGGGGATGTCGCACGCGCGCTCGCCGTGCTCGTCGTGGCCACGCCGTGTCCGTTGATCCTCGCCGTCCCGGTCGCCATCGTGTCCGGCATGTCGCGCTGTTCGAAACGCGGCATCCTGGTCAAGGGCGGGGGCGCGCTGGAACGACTCGCGCAAGCGACGATCCTGTTCTTCGACAAGACCGGGACGCTGACGGGAGGGCGCGCCCGCATCGTTGCGATCGAATGCGGCGCGGACGTCGGCACGGACGATGTGCTGCATTTCGCCGCGTCGTTGGCCCAGGCTTCGGGGCACGTCATTTCGGATGCGCTGACGGTCGCCGCGCGGGAGCGCCGGATCACGCTGTCGCCGCCGTCGGTCGTCGTGGAAACGGCGGGCGAGGGCGTGACGGGCCGGGTCGACGGCCGGGCCGTCGCGATCGGCAAGTTCGGGTACGTCCGCGCCTGCTCGACGGCCGCCCCGTGGAGCGACGCGTTCCTGAAACGGGTCGGCAACGAGGGCGGGGCTGCCGTGTTCGTCGGTATCGACGGTGTGATGATCGGCGCGATCCAGATGGCCGACCAGGTGCGGCTGGAAACGCCGCGGGCGCTGCGGCTGCTGAAACGCGAAGGCGTCGCGCGCCTCGTCATGCTGACCGGCGACCGGCGCGACATCGCCCAGGCCGTCGGCGAGTTGCTGGGCGTCACCGACGTGCGCGCCGAGCAGACGCCGACGGACAAGCTCGCCGCCATCCAGGCCGCGCGCAAGGAAGGCGTGACGATCATGGTCGGCGACGGCGTGAACGACGCGCCGGCGCTGGCGGCGGCCGACGTCGGTATCGCGATGGGCGCGCGGGGCGCGGCCGCGTCATCCGAAGCGGCCGACGTGGTTCTGCTGGTGGATCGGCTCGATCGGCTCGTGGATGCGATGCGAATCGCCCGACGCTCGCGCCGGATCGCGCTCGAGAGCGTGGTGGCCGGCATGTCGCTGTCGATCGTCGCGATGACGATTGCGGCGGCCGGATTCCTGCCGCCGATTGCCGGCGCGGTGATTCAGGAAGTCATCGACGTCGCCGTCATCGTCAATGCGTTGCGCGTATTGCTGGTTCGCCCGAGGCCGACGGACGCCCGGCTCGCGGATGTCGACGTCGAGCAACTCAAGCGCGAGCACACGGCATTGTCACCGTTGCTGGACCAGATCAGGGATCTCGCGGATCGCCTGCCGCACCTGTCCGGGGCCGCCATCGCCAGCGAGCTTGTCCGCCTGATCGACTCGCTCGACGAACGGCTGCTGCCGCACGAACGCGCCGACGATCGGGACGTCTACGCGCGCCTCGCGCCGATGCTCGGTGGCGAGGACCCGCTGGCGGCGATGAGCAGCGCGCACCGGGAGATCTTCAAGATGGTTCGATCGCTCCGGCAGATGGTCGCGGACCTGCCGGGCGATGCGGCGAACGCCACGCAGGTGCAGGCGATACAACGCCTGCTGTACGGGCTGGAAGCGATCGTACGCCTGCATTGCGCTCAGGAGGAGGAACTGTTCCACGCCGTCGGAGCGGATGCGTGACGACGAAGCGCGTCATGCACGCGGCGCACTCACGAGCAGGACCGGCGTTTTCGTGATGCGCGCAACGCGTCCGGCCACGCTGCCGAGCAGCCAGCGCGTGGCGCCGCGCCGCCCATGCGTACCCATGACGATCAAGTCCGCATTCCATTCGATCGCGTCGTGCACGATCAGGTGAGGCACGTCTTCGCCCGTTCGATCCGTTTCGATCAGCTGCGACTGCGAGCGCCCGGCGGGGATGCCGTCGAGCAGGGCCATGGCTTTTTGCAGTGCGTGATTGCCTTCGCCAAGCAACGCCTTTTCCAGCGTCTCGACGGGGACGAAATCACCCAGCTGCGTGGCGCGATCGAGCACGTATATCGCCCGAAATTCGGTGTCGGGCCACGAGAATTTCAATCCCGTTCGCAATGCGTGAAGCGCAATCGGGCTCCCGTCGACGGCGAACAGCATCCGCCGCGGCAGGCGCTCGGCCACCGACCCGAAACCTTCCGGCACGATTAGCAGCGGGCAGCCGACGAGCGTGCCGAGCGGGCCGGAAACCGTTCCTTCGATCCACGCGCGCAGGCCGTGATGCTGGCGTGCCCCGACGATCACGAGTTCGGCCTGCCAGGCTTGCGCACTGTCGGCCAGCGCATGCGCGATATCCCCGCCGTGCGTGGACAGGTCGACGACTTCCGTGTCGAGCGCGATGTCGTCGCGCGCCATTGCGCTTCGGGCGCGCGACAGCACGTCGGATGCGTCTCGCAGCAATTCGTCGCGGGCCGATTCGAGAAACGCCGCGGATCTCGACCCGCGCGGGACGAGTGTGCGCGGACTATCCGCAACGCTGACGATGCGTACCGATGCATTCGGTGGAACGAACGCCCTGGCATACGCCAGCGCCTGATCGGATGCGGTGGAACCGTCGATGGCGATCAGCACCCGCTGGAGCGCGGGTGCCGTCTGGAAGGGGGAAGTGCTGGCGCTCATGAATGTCTCCCGGTGGCAATCGGCGATCCTGCATACGCAATTTTTTGCACGTGCCTGCTTCACGGGTTTGACTTTCGTCAAGCGCGTTTGTCTTCGTGGTCCCCGGGGCCGGATGCGGTCACGTCGACGTCTTCGATCAGTCGCGGCGGCGATGCGTTCGACGGGCGGCGATTCGTCTGGTTTATGGCGCCCCCCGACCGTGCCGCGTGACGCAGTGCCGATTGCGATTCGCCGATCGTGGCGTCCCGGATCAATGCCCAGGAACCGGCATGCGCCCCATGCACCGGCCCCGCTTCGCGGAATGAACCAGTTAGGTAATTTGGTGCGCCGGCGCGCACTGCGGGGGCAACCGCTGCCGCCGCTGCCGGCTCATGCACCAAAATGAGGAATGCGGTGCGCCGGAATTTCCGTCGACTGCCGGTAAGGCAAGCGTTTCACGGCGGTGGCCCGGTTTTTGCTGGAGTACCCGCGGCCGCGCAACGGTTGCGCGCTGCCCGACGACATACCAGACAAGGAAGATTCACCGTGAGCCCGACGACTCGACCGTTACCCCGACGCACCTGGCTGGCTGCGCTGATCGCCGCCCCCGTGATGGCGCTGTTCGCCGCTGCGCCGGCGCATGCCGACGCGCTCGACACCATCGCGAAAAACGGCGCGCTGCGCGTCGCGGTGCCCGAAGACTATCCGCCGTTCGGCTCGGTCGGCACGGACATGCAGCCGCAGGGCTACGACATCGACATGGCCGAACTCCTCGCCAAGTCGCTCGGCGTGAAGCTGAAGCTGGTGCCCGTGAACAGTGCGAACCGGATTCCGTACCTGACGACCAACAAGGTCGACATGGTGATCTCGTCGCTCGGCAAGACGCCGGAGCGCGATAAGGTCATCGACTTCTCGAGCGCGTACGCACCGTATTTCCAGGGCGTGTTCGGGCCGGCCGACGTGAAGGTGAGCGCGCCCGCCGACCTGAACGGCAAGACGGTCGGCGCCACTCGCGGCGCGCTCGAGGAGATCGCGCTGTCGCAGCTCGCACCGAACGCGACGATCAAGCGCTTCGAGGACAACAACGCGACGATCCAGGCGTTCCTGTCGGGGCAGGTGCAACTGATCGCGGCCGGCAACATCGTCGCGGCGGCGATTCTCGCGAAGAATCCGCCGCGCCGGCCCGAGGTCAAGTTCGTGATCAAGAATTCGCCGTGCTTCGTCGGCGTCAACAAGAACGAACCGCGCCTGCTCGCGAAGATCGACGACACGATCGCCCATGCGAAGCAGGACGGCACGCTGGGCGCGATGTCGAAGAAGTGGCTCGGCCAGCCGTTGCCGGCCGGACTGTGACGAATCGCAGTGTCGCCTGATACATCGCCGCGGCCGGCATCGCCGGCGCGGCGGGTGTCGTTGTCCGAACCCGACTTTACTCAATCGTCATGAGCTACCAGCTTCAATTCGGCGAGCTCGCCGAATACGCCGGCGTGTTCGCGAGCGGCGCGGCGATCACGCTCGCGCTCACTGCGGTCGCGACCGTGCTCGGCGTGGCGCTCGGCGTGCTCGGCGCGGCCGCGTACAGCGCCGACGCGCGCGCGGCCGTGCGGCTGCGCCCGCTGATCGGCGCGTACGTCGAGGCGATCCGCAACACGCCGTTCGTCGTCCAGCTGTTCTTCATCTTCTTCGGCTTGCCCGCGCTCGGCGTGCACATCGACGAATACACGGCCGCGATCCTCGCGATGACGCTCAATCTCGGCGCGTATTCGGTCGAGATCGTGCGCGCGGGCGTCGCCGCCGTCCCGAAAGGACATCTGGAGGCGGCGTCCGCGCTTGCGATGTCGCGCGCGCAGATGCTGCGCCACGTCGTGCTGCCGCAGGCGCTCGCCAAGGTGTTTCCGGCGCTGTCGAGCCAGATCGTGATCACGATGCTCGGCTCGGCGGTCGTATCGCAGATCTCGGTGGCCGACCTGACCTATGCGGCCGGCTACATTCAGTCGCGCAACTTCCGTGCGTTCGAGACGTACTTCGTCATCGCGCTCGCGTATCTGGCGATGGCGCTGCTGCTGCGTGCCACGCTGGGCTCGATGGGGCGCCGCCTGTTCTCCCGCCGTGTGCGAGGTGCGCGATGATCGACTTCACGTTCGGGCAGATTCTCGCGAACCTGCTGCTCGCGGCCCGCTGGACGATCGTGCTGTCGATCGTGTCGTTCCTGTCGGGCGGCCTCGTCGGCCTCGGGCTGCTCGTGATGCGCGTGTCGAGCTCGACGCTGCTGCGCGGCGTCGCGAAGCTGTACATCGAGATATTCCAGGGCACGCCGTTGCTGATGCAACTGTTCATCGTGTTCTTCGGCCTGCCGCTCGTCGGGCTCGACGTGCCGCCGTGGATCGCGGCCACCGCGGGGCTCACGTTCTTCACCAGCGCGTATCTCGCCGAAATCTGGCGCGGCTGCGTCGAGGCGGTGCCGAAAGGGCAGTGGGAGGCGTCGGCGAGCCTGGCCATGAGCTACGTCGAGCAGTTGCGTCACGTGATCCTGCCGCAGGCCGCGCGCATCGCGATCGCACCGACGGTCGGCTTCGGCGTGCAGGCCGTGAAGGATACGGCGCTGGTGTCGATCATCGGCTTCACCGAGCTGACGAAGGTCGGCATCGCGATCTCGAACGCGACGTTCCGGCCGTTCGTCGTGTACGGCCTCGTCGCGCTGATCTATTTCGCGCTCTGTTATCCGCTTACCCGTTATGCGCGCACGTTGCAAAGGAGATGGCATGCCGCTCGTTGAAACCCGTGGTCTCGAAAAGAACTTCGGCACCCATCATGTGCTCAAGGGCATCGATTTCTCCGTCGAGCGCGGGCAGGTCGTCTCGATCATCGGCCGCAGCGGCTCGGGCAAGAGCACGCTGCTGCGCACGCTCAACGGACTCGAGAGCATCGACGCGGGCACGATCTCGATCGATGGCGAACGCGTCGATGCGCGGCATGCGGACCTGCGTGCGCTGCGGCTGAAGGTCGGCATGGTGTTCCAGCAGTACAACCTGTTTCCGCACCTGAGCGCCGGGCAGAACGTGATGCTCGCGCAGTCGGTCGTGAAAAAGTCGCATCGCCAGCAGGCGCGCGCGATCGCGGAACTGATGCTCGAGCGCGTCGGCCTCGGCGACAAGTTCGACGCGTTTCCGGAACAGCTGTCGGGCGGCCAGCAGCAGCGCGTCGCGATCGCGCGTGCGCTCGCGATGAAGCCGAGCGTGCTGCTGTGCGACGAAATCACGTCCGCGCTCGATCCCGAGCTCGTCGGCGAGGTGCTGGGCGTCGTCGCGCAGCTTGCGCGCGAGGACATGACGCTGATCATGGTCACGCACGAGATGAACTTCGCGCGTGCGGTGAGCGACCGGATCGTGTTCATGCACCAGGGCAGGGTGTGGGAGAGCGGGACGGCCGAAGAGATTTTCGAGCGGCCGCAGACGGTGGAGCTGACGCGGTTCCTGGGCAGCGTCCGGAACACGGAAGCGGTTGCGCGCTGATTCGCGACGGTGCTGACACGGTCGCCCCGATCGTCGACAATCCGGCTCGTGCGCCGCGCCTGCGCGTGCCAAGCCAGCCGAGAGAGTCTTCCATGTCCGTAATATCCGTCAGGACCGCCCACCTCGACGATGCGCAGGCGATCGCCGATTTTCACGTCAAGGTCTGGCGGCATACCTATCGCGATCTCGCGCCGGCGCAGGCGCACGCCGTCCTCGACGAGCGCCATCGCGGCAGGACATGGCGGGAAAAGCTGGCGTCGAACGCGGGCGACCAATTGGTGCTCGTGGCGGAAACCGACGGCACGATCGTCGGCATCGGCGCGGCCGGCGCGCCGTCGGAGCCGATCTTCGGCGGCCGTGGCGAGATCAAGTTCCTGTACGTCGATCCCGGGTTCAAGCGTCGCGGCATCGGCCGCACGCTGCTCGCCCGGCTCGCAACGCATCTGCAAACGATGCGGTACCGGGGCGCGGCGTTGAGCGTCGTCAAGGGAAACGACGCCGCGATCGCCTTTTACGCGTCGTTGAACGGCCGGCTGGCCGGCGAGTACGTCGATGCGGGGCCGATCTGGCGATCGCGGAACATCGTGATGGTGTGGGACGATTTCGCGAGTCTCGTTTCCTGACTTCCCGCCTCGTCGCAAACACGTGCGCGCATCACGCGACGCGCGCGCGCAGCCACGCCGTGAACGCGGTCACGAGCGGCGCCTCGGTCATCTCGTGACGCGCGACGAGATAGTACGCATGGCGTGACGGCACGGTTTCGCATGAAGCCATGCGGCGGGTTTCGCGGGCGGCCGGTGGGGGCTTCATTCACGACGGTTCGCAGACGAAGCGGCCGCACACGCCGGACGGGCGGCGATTCACCTAGCACGCCGAAATTCTGCGCATAACGCATCGTTTCCGGAAGCGTTCCTTGTCGATTTCGCACTAATTCACGCGCCGCTCAGGTCGTTATCGAGGCATCGGTCTCGCACGTGCCGCCTTCGATCGGCTTGACACGCATGCGTCGCATGCAACGGCTTCGTGCTCAACGCTTCCCTCATCATGATCAGGAATTTCAGCATTCGCGCCCGGCTGGCGCTGGCGATGGGTTTTCTCGGCGTACTGCTCGTCATCGGCGGCATCATCGGTGTGATTGGCGTGGCGATCAGCAACGACGACGTGAAGACGCTTTATTCCGAACGGCTCGCATCATCGGAGGCGCTGGGGCAAGCGAATGTCGCGCTGTCGAGAACCCGTCTATGGCTGTATCGCATCGCGCTCGATCCGGACGGCCCCGACGTGCCGCAGGAAACCGCGTCGTCCCGCGAACTGCTCGCCGCGTCGAAAAAGGCGTGGGACGCGTATCGCGCGCTGCGGCTCTCCGGCCCGGAAGAAGCACGCCTCGCGGCCGACGCGAACACGAAGTTCAACGCGCTCGTCGAGAACGGCCTCGAACCGATGTTCAGCGCCATTGCCGCGCACGATCCCGCGAAAATCCCCGACGTCTGGCGGCACATTCCGCCGTCGCTGTTCATCGACGTCTCAGACGCGATGGACGCGCTCGGCCGGATCCAGATGACGGCCTCGCGCGTGACGTTCGATGCCGCGCAGGCGCGTTTCCACTGGTTCGTCGGGATCGCGATCGCCGGCATTCTGGTCACGCTCGGCGCAGCCGTACTCACGTGGTGGTCGCTTCAGCGCGCGATCGGTGCGCCGCTCGCGCACGCACTCGATCATTTCAGCTCGATTGCCGGCGGCGACCTGACGACGCGGATCGACGTCCATTCGACCGACGAGATGGGGCAACTGATGACCGGCCTGCAGGCGATGCAACACAAGCTGCTGCAGACGATTCGCGTGGTGCAGGACGGCGCGCACTCGATCGAGACGGCCGCGCGCGAGATCACGGCCGGCAACATGGACCTGTCGCAACGGACCGAAGAGCAGGCCGCGTCGCTGGAAGAAACGGCCGCCTCGATGGAACAACTGACTTCGACGGTTCGCCAGAATGCCGAGAACGCGAAGCAGGCGAATCAGGTGGTGCAAGGCGCGGCGCAGCTGACCGAAGAGGGCAATCAGGCGGCGCAGGAAGTCGTGAACACGATGCGCGGCCTGTCGGAAGCGTCTGGCAAGATCGCCGAAATCATCTCCGTCATCGAAGGCATTGCATTCCAGACCAACATCCTGTCGCTGAATGCGGCGGTCGAAGCAGCGCGGGCTGGCGAGCAGGGGCGCGGATTCGCGGTCGTCGCAGGCGAAGTGCGCTCGCTCGCCCAGCGCAGCGCCACGGCGTCGCGGGAGATCAAGGAACTCATTACGGATTCGCTGAGACGCGTCGAGACCGGTGCGCGACAGGTCGATCGCGCGACCGGGACGATGTCGGAGATCCTGACGTCGGTGCAACGGGTGCAGGTGCTGATGGGCGAGATTGCCGCCGCGTCCGACGAGCAGTCCAGGGGCATCGAACAGGTGAATCAGGCGGTGACGCAAATGGATCAGGTCACTCAGCAGAACGCGGCGCTGGTTCAGCAGGCGTCGGCGGCCGCGCTGTCGCTGAGGGAGCAGGCGGGGCAGCTGGAGGCGACTGTCTCGGTGTTTCGGATCGGTTCCTCGCACGCCGATTCGTGAACCCGGGCGGCCGAATCGATCTGCATGACCGGCACGCGGCGGCCGGCCGTTCTCGAACCGAGATCCGCCTACTTCAAGTCCCGCGCCACACGAAACCCGTTTGCCGAATAACGTACGCTGCTGTCGTACTTGAAGCGTGTCGAAACGGGCATGTAGCCTGCACCATCCCGCCACGAGCCGCCGCGGATGACGCGGACCTGGCAATTCGGCTCGTCCCATGAGCGGCCGTCGGCAGGCGCATTCCTGTACGAGTTGTGCCAGCAATCGCTGACCCATTCCCATACGCTGCCACCCATGTCGTAGAAGCCGAGCGGATTGGCCGCGAACGAGCCGACGTTGTCCGGTGCGTCGGCATGCCACGGCTGACCGCAGTCCTTGCAGTTGGCGTTGCCCGGGCGCATCTCGTTGCCCCACCAGTAGCGCGTCGCGGTGCCGCCACGGGCCGCGAATTCCCATTCGGCCTCGGTCGGCAGCCGGTAAGACTTGCCGCTGATTTTCGACAGCCACTTGACGTACAGTTGCGCATCGTCCCAACTCAGGTCGCGCACCGGCGCGTTCGCCGCCGTGTTGCTGTCGTTGGGCAGGCGCGGGCAGGCGCCTGCATCGCGGCACGCGTTCCACTGCGCAACCGTCACGCCGTACTTCGCCAGCGCAAAGGCGTGATCGAGCGTCACGCGATGCGCAGGTTTTTCCGACGGATCGCCTGAATTGCTGCCCATCGTGAAAGCCCCCGGACTGACCGCCAGCATGGCGGGGCAGGCAGGGCAATCGTGGATTTCATTGGCGGTCGTCGCGCCGCCTTTCTGCGGCGGTGCCGGCGGGGCCGCCGCGGCAGCGGGCGGCGGCGCTTTCGGCGTCGAGCCGGACGTGTGCGCGGGCTGCGCCGGCGCAGGAGCCGGAGCCGGAGCCGAAACGGCGGCGGGGGCCGGCGCGGCGCTCGCCGTCTGCGCGGGCGCGGACGCCGCTGGCGCCTTGGGCGCGGCCGCGCGCAGTCGCGCGAGACGAGCCTGCGCCAACTGCGCGAAGCGGCCGTTCGGGTAGGTCTTCAGATAGGCTTCGTAGTCGCCCGCCTCCTTGCTGTCCTTGATCGACTCCCAGAACGTGATTTCGTACTGTTCGGCGCTATCTTTCGGCATCACGCCGCGGCTATCGAGCGCCACGACGCCGACGTCCGCCAGCACGTCGGATCGTTGCGCCGTGCCGCCGCCGGCATGCGCGTCGCCGGTTCCAGCGCGACGCGCCCCGGTGAACGCCAACGTCGCTGCCGCACCGGACAGGGAAGACGCGATCCACGGCGTCTGCCGATGCCCGGTGGCGCGTTCGACCATCGCGCCGGCACGGTCGAAGACCTGTGCGATCCCGAGTCCCGGCACCGCGAGCGTCTGCAGCAGCGCTGCCGTGTAGACACCATGCGCGGTACCGTCGGCCGCTCCTGCGCCCGGCGCTGCCGCGTATGCGACGAGCGTATGCGGCGGCGGCTCGGGGGCCGCCACGTGGCCGGCACCGGGAGGCGCGATCAGACAGGAATCCAGAATGATCAGATCAATCCGGTCGCCGCGCGGCCGCGACGTCGCGTCGAACACGGTTTGCAGGTCGATACCCGTTCGCGACAGGCTGGCCGGCGCGCCGACGTCGGCATCGACCGGCGCGAGCCATGTCGCTCCGCCGACGCTGGCGCCGTGGCCCGCGAAATAGACCACCCCGGTGCCGCCGGCCGAGCCGTGGCGTTCGAACGCGGCAAGCCCGTCGAGCATCTGCTGCCGGGTCGCATTGCGCAACGTGATGACGTCGAAGCCGAGCGCGCGCAGCGCGTCGCTCATTGCATCGGCGTCATGGACGGGATTGGCGAGCGGATGATCGCGATAGGCGCCGTTGCCGATCACGAGCGCGACGCGCCGCGGTTCGGCTGACGGGGCGCGCGCGGACGCCGACGGCGGTGCGGGAAAAACATGCATGTCCTCGCCGGAGCACGTGCTCGATGCCACCGAGATCGACGCAAACAGGCATGCGGGCAGGAGTATTCGCCACATGTTGAGCCCCCCAGGGTGCGCCGTCGGACCCGATGCCGAAGGCGGAGCGCAGCCATTGCCGGGTGTTCGGTCGCGGCGAGCGCAATGCCGGCTTGCGGCAGGCACGGGCGCGGCCGGGACACATTCAAGATAGCACGTGCGCCTGGCGGCGATCACCGGATCCACCCGCGGGTCTTGCAAAAAACGGACATACGTATCCGCGCATCGCGGCCGGCCCGTTACCCTGGAACATCGTTATGTGCCTTCCTGTCGATTACGTCCTAAGCTGTTAGACACGCTCCACTGTCCGACGCCGCGCGCCGCCATCCACGCGAGGAGCAACACGATGCGAAGAAGGGCTACCTTGTTGGCTTTGGCCGCCACCGTCCTGGCGCCGAGGATCGCGTTCGCCGCCGGGCGTACGACTTCGCCGCCCGGTGCCGAGGCCTACATCATCTGGCCGTCCGACGGCGCAACGATCACGGGCGGCAAGTTCTGGGTGCGCATGGGCCTGCGCAACATGGGCATCTGCCCGAAAGGCATCGAGCGGCCCAACGTGGGCCACCATCATCTGCTCATCGATACCGATCTCCCGCCGCTGGACCAGCCGATACCGTCGGACCGGAATCACCTCCATTACGGTGCCGGTCAAACCGAGGCGCGCATCGAGCTGCCACCCGGCAAGCACACGCTGCAGCTGCTGATGGGCGACCACGACCACGTGCCGCACGATCCGCCGGTGTACTCGAAGAAGATCACGATCACGGTCAAGTAGCGCGCCATGCCGCGCCTGCCGCCCGAACCGGGAATTGCCGCCATGAACAAGCTCATCCTCTTCGCCGTTGCCGTGACGCTGCTATGGACGGGGGCGGCGACCGCAGAGACCGGCACGCATCCCCCGAAGGCCGTCGTCTACATCGGCTGGCCCAACGATGGCCAGGTGATGCCGGCCGGACGTCCGTTCCGCGTGTGGTTCGGCTTGCGCGACATGGGTGTCGCGCCGTCGCACGTGCAGTTTCCGAACACGGGCCACCATCACCTGCTGGTCGATACGGACCTGCCGCCGATGGACCAGCCGATTCCGTCCGACCGCAATCACCTGCATTTCGGCGCGGGCGAGACCGAGACCACGCTGGAGCTTCCGCCGGGCAAGCACACGCTGCAGCTCCTGATGGGCGACGCCAACCACGTGCCGCACAATCCCCCCGTCTACTCGAAGAAAATCACGATCTACGTGAAGTGACGTCGCGCACGCCGATCGGCGATCGCTGACGTACGCGCGCTCGCGCTCACGCGAGCAGGTGAGCAGGCGGGCGCCGGACGGCGACGCGGCCGCCCGATGCGCCAAGTGTCGGCGCACACCCGACATCCCGAGCCCGAACTGTCTGCGACGCCCCGTCACGCACCGTTGATCCGGGTGCCGCGCGCACGTCGCTCCAATTCCCGTCTTCGTGACCCGGACCCGCGCCGGCAAGCCTGCCGGCGCGATTGCCGCCGCCCCCGCGAGCGGCTGGCACGCCCCATGCGAGATGAGACGCGAGCGTGCCACGCTGCAGCATCGACACCAACACTTCCGCCCATCCCGCATCGTCGCCGCGTTCCGCCCAAGGAGTCGATCGTGAACACCTGCCTGTCGCCGACTGCCACGCGCAACTGCCGCGGCCTGATGCGTTCGCTGGCCCGCATCGCCGGTTCCGCCGGCGCATGCGCGGCGTTGCTGTCCGGCTGCATGGACCTGAACGTGCCCGTCTACCAGCGCCCCGAGATGCCGGCAAAGACCACCTGGGCGCATGCGCACGGGCCGGTATCCGCGTCGGACGCGGTCAACGCCGAGTGGTGGAAGAGCTTCGACGATCCGACGCTCGACGCGCTCATCGACAAGGCCATCGCGGGCAACGTCGATATCAAGGTGCTGGCGGCGCGCATCGGCGTGGCCGGCGCGCAGGTCGGCGAAGTCCAGGCGGGCGCGCTGCCGAGCGCCGATCTCGGCGCGGGCGTGGACTTCGAGAAGAACACGCATCAGACGCTGTCGAAGTCCTACAACCTCGGCAGCCAGGTGAACTGGGAGATCGACATCTGGGGCAAGGTCGAGAAAGGCGTGCAGGCGCAGAAGGCCGAATACCGCGCGACCGAGGCCGACTGGCGCGCCGGCTACCTGACGCTCGTCGCCGACGTGTCGAGCACGTATTTCCGGATCCTCCAGTTCGACGACCAGATCGAGCAGGAACAGCGCACGCTCGACAAGAACCGGAAGATCCTCGCGATCTACCAGTCGATGCTGGCGAACGGCATCGCGCCGCAGACCGAAGTGCTGCGGCAGAGCGCGGAGATCAACGGGCTGGCGAACGAACTGATCGAGCTGCACCGCTCGCGCGACACGGCCGAGAACGCGCTCGCGACGCTGCTGGGCGTGCCGGCCGGCGAATTCAGGATGCCTGCCGGCCATCTCCGGCAGCGCGTCAAGCTGCCGGACGTGCCGATGGGGCTGCCCGCGCAACTGCTGGCGCGCCGGCCGGATGTCGTCGCCGCGCAGTACCGCGTGCTCGAATCGTATGACGAAGTGGGCGCGGCGAAGCTGGCGCAGCTGCCGTCGATCAGCCTGACCGGGCGTGGCGGCACCGCGGCGTTCGCGCTGTCGGATCTCTTCAAGGCCTTCACGTTCAGCTTCCTGCCGAGCATCAACCTGCCGATGTTCGACCCGGGCGTGCGCGCGCACATCAAGACGACCGAGGCGCAGACCAAGGTCGCCGAGCAGCAGTACCGGCAGACCGTGTTTACCGCGTTCAAGGAGGTGGAAAATGCACTCGTCGATCTCGACGCGCACAAGCAGCAGCGCATACAGCTTCAGCAGCAGAGCGCGCGTCTGCGCACCGTCGCAGCGCAGGTCGAGGCGCAGCTCAAGGAAGGGCTCGTCTCGCAACTCGAGGTGCTCGAATCGGAGCGTTCGGTGGCATCCGCGGAACTCGCGCTGCTCGCCAATCATCAGCAGATTCTGAGCGACACGGTCACGCTCTACAAGGCGATCGGCGGCGGCTGGCGCGCGGTCGAAATCTCGAATGCAGGCAGCGAGCCGGCCGGCCACGCGCTGCAATGAACACGCCAGCCCTGCGCAGCCGCGCGATCGGCGCCAGCCGATTGACTACCGCCATCCGTCGCCTAAACTTTTTTCACGATCGTGCCGCCACGTGCGTTGGCGGTGCGGCTTCACTCAGGTGGTTCGAAAGCGCGTCGCGTTGCCTGCGCCGCGTCTCCATTGGCGGGCGCATGTCGATCGTTGGCCGAATCATGGTTCCAGACGCCGCTTCGATTGCCGAGAAACACGCCGCGCTCGACCGGCAGTTCGACATCGTGCTCAAGCCGGTTTCGCATCCGGAGCTGAGCGAGATCCGGATTGACCACGCGCTGTTCGCCGTCGGGCGCACCAACACGCCGTTCGCGTCCGCCAGGCCCGAACTGGTGGCCGACCTGTCGCGCCGCCATGCGCGCATCTTCTTCGAAGGCAGCGCGGCCTACGTCGCCGATCTCGGCAGCAAGAACGGTACGGCGGTCAACGGTGTCGAGGTCGGCGACAAGCCGCACCTGCTGCGCGACGGCGACGAACTGCGCTTCGCCGGCGCGCTGGCGTACCGCGCCGCGTTCGTGCCGCGCGCGACGCATCGGGCGGCGCGGCCGGCCGTCGTCACGCTGGCGCCGGAGCGCGGCGATCTCGGCCTGCAACCGGTCATCATTACCGCCTTCCCGTTCCTCGTGAGCAAGACCGACGACACGTTCGCCTGCTACCGGAACGCGTATCCGCATCAGGTCAACTACCTGTCGCGGCGTCATGCGCACATCTACGTGCAGGACGGCGAGGTCTTCGTGGAAGACCTCGGCAGCACGAACGGCACGTTCGTCGACGGCCGCCGCCTCGACGAGCATGCGGTGCCGCTCGGCGACGGCGCGCTGCTCGCGTTCGGCGGCGATCATTTCGTCTATCGCGTCGGGGTGCAGCGCGAGCCGGGGCCGGACTCCACCGTGACGGCCGCATCGTCGCCCGGCGCCGCCGCGCATGCGGCCGCCGCGGACCCCGACCGGACCACCTTCGTCGATACCGCGCATTCGTTTCTCGACATCTTCTGCACGGTGCCGGCCGTTCAGCCGGACGACGAGGTCAACCCGCACGCCGCGCATGGCGCCGCCGAAACCGCGCATGACGCGCGCCGCCGGCGCGGCAGGATCGAAGTCTTCCTGTCGGAGCTGAGCGAGGCGTTCGGCGGCAGCGGGCACGTCAACCTGCGCCGGCTCGGCGGGTGGAGCGGCGCACTGCTCGCGGCGGTCGGCCTGCTGGTCGCGACGCTGTATTTCCAGGACGCGCCGCTGCGCGAGATGCGCGCGCTGCTGGCGCGCGGCGACGCCACGCAGGCGGCGCAACTCGCCGACCGCCATCTGGCGAGCCATCCGGACGACCCGGCGTTCCTCGCGCTGGGCACCGAGGCGCTCGTCCGGTCGAAAGTGCCGGACTGGATCGCCGCGATGAACGTGCGCGCCTTCGACCGCGCCCGTGCCGTCGTGCAGGACATGCGCACGCTGGCGCGCCACAACGCCGACGCGCGCCCGCTCGTCGATGAAGTCGCGTGGATCGGCGAGTTGCAGGCGTTCGTCGCCGGGCGCGGCGGGGCGGAAGCGCCGATCCGCATCTATCGCGACGAAGCGCCGATCAAGGCCCTGACCGGCCGCTGGAACGACGACCCGGGTACGCATCAGCGGCTGCTCGACCGGATTTCGTCATACGTTCCCGCGTTCGGCGTGCTGTATGCCGACGCGCTCAGTCAGCTGCGCCGGCTGCAAAGCGACAACTCCGTCTACGTGGCCGCGCTCGAGCGGCTGCAGCGCGCGATCGCGTCGGCGCTCGACGACGACCGCCTCGACGGTCTCCCGGCGCTGCTCGCCGACGACGAGCAGCGCTATCCGCGCCTCGGCGGCCTCGACGCCGTGCGGGCCGACCTGCAGCAGTACCTGCAGTTCGAGAGCGACGCGCGGGCCGGCCACGGGCCGGCCGTACTGGATCGCCTCAGGCAGTTCCGCTTCGCGACGCCGCAATTCGCCGCCCATGTCGCGACGCTGGAGCGGCTCGCTTCGTCGGGAGGGCGCAGTGAAGCTCGATAGTCTGCTCAAGCGCGCGCGCCAGGCGCCGCCGCCGGAGCCGCCACGCTCGCTGGGCGAGGCGCTGGAGGATCACAGCGTCGAAGGGATCGCGATCCTGACGGCGCGGCCGTGGCGGCTCACGCAGGCGACCATCATCGCGATGGTCGGGCTCGTCGTGTGCGCGCTGCTGTGGTCGTTCGTCGGCCGCGCCGACGTCATCGTGACGGCGCAGGGCGCGCTCGCGCCGGAGTCCGAGGTGCGCCGCATCTACGCGCCCGTCGACGGCGAGCTGGTGGACATCTACATCGCCGAAGGCCAGCCGGTCGAAAAGAACGACGTGATCGGCCGGATCAACGCGCGCGGCGCGATCGAGGCGGCGACCAATGCGCTCGACGCGCGCCTCAAGCTCGACGACGCGGAGCGCGAATGGAAGCAGTTTCCGGACAAGAAGCAGCTGATGGAGCGCAAGGCCGACGCATTGAAGCAACAGATCGAGGTCGAGGAGCACCTGCACCAGAACCGCATTGCCGAAGGCACCAGCAAGCTCGCGCAATCGCAGCACGCGCAGATCGACGAAGCGCGCAGCAATATCGACAACGCCCGCCACGCACTCGATCTCGCGAAGGACGAACAGGACAAGTACGCGCGCCTGTTCGCGCTGCCGGGCGGCGGCGGCGTGTCGCAGAGCCAGGTGGAACAGAAGCGCAGCGCCTACCTGCAGGCCCAGGACAGCTACCGCGTCGCGCAGGCGCGGCTCACGCAGCTCGAGGCGCAGCAGAGCCACGAGTTCGCGCAGGCGAAGGCGCAACTCGAAGGCAGCGGCGAGACGCTCGCCGGGCTGCGCATCCAGTACGACGCGACCGTGCGCGACATCGCGAACACCGAAGAGAAGCTGCGTCTGCAGGTGCAGACGGCGCGCCTCGCCGCGGATGCCGCCGCGCGGATCCGCTTCGAGAACATCGACAAGGACAATTTCCTGCTCGTGCTGGCGCCCGTCTCCGGCGTGATCACCGATGTGACCACGACGCAGCCCGGCGACAAGATCCTCGCCAACACGCCGCTCGGCAGCATCGCGCCGTCGGATGCGCGGCCGGTGGTGAAGGTCGCGATCGCGGAGCAGGACCGCGCGTTCCTTCACGAGGGCCTGCCCGTGAAGCTCAAGTTCAATGCGTTTCCGTATCAGCGCTACGGCGTGATCGACGGCACGCTCGAATACATTTCGCCGGCGACGAAGCCGCAGGCGCAGACGAAGGAACCCGTCTACGAGGGCCGGGTGGCGCTCGTGCGCAACGCGTACACGATTGCCGGCACGACCTACCCGCTGCGCTACGGCATGACGGCCACGGCGGAAATCGTGGTGCGCGAGCGCCGCCTGATCGGGTTCGCGCTGGACCCGTTCAGGCAGATCGCGGGCTGACGGGCACCGCCACGGCGCAGCGGAACGCAGGCAAGCGGTGAGGCGAGGCACCGGCGGCGCATCAGGGCGAACCGCCGCTGACAGGGATCAAGGGGAACGAGATGACGGCAATAGTGCGTATCGACGACGAGGTGATCGGCACCGACGACTTCATCCGCGTGCTGAAGCTCAGCGGGCAGTTCGAGGGCCTCGTCGAACAGCAGGTTCGCGACCGGCTGACGGTGATCGCGGCAAGGAAGATGGGCATGCAGGTCACGCCGGAAGAAATCCAGGAGCGTGCCGACCAGTTTCGCCGCGTGCGCGGGCTGCACCGCGCCGCGGACATGAACCGCTACCTGGACGTGTTCGGCGTCAGTCTCGACGAGTTCGAGCGATTCATCACCGATACGCTGTACCAGGAAAAGACGCTCGACACGGTGTGCAGCGATGCGGCCGTCGACGCGTACTTCAAGCTCAATTCGCCGAAGTTCGACAGCATCGAGGTCAGCCACATCGTGCTCGATTCGGAAGGCAAGGCGCGCGAGATGATGGCGATCCTCGAGGACGACCCGAGCTGCTTCGGCGACATGGCGCGCGAGCATTCGATCGCCGACACGAGCGAGCGCGGCGGCGTGATCGGCAAGGTGCTGCGCGGCTCGCTGAAGACGGATATCGAGGCCAAGGTGTTCAACGCGCACGTGGGCGATCTGCTCGGGCCGTTCGCGGCGCCGGACGGCGCGTTCTTCGAGATCTTCTCGGTGACCGCGAAACACCCGGCCGCGCTCGACGCCGACGTCGCGTCGGAGGTGCGCCGCCTGCTGCGCGAGGAGTGGCTCGCCGAGCGCGCGCAGGAACACATCATCGAGGCACGCTGATCACGGAGAACCGCATCGATGGACGCACAAGCCCCCGCCCCGGCCAGCACCCCGTCGCTCGCGGCGTTTCTCGCGTCGGTGGAGCCGCTGTCGCTCTTCTCGCACGACGAACTCGATCGCATGGCCGCCCATGCGCAGATGCGCACCTATGGGTTCGGCGACACCGTCTGCAATCGCGGCGACCTCGCCGAGGGCCTGTATGTGCTGCGCAGCGGGTCCGTGCGCCTGATCGCCGACGAGCGCGGCAAGGAAACCAGCGTCGGCGTGCGCAAGGAACGCGAGGTGTTCGGCGAAATGGCGATGCTGCGCGAGTACTGGCATGAGGTGTCGGTGCGCGCGTCGACGAAGACCGAGGTGCTGTGCATTCCGCGCAGCGCGATCGAGCCGATCGTGCGCGACAACCCGGCCGCGCAGGCGTTCGTGACGAGCTATGTCGCGATCAGCTCGGCCGGCGGTTTCGTGACGCGGCTGTTCGACCTGCGCGGCAAGCTGACGCGCGCCGAGCTCGAGGAATACGTGTCGAGCGTCGGCGTGAAGCGCGTGCCGGCCGGCAAGGAGATCGTCCGGCAGGGCCCGGGCGGCGACCTGCGGCTGTACGTCGTGCGCCAGGGCGAGGTCAGCGTCTCGTGCCGCGAGGACGGCAACGACTATCCGCTCGCGACGCTCGGCGCAGGCGAGATCTTCGGCGAGCGCGCGTGCCTGCTGCGGCAGGAGCAGGCGGCGACCGTCACCGCCGTCACCGATACGCGCCTGCTCGTCATTCCGGAAAAGACCGTGCACTTCATGCTCGAGCGCAACCCGAAATTGCGCGAGGTGCTCGAGGAGCGCATCCGCTACGTCGACCAGGAACTGCAGCGGCAGAAGAAGCTCGCCGAACGGCGCCGCCATCCGCTGCAGATCGACATCGGCGCCGACGCCGCGTTCGGCGAGCGCATGATCAAGCGTTTCGTGCTGGTCGAGCAGGCGGAGGAAATGGATTGCGGGGCCGCGTGTCTCGCGATGATCTGCCGTCACTACGGCGTCGCGATGACGCTCGGCAAGCTGCGCGATCTGGCGAACGTGACGACCCAGGGCGCGACGCTCGACAGCCTCGCGCGCACCGGCGAGGCGGTCGGCTTCGCGACGCGCGGCGTGCAGTGCACGTACGAGGCGCTGCTCGGGTTCGACCTGCCGTTCATCGTGCACTGGGAGGGCTACCACTACGTCGTCGTGTACGGCGTGTCGAAGTCGTGGGTGCGGATCGCCGATCCGGCGCTCGGCTTCAGGAAGCTGAGCGTCGAGGCGTTCGAGCGCGGCTGGAGCGGCACCTGCCTGCTGTTTACCGCGAGCGGGCCGGCCGCGGCGCCGGTCGAGTCACGCTCGCCCTGGGTGCGCTTCATCGGCTATCTGCGCCCTTACCGGAAGATCCTCGCGCACCTGTTCCTCGCGACGTTCGTGATCCAGATGCTGGGCGTCATACCGCCGCTCATCATCCAGAACATCCTCGACGGGGTCGTCGTGCACCAGAACGTCAGCCTGCTGCATCTGCTGATCGCCGGGCTCGTCGTTTCGCACGTGTTCACGCAATTGATGACCACGATCCGCGCGCATCTCTCCAACTTCATGGTGCGCAGTCTCGACTTCGCGATGATGTCGCAGTTCTACAAACACACGATGTCGCTGCCGTATTCGTTCTTCGCGCGCCGCAAGAGCGGGGACGTGTTCGCGCGCTTCCAGGAGAACCAGACGATCCGGGCGTTCCTGACGGAGTCCACCGTGACCACCGCGCTCAATCTGCTGATGATCTTCATCTACTTCACGATCATGTTCCTCTACAACGTGAAGATGACGCTGGTGCTGATCGCGTTCGTGATCCCGATCATGGCGCTCACGGCGCTCGCGACGCCGAAGCTGAAAGGCTATGCGCGCGAGGTGTTCGCCGCGTCCACCGATGCGAAGTCGCTGCTGATGGAGACGCTCGGCGGCGTCGAGACCGTGAAGGGCATGGGCATCGAGCGGTCGGTGCGGCTGAAGTGGGAGCGCAAGTATGCGAAGGCGCTCGACGTCCAGTACCGCGCGCAGGCATTCAACATCCTGGTGGCGCTGGGCAGCCAGTTGCTGAATGCGGCGACCACCATCGTGATCCTGTGGGTCGGTGCGAACCTCGTGCTCGCCCATGAACTCAGCATCGGGCAACTGATCGCCTTCAATGCGTTCATGGGCAGCGTGCTGGCGCCGCTGATGGGGCTCGTCGGCATGTGGAGCCTGATGAACGACGCGGCGGTGGCGATGGAACGGCTCGGCGACGTCCTCGACCTCGAGCCCGAGCAGCAGCCGTCCGGACTGGCCTCGCGCGTGCTGCTGCCCGACCTGCAGGGCGACATCGGCTTCGAGGGCGTGTATTTCCGCTACGGCGGCAACGAAACGCCTTACGTGCTCGAGAACATCAACTGCACGATCAAGCGCGGCGAGATGGTGGCCATCGTCGGGCGCAGCGGTTCGGGGAAGACCACGCTGGCGAAGCTGCTGGTGGGATTCTATGCGCCCACGGACGGCAAGATCGTGGTCGACGGATACGACATGAGCGCGATCGACAAGGCGTACTACCGCCAGCAGATCGGCTATGTGATGCAGTCCAACCTGGTGTTTTCCGGCTCGATTGCCGAGAACATCGCCTGCGGCGACACGAGCCCCGACTGGCGCCGCATGGAGGAGGTCGCCCGGATGGCCGACGCGCACGCCTTCATCAGCAAATTGCCGCTCGGCTACGAGCAGGTGGTGGGCGAGCGCGGCGTGGGCCTGTCGGGCGGCCAGATCCAGCGGCTCTGCATCGCGCGCGCGCTGTATCACGACCCGCGCCTGCTCGTGTTCGACGAGGCGACGTCGTCGCTCGACACGCAGTCGGAGAGCAACATCCTCGCGAACATGCACGAAATCCTGCAAGGGCGCACGGCGGTGATCATCGCGCACCGGCTCAGCACCATCATGCGGGCCGACAAGATCCTCGTGCTGTACGAAGGCGCGATCGTCGAACAGGGCTCGCACGACGAGCTGGTCGCCCTTCAGGGCATGTATTACCAGCTCGTGCAGAAACAGCTGGGCGCATCATGAAACTCTTCGACCCGCACGGATTCGGCAACTCCGCGGTCTCGTATGCCGGCCTGCTCGAGAAGATCGAGATCCTGCGCTCGATGCTGCGCTGGGCGCCCAAGCTCGAGCGTGTCGACATCGAGAAGCTGCTCAATCAGGCGAACGTGCTGCGCGACGAAGTCATGCAGATGTCGCGCAAGGAGCGCTTCGTCGAGGCCGCCGTGGCCGCGCCGCAGGCGCCCGACGCAGCCGATTCGGCCGACGCGCCGGAGGCGCCCGCGCCCGCGGTGCAACGACGGCGGCAGGCGCTGATCGAGCGCAGCTTCATCTTCGAGGGCATTTTCGGCGACAACCCGAAGCTGCTCGCCGCGCTCGAAATCGCCGAGAAGGCCGCGCCGACCGATCTGCCGGTGCTGATCGACGGCGAGAGCGGGACCGGCAAGGAGCTGATGGCGAAAGTCATCCACGCGAACGGGGCGCGCGCCGACCGGCCCTACATCTCGGTGAACTGCGGCGCGATTCCCGACAACCTGCTCGAATCCGAGCTGTTCGGGCACCGGCGCGGCGCGTTCACCGGCGCGTCGAACGATCGCAAGGGCAAGTTCGAGAGCGCACACACCGGTACGATCTTCCTCGACGAAATCGGCGAATTGCCGCTGTCGGGCCAGGTCAAGCTGCTGCGCGTGCTGGAATCGCACGAGATCCAGCGGGTCGGCTCGGACGAGCCGATCAGCGTCGACACGCGCATCGTCGCGGCCACCAACAAGAACTTGCGGCAATTGAGCGAGCAGGGGCTCTTTCGCGAGGACCTGTTCTATCGCCTGAGCGTCATTCATCTGACCTTGCCCGCGCTGCGCGAGCGTCGCGACGAAATCCCGCTCTTGCTCGCGTACTTCGGCGACGAGGCGGCAGGGGCACTGAAGCGCAGGCCACTCAAGACGACGCCGAAGCTGCGCGACTTCCTGCTGACGTACGCGTATCCGGGCAACATCCGCGAACTGCGCAACCTCGTCTACCGTCTGTCGTGCCTCGCCGGCGAGGTCGCGGATATCGAGCACCTGCCCGAGGACATCCGGCCGAAAACCGGGTCGGCCGCCGTTCGCGCGGCCGACGACGGCGCGTCGGGCAGGCCGATGTCGCTCAGCGACGCGAAGCGTGCGGCAAGCGACGAGGCGGAGCGTGCGTTTCTCGAACGCGGGTTGCAGGAGACCGGCGGCACCGTGGCCGAACTGGCGCGCCGTTGCGAGATGAACCGGTCGCACCTGCAGATGCTGCTCAAGAAGCACGGCATCCGTTCGAAAGCGTTCCGTCATCAGGACCCCGTGACGCCCGACAAGGACGCGTAGGCGTCGCGCGATCGTTCAGCGTGGCACGGAAGGATTGGCGAGCGTCCGGTCCGACGCATCGGGATCGGACGCGCGGATCACGACCGCGGTGACGTTGTCCCGGCCGCCCGCGCGCAACGCGAGGGCGACGAGCTCGTCCGTTGCGCGCGCGCAATCGCCGCAGGCGAGGGCGGCCGAGATGTCGGCTTCGTCGAGCTCGTTGCTCAGGCCGTCGCTGCACAGCAGAAACATGTCGCCGTCGCATACGTCGATGCGTCGTTCGTCGAGATGCAGCTGCTCGGCGGCGCCGACCGCGCGCGTGATCACGTGCTGCGACGGGTGATGGCGCGCCTGCTGTGCGCTCAGGTGGCCCTGCGCCTGCAGTTCCGCGACGTGGCTGTGATCGAGCGTGAGCTGCGTCAGGCGCGCGTCGCGGTACAGGTAGATCCGGCTGTCGCCGGCCCACAGCCAGCCGCATTGGCGGCCGCTCGCGAGCAGCACCGCCACCGTGCTGCCGATCATGCGCACGCCGCGCCGGGCGGCCGATTCGCGCAATTGCGCGTTGACGGCATCGAGCGCGGTACGCGCCGCCGCGATGAAGTCCGCCAGCGTGGCCGGGGCGGCCAGCCGATCCAGCGCCTGCACGATCATCCGGCTCGCGAGGTCGCCGGCCGAATGTCCGCCCATGCCGTCCGCAACGGCCCACAGGCCACGGTGCGGCAACGCGAGGCAATCGTCTTCGTTGATCTCGCGAACCCGGCCCACGTCGGTGCGTGACGCCGAAGTCCACTGCAGTTCTGCGCTCACGGCGCGCCATTCCTTTTCGTTCAGGGCGGGTTCATGCCGATCAGGGCTTGTGAACGCGCGTTGCCGGCCGGCTTGAAACCGGCGCTAGACGAGCCGGTTCCTGCCGTCCGCGCCGACCCCGACCACGATGTTCGCGCCAGGCGCCGAGTTCGCGACGTCGATGTTCTGGATCTGGTTGAGAACCTGGTTCGCGTAGAACGTGTTGTACGTCTGATAGAGGTTGACGACCGGCCCGAACGCAGGCGCCGGCGGCGTGTAGGGCTGGATCCAGCCGAATACCCACGGCGCGCCTGCGCCGCGGATGAACGACATCGTCTTGCGGTCGATGTCGCGCTGCATGTGAAGGTCGGTAATTGCGAGCGTGGTCATGATGCGTCTCCGAATGGGGCTTGCCGACGAACCGGGTACCCGATACGTGCAAACCTCGTGCCATGCGGGACACGACCCGCGTGCGTGGCCCGGGCGCGGGCGTCGATCCGCCCGGGCGCCACGCGCGGCAAGGCAAGGCGCGATCGACACGCGTTGCTTGCATCCTAGTGCGTCGCGGCCTCGTCCCGCAATGGTTGTACGCGAGCCAACAGTCGGGGCCACGAACGTGGTCGCGAAACCGACACGTGCTCCGGCACATGCAGACGGCGGTCGGGCGCGCCGACTGGTGCTGCCGCACCAACAAAATCCCCGGCAAACGGTTGGCCGCGCGGCGACAGCGCGGTGCGCGGTTCGCCGGGCGCTTCCCGCCAGGCCTTGCACGGCGGGCGCCGCGAAGAGTGGCACGCTTGATGCAGGTTAGTTGGCAACCGGCTGACCCATGAGCAACACGGGCGGCCGCCAACCTGCAGACGGAGCCCGTCATGGAACGCGACCTTCAACCAGTGAACAGCATTGCGGACGCAAGCGCGCAGGCAGCTTCGCTGTCCGGCGGCGTCGATGCACTGCCGCTCGGCGCGCACCTGGTTTCCGATCGCGGCGCCTACAGCCATCACGGCATCTACGTCGGCGACGGGCGCGTCGTCCACTACGCGGGGCTGTGCACGTCGCTGCATCGCGGCCCGATCGAGGAAGTCTCGCTCGAACGCTTCGCCGCCGGTCACGCGGTGCGCGTCGTGCCGCATCCGTACGCCGCCTATGCGGGACGCACCGCAGTGCTGCGCGCGCGCTCGCGTCTGGGCGAAAACCGCTATCGCCTGCTCACGAACAACTGCGAGCACTTCTGCACGTGGTGCGTGGAAGGGACGGGCCACAGCGAGCAGGTTCGCACCTGCGTCATGCATCCGCGGACGGCCGTCCGGTTCGCGCTGTCCGTCTGCCGCGCGCTGCTCGCGGCGCGGCGCGCGGGCGGACGAGGCGCCGCGGCCGCCATCGCCGCCGCATGAGCGACGTCCCGGCGCGTTCGACATCGTCATCAGGGGACTCAAATGAACGGAACCGAATCCTCGCTGCGCATGCAGGTCGACAAGTGGCTCGCGCCAAGCGCGCGCGTGCCGGCGCGCATCGTGCGCTTCAGCCGCCTGCCCGCGCAACGGCGGCGCTTCGTCTGCGTCGAGGCCGTGCATCCGGCCGGCACGATCGCGATCTTCTTCTTTCGTCACGACGATGGCTCGTGGTGCGTGTTCCCGCCGGCCGATCGGCGGCCCGCGATGATGTCGCAGGCGGCCTGACCGTGCATGCGCGGCCGGGTGGTGTGCCGTCAGCGCAACAGGGTCGGGCGCGCCGGGGACGCCACCGTTTCGGCCGCCGGTGCATGCTTCAACGCAGCCCCGCGGGCGTCGGTGTGCAGATAGGGGAAAGGCTGCGGCGCGAGCATCGTCTGATGCGCACGGACCCGCGCGCCACCGCTGATGGCGGCCATCGCCTGGCGGTCGAGGTCGACGCTTTCGGGAAGATCGTTGATGACGAGCACGCCCATGGTTGACTCCGCGAAATCGGATGGAAGAGGGGCAGCCATGCAGCATCGTGCGATGTGCCGACGTACCGGGAATCTGTCCAGTATAGGTTCGCCGCACGACCGCGCGCGCTGGAAAATCGACCGGGCAGCGCGGGCGCGCGTGGACGGCGAAAACCTGAAGCCGGTTCGCGATCGATCGACGTGAATTCTAGTTCCGGCACCGATTGCACAGGGCGTGACCGCAGACTAGTATGATTTGTTAGACGTCCTGTCAGAAGGCCTGCGGCCGGTGCGGCGCGCAACCGAATTCGTCTGATGATGACGTGGCAGCGTGCGCAGGTTCGATGGTGTCCGGTGCATCAACGACATGTCGCGCTGCACGGGTACGTCGTGGACGGTCCTTGCCCTGGCGGCGCCGCGGAACGCCGAAGCGGGTCGGCAAGCTGAAGCTGAGTAGACGGCATACGAATGATGAGCTTTGCGCAGCTGATTCAGACATTCCAGAGCGGGACGCTGTCGCAGGAAGCGTTCTTCTCGGAGATCGACCGTGTGCTGGCGACCGATCAGGTCGATTGCGCGCGGTTGCGCGAAGTGCTCGACCAGACGCAAACCACGCAGCCGTTGTCGGACGATATCTATGCGGAAGTGCTGAAACGACTCGAGCGGTGTCGCGACAGAACGGCATCCGCGGGCGACGCGACCCGGATCCAGGAGAGCCCGCTTCGGCCGGACGCGCGTCCGGGCATCGCGCCCGGGCCGTCGGGCGACGCACTGTCCGTCGACGGCGAGCGCGTGAAAGGCATCGGCGATACGCTGAACGGGCGCTTCGTGCTGGAGGAGTGCCTGGGCGTCGGCGGCATGGGTACCGTGTACAAGGCGCTCGACCTGCGCAAGCTGGAGGCGTCGGATCGCAAGCCGCATATCGCGATCAAGGTGCTCAATGTGCAGTTTCGCGGCCAGCCGACCTCGCTGATCGCGCTTCAGCGTGAGGCCCGCAAGGCGCAGACGCTCGCCCATCGCAACATCGTCACCGTCTACGACTTCGATCGCGACGGTCCGCTCGTCTACCTCACGATGGAGTATCTGTCGGGCCGGCCGCTCAGCAAGGTGCTGCGCGCGCCGGACTTCAAGGGCATGCCGCTCGATGCCGCGTTGCCGATCATCGCCGGCATGGGCCAGGCGCTCGCCTACGCGCACGAGCGCGGCTTCGTTCACTGCGATTTCAAGCCCGCCAACGTGTTCCTGACCGACCGCGGTGAGGTGAAGGTGATCGACTTCGGGATTGCGCGCGCATTCCAGCGGCGCGACGAGGATCCCGACGTGACCGTGTTCGACCCGGCGAGCCTCGGCGGCATCACGCCGGCCTATGCGAGCCCGGAGATGTTCGAGCATCTCGAGCCGGATCCGCGCGACGACGTTTACGCGCTCGCCTGCGTCACCTACGAATTGCTGACCGGGCACCATCCGTTCAATCGGCTGTCGGCCACCCAGGCGCGTCACGACCACTTGCGGCCCGAGCGTCATCCCGGTCTCGATCGCACGCAATGGCGAACCTTGAGCGCCGCGTTGTCGTTCGACCGCGCGGCGCGCACGCCCAGCGTCAACCAGTTCCTGGAAGGCATGGGCGTGCTCAAGCCGCCCGCCCGGGCATCGGGCGTACGCGTGGGGGTGGCCGTGGGCGCTTGCACGGCGGCGGCGGTCGCCGTGCTCTGGTACGGCTACCAGGCGCTTTCGCGCAGCGGTGACGGGCGCCCTGCAACGGATACGGTCGCGCACGCGACCGCCGGCGGCGGGAATGGCGCGACGGCGAGCGCCGGTGCCGGCAGCGCGCCGGCGGCCGCCGCGAACGCCGTGCCCGCTGCTGCCAGCGTGCCGCCGCCGGCAGCGGTACCCGCACCCGCACCGGCGATCTCGCTGGCGGCCGTGACGGCTGCGCTGGCGCGCGTACCGTGTTCGGCGCTGGTTGCGTCGGTGCAGGATCGCGTGCTGCAGGTGCGCGGTTATACGGAAGCCGGTGTCGGCATCGGCCGCGTGCGCAGTGCACTCGGCGGTCTGGCGGGCGGGCAGGCGGCCAAGCTCGACGTGCGTCCCGTCGACGCCCGCGATTGCGAGGTCGTGAGCGCGCTGGCGCCGTACTGGCGATCGAATCAGGCATCGTCACACGCCGCGTCGCTCCGCACGCGAGCGCCGGACGCGCATCTCGCGGAAGGCAGCCCGCTGGTCATCGACATCACGACACCCGGTTACGAATCGTATGTGAACGTCGATTACTACGTGCTGAACGGCAGCGTCGTGCATCTCGTGCCAAGCAGCCGCGAACGCGACAACCAGGCGCCGCCGAATTACGCCGCGACGATCGGCAGCATGGGCGAGTGGGTGATCGGGCCGCCGTTCGGCACCGAGATGATCGTGCTCCTCGTCACGCCCGCGCCGCTGTTCGACGGATTACGGCCTTCATCCGAGCCGCGCGCCGCCTATCTCGCGGCAATCGGGCGGCAATTGAAGCTGTTCGAGGCCAAATACGGCGAGGGGCGCATTGCCGCCGATTTCATCCAGATCACGACGCATGCCAACGGCCACTGAGCGGGCCGATGCGCCGGTCAGCGGCCCAGCGCTTGCGCCGCCTGGTGAATGGCGCGGCGGATGCGGGGAAACGTGCCGCACCGGCATGCGATGTTCTTCATCGCTTCGTCGATCTGGTGGTCGTCGGGGCGAGGGCAGCGCATCAGCAGCGCCGTGGCGGCAATCAGCTGCGCGCTCTGGCAATAGCCGCATTGCACGACGTCGACGGCAATCCACGCATTCTTCAGCGCCCGCGCTTCGACGCCGTCCAGCCCTTCGATGGTGGTGATGCGCGCGCCGTTCAGCGTACCGACCGGCAACTGGCAGGCGGGCACGGCCTGATCGTTCAGGAGCACCGTGCACGCACCGCAGACGCCGACACCGCAGCCGAACTTCGTGCCGGTCAGCTTCCGTTCGCACCGAATCACCCAGAGCAGCGGCGTGTCGGGCTCGGTATCGAGGTCAGCGGTTTCCCCGTTGATACGGACTGACACCATCGGTCGTCTCCTTGCCCGGGCGGGCTCGGCTTGATGAGCGGCAGGGTGCGATGACGCACACCCGTGAGCGCATACAGCGCATTCGCCACGGCCGCCGCGATCGGCGGCGTGCCCGCTTCGCCGACGCCGTGCGGCTCGGTCCCGCCGGCCAGGACTTGCGTGACGATCTCGGGGCAAGTCTCCATGTTGACCAGCGGATAGCTGTCGAAATACTGCTGCGCGACTTGCCCGTTCTCGATCGTGATCGCCTGCTCCAGCGCGGCCGACAATCCGAAGATGATCCCGCTCTCCATCTGCTGCTCGATCAGGTTCGGATTCACGGCCAGCCCGCAGTCGATCACGCAGAACACGCGCGTCACGCGAAAGCCGTCACCGTCCTGCCGGACTTCGGCGACTTGCGCGACCACGCTGCCGAACGATTCGTGCATCGCGACGCCGCGTGCGCGCCGCGCGCCGGTCTCGTCGCGCCACGCCAGCGGCGAACGCCAGCCGGATAGCGCGACGAGCGCCCGCAACACGGCCACGTGGCGCTGGTGCGCCGGCTGCTTCAGCATGTCGAGCCGAAACTGGATCGGGTCCTTGCGAGCCAGCGCCGCCATCTCGTCGATGAAGCTCTCGACGAAGAATGCCTGATGCGAGTGTCCGACGGAGCGCCAATAGCCAACCGGAACCGGGAGCGTCACCGTATTGTGCTGGACGAGAATGTTCGCGCATTCATAGGGCAGGTCGAATGCGCCTTCCGCCGTGGTGGCGTCGGGCAGCCATTTCGCGGCGAGGCCCGGCATGCCGAAGGTGCGCGGCATCGCCTGCGCGCTGATCGACTGGCTCGCCGACACGCCTTTCCAGGCAACCAGCCTGCCGCTCGCATCGACGGCGCCGCTGTATCTCGCCACGCAGGCCGGGCGGTAGAAGTCGTGCGTCATGTCCTGCGGGCGCGACCAGATCGTCTGGACGGGCCGCCCCTTCGCATGAAGCGCGATGGCGGCCGCCTGCGTGATGAAGTCGACTTCGAGCCGCCTGCCGAAGGCCCCGCCGATCAATTGCTGGTTCACGACCACCTTGTCTTCGTCCAGGCCCAGCAGCGCCGCGACTGCCCGGCGCGCCACCATCGGAACCTGCGTGCCGCACCAGATCGTTGCCGCGTCGTCGTCGACCCGCACCGTGCAATTCATCGGTTCCAGCGGCCCGTGAGCCAGGTACGGCACTTCGTACTGCGCGACGAACGGCTTCGCGTGGCCCAGCGCCGCATCGGCGTCGCCGGCGGCGTAGAACACGTGGCGCCCGTCGTCGCCGTCGAGGGCGCGCGTCAATGCCGCGCGGACGTCCGCGGTATTCACGCCCGCAGCCGGCCCGTGATCCCATGTGACCGGCAACCCGCACAACGTCCGCATGGCGATGAAGGGATTGTCGGCAATGACGGCAACGCCTCCCGTTCCGCCGTGGTATGGCGCGATCGTGAAGACACCGGTCACGCCCTTCAGGCCGCCGACCCTGGACCGGTCGACGGCCAGCACCGTTCCGCCGAGCGTCGGGCACATCGTGACGCTCGCATACAGGAGCTTGTCCGGAAGCACGTCGATGCCATAGCGCGCGCTGCCGTCGAGCTTCGCGTGCGCCTCGATGCGGCCCAGCCGTTTCCCGACCAGCATGAAAGTCTTCGGGTTCTTCAGAGCGACATGTGCCGGGCGCGGCACGTCCCGCGCGCGCTCGACAAGTTCGCCGTACGTCGCCGAGCGTCCCGACCGATGCAGCACCACGCCGGCTTTCGTCTCGCATTCGGCGACGGGCACCTGCCAAAGCTGCGCCGCGGCGCTGCGCAACATGATGCGGGCCGTGGCGCCCGCTTCGCGCATGGGCCCCCACAGATCGATCATGCTCGTCGATCCGCCCGTCACCATCGAACCCAGATAGCGTGCGCCGTGGCGCACCACGGCCGCCGCGCCGCGCGCGAGCAGGCTGTCGTCATCGGGACGAAACGGCAGGCCGTCGGCCAGTGATTCGCGGTCCTTGTAGATCGTGTCGAGCGGGGACATGACGATGCGCACCCGCGACCAGTCCGCATCCAGCTCTTCGGCCAGCAACATGGCCGCGCCGGTATGTATCCCCTGGCCCATTTCGGATTTGCTCATGACGATCGTCACGTCGTTAGCGGAACTGATCATCACCCAGCCGTTCAGCGGCACATCGACGCGCGACATCGCCAGCTGCGCGGGTATGGCCAGCCGGTCGTCGCGGCGCCACCACGCCCAGCCGATCACCAGCGTGCCCGCCACGCCCGCACTGCCCAGCACGAAGGTTCTGCGCGTCAACATGAGGTGGCCGCCGACATGTGTTGATCGAGTCACGGCGCCGCCGGCGAATCACGCCACGCGCCTCCGGCATTCAATGTTTCGAACACAATCCGACATTTCATTGCAGCTGCAATCACCTATATTAGTCACTGATCTCGGCAACCGAGAACCTGAATGTGAGGTTCGTTTGAAACAAGCGCTGAAGAGGCGGCCTGCCGCGACCGGATCGACATGCGTGGGGTTCCGGGACGCGAAGCGCATCGAGCCGGCCGCTTCGAACGCACCACCGCCGGAGGCCGTCGATGCTCGTCGATGAGGTTCACGCGTTGCTGCTCGGGTTGCCGGCGCCATGGCGAGCAGCGTTCGAACGTCACGGTCTCGACCTGTCCGATTCGGGCACGCCCGAGGAGACGGCGAAGCGACTGAGCCGGCCGCTGCCGATCGACTGGGACGATCCGCGCATTCACGATCTCTGCCCGGACACCACGCGGGCGATCGAGCCCGGCGACCCGGCACGCAGTCTCGTCTATCACCTGCTCGCACTGTCCACGTGCCCGGCGCCGGATGCGGGCGTGCGCCTCGAGGCAATCGACTTGCTGGAGAACTACATCGATTCGCTGGCGCCGTTGCCGCCCGACTGGCAGACGCTGGACATCGCGGTGCTGGCTTACCAGTACCGGCCCGCGCGCCGTACCGGACATCAGCAGCATGCGGACCTCGTGTTTTCGCGACTCGGCATTGCGCGCAACGGCGACGTCGACGCAAGCTACGACGAGCAGACCCGCAGCTTCGTGCCGCACGTGCCGGACGGGATCGAGCATGTCCGTGCGATGCCGGCGCGCTATGGCGCGTTTCTCGTGCGCCGGGTCACCGGCCCCGGCACGCTCGCGCTGATCGAGGGCAGGCAAGCGGGCGACGATCGGCGCACCTTTATCGAACCGGTGCGCAAGCTGTTTCCCGATGAATGCCTGCCCGGACGCCGGTTGACGTTGCAATATGGCCACTGCCATCGCGGTGAGAAGCTGAAGCGGGCCGTCGAGGCGCGCTGGGGCGTGCGGCCGTCGCCATCCGGCGATCTGGGCGGCGCACCGTATGCGATCTGCTCCGAGGACGCCGGCACGGCACCGCCTGCCGGCGCGAGCACCCCGGCAGTCGCACTGAAGCGTTCGGGCGCGGCCGTGCTCCTGATCCCGGCCGCGCGGCCGCTGATCGAGCCGGTGAACGCCGCCAACTTCGGCGTGCACGGCTTCGGCGTGCCGGCTCGATGGCGGCTGGCCCCGCTCGCCAACCGGCGCTTCACGACGATGAGAATCATCACGAATCTGTGGAAGCTGGTGCTGGCCGCCGTCGACGACCTGCGGCAGCACTATTTTCCGCATTTCGCGCCCGCCTGGCTTCGATTTCCCGAACCGCGCAATGCACCGGAGTTCATCAACATCCGGCACAAGGCGCATGAGGACGGCTCCTGCACGGATATGCGCGCGCATCCCGTCGACCGACAGGCATTCCTCGGGGAAGTCGGCAAAGGCGGCTATCGCGCGCAGCTGTTTCTGGATCACTGCAGCGAAGGCGTCGTGACGATCCGTATCGCCGAACTGGCGGGACACGCGGTACACCCGGCCTATTCGGTCGTTGCCGCGCCGGACTTCTACCCGTATGCCGACCAGGCGGAATTGCAGCGCTGGTTCAAGGACCGTCGGATCGATCCGAAGTCGCAGTTCAGGAGCGGCTCGCCGATATCGCTCAGCGCCGAGCGCCTGCCGGCCAATCCCCATCACATCGATCCGTTCAGCCATACGCAGGCGTTTTCGCCGCGTGACGAGACGGTCGCCGTCGCGTTCAGCCGGGCGGCACGCTCGGCGCGGCGGCGGGACCGGGAAGTGCAGATGCCGCGCATGACCTCGTTTCTGTCGGACGCGTCTTCGGGCGTGTTTGCGCCCGGCTGGGACGTCACCTATGCGGGCAACCGGCGCGGCATCTTCCTCGCCACCTTCGGGCTGGGCAGCCCGTTCGCCGAAGATATCAAGCTGTGCGCGGCCTCCAACAGCTTCTGGCCCGCCGTGAGTCCTGACGCGTCCAGAACCTTCAACCGGAGCGACGCGCCGACCGCGATCCCGATGCTCGACCATGAACTCGGCCTTCATCCGTGTCATCCGCTGGTCACGCGCGGCGACGAGTCGAACACGCGGCGCGGATGGGACGGTGAATACGGCCCGTACCTGACGCCCGACGGCAGCGTGGATTACGCGGACATCGAACGCTCGGACTACGTCGCCAACGCGCTGCACGGCGAGATGCTGTACGGCGCGTTCGAGCATGTCGATTCGGCCGAGCTGGTCCGGCGCATCGGTGCATTGCGCCATGCCGTCGCCGCATGCGACCACGGGCAAACGCCGTCGCATACGAAGCTGTGGCTGGTATCCGCGCGGGCACTTTGCGAAGCCGACGCTGCGGACGCGCCGGGCGTTGCCGCGCGCTATCGCTTTCTTTTCGTTCTGCCTGCTGCCGATGCGACGCCGGCGCAGCACATGCCGGGACGGCTGCGCGTGCGCTACGGTGAGGCGATCCGTTGCGATGCAACCGAGGCCCGCGTGATCGGCCCCGTGCTGCGCTGCGCACCGGGGCCGGACGCGCTCGGGCTTTACTGAAGGGAACCGCGATGAATGCGATCGACGTGCTCGTGGTCGGCGACGGGCCTGCCGGATGCGCTGCCGCGATCGCGGCAGCAAGAGCGGGCGGCAACGTGTGGATGCTGGGCCGCGGGCGTTCGCGGGCGGCGCCGGAATGCGTGTCCGGCGCCGCGCTCGCGCTGCTCGATCGACTGGCGCCGAGTCTCGCCCGGCAACCGCATACATGGCTCGATGATGTGGCCGATGCGCAGCGGGGACGTGCGGTCATCCGCAGCCGGCTCGACGACGGCCTGCGTGCCGAAGCGCTGGCTGCCGGCGTTCGCTATTCACGTGCGCCCGCCGGCGGGCTTCTCGCGCGTGTCGAACACGGCGCGGTCGTGGGCATCACGCACGGCGACGGCGATGTCGGCGCAAGCACCGTGATCGATGCAACCGGCGTCAACGGGTGGCTGCGTCGCGCGATGCGGCTCGATGTGACGACCGACTCTTCGCTGTTCTGGCTTCGCCGCGGCTACGCGCGCGGGCCAGGCACGCACCCCGGCACATACTGGAACATCGCGCGCGGCGGCTGGCTGTGGATGAGGGCGACGTCCACGTTCCGGATCTGGACGTCGCTATCGATGCTGCGCGATGGCGAGATCGCGTGGCCGGCGGACACGACACCCGTCGGACCGGTGTGGCGCGAGGGCAGGCGCTGGCAGTGCGTGCGCCGGACCGCGGGCCCGGGCTATATCGTGTGCGGCGATGCGGCGAGTTATCTCGACCCCGCGACAGGAGACGGTTTGCGTTTCGCCATCGCTTCCGGCCTGCGCGCGGGCGCAATGGCCGTCGACGTTTCGCGTCATCCCGGTCGGGCAAGCGTGCTGGCCGCGCTGTACTGCGACTGGGTGACAGGCAGCTACGAGCGCAGCAGAGCCGTGTTGGCACGGAGTTACGCGCGTGCTGGGCTCGATCTCGGATGGCGCGACGCAGTCCGCTGCGCGGCAGTGGATGCGGCATGAAGGCCGGTTGCGCTTTCGACCATGCAAAGAAGCCCGCCAGCGGGACCTGGCGGGCTTGAAACGCCGCGGGACGAACCCGCGGCGGGCTGAGGAAACTTCGGTGCGACTCGATCGAAACATTGCTGCGACTGCAAGCAAGCATCGCGAAACTTACAAGCCCAGCTTCGCGATGACCTGGCCGCCGAGGTTGTTGATCGAGTTGGTCACGCTGGTGAGATCCTGGTGGGTCGATGCATCGACCTGCGTCACCGGCGCCGTGATGGTATTGGCGCTGGCGAACGAGAATCCGCCGCCGGTCACGATGTTGTTGATACCTGCGTTCTGGAACACGCTACCCCCGCTGACGGAAGCCATTTCCTTGCGGCTGAGTTCGTGGGCGTGGGACAGATCGTTGATCATCAGTGCGGACATGGTCAATCTCCTTGAGTGTGCTGCGGTTTGGAAAGAGCACGTTTCGTTGCGCTCGCAGCTACCAATGCACGGCGCGTGCCAGCTTCTGCTCGTGCGCGCGGGAAATCCATCCAACCTCATGAAAACAAACGCAATTCAATTCGCTCGACGCCATTTCACCGGGTTCGCCGGGCAAGATCGGAGCACGGTGGTGTCGGGTTCTTCCAGACGGTTTCCGCAGCTGCTGTTCTATCCCGGCCAACAGGAACGGGACGTGGGGCTGGCGATTCGCGTCGAAGGCATCGATGCGCAGCCGCAGCGTGTGAGCGCCCGTGCAGGAAAGTCATCGACGCGATGCTGCGCCGACGGTCGGCAGCAACCATCATTGACGCAAAGATCTTCACGAAGTACTTCGGATCACTGAATTTAACGCGTACCATCCGGAATGGCGCAACGCATCGGGGATGTCGCGCCGAAGGCCAACGACGCATCGATGCGACCACGCGGCACCATGACGGGCGCCGCAGCGCAGGCGAAGCGGATCCGCATGCAGGGAAGGGAGGTCGAAGGCGCGGCAGGATCAGCCCGGCCGCTGATGGGGGCGGGCGGTGTTGCTGACGGGGCGTCGGCCCATCTGCCCGTTCATGTCGGCTTCGTTTTTATCAAGGAGGGAAGCCCGCCAGGGAATACGGCCTGGCGGGCTTTGAACGCCGCGAGGACAACCCCGCGGCGGGCTGGAGCGCTTCGGTACGACGCTGTCGGACACGGTTGCCGCTGAGAGGACATCCGGCGCAGCTTAGAGGCCCAGCTTTCCGACGACCAGGCCGCCGAGGTTGTTGATCGAGTTGGTCACGCTGGTGAGATCCAGGTGGGTCGATGCATCGACCTGGGTGACCGGGGCCGTGATGGTATTGGGGCTCGCGAACGAGAAGCCGCCGCCGGTTGCGATGTTGTTGATCCCGTAGTTCTGGAACACGCTACCGCCGCGGACGGAAGCCATTTCCTTGCGGCTGAGTTCGTGGGCGCGGGACAGGTCGTTGATCATCAGTGCGGACATGATAAATCTCCTAAGTTTGCTGCGGTTTTGGAAGAGAGCACGTTTCGTTGCGCTCGCAGCTACAAATGCATGGGGCGTGCCAGCCCGCATCACGCCCGCACGATTCGCGCTTAACACAATGAAAACAAAGGAAATTTCATCCGGCCTCCGACAATTCGCCGGGTCCGCCGGGCAAGGTCGAGGAAAGACGATGTCGGGTGTTGCCAAACAATTTTCCGTGCAGCTGTTTCGCGTCATCCAACACGAAGGCGGCCTGGCTGCCCGCATCGGCTTCGCTCCGTCCGGCATCGCGATGCCGCCGGAAATCCGCGGATGCTGCGGGTCGTTCGTATCGGAACCGTGGCGCACCTGCGTCAGGAGATCGTCGTCATGAGCGCGCTTGAATACGATGTCGTCGTGGTCGGCAGTGGCTTCGGGGGCGCGGTGGCGGCCTGCCGCCTCGCGGAAGCGGGATGGAGGGTGCTGGTGCTGGAGCGTGGCCGGCGCTGGACGCCGAAAACGTATCCGCGCGACGAGACCGACCCGTGGCTCTGGAACCAGCAGAACCCGCAACGCTTCCACGGCTGGGCCGACCTGCGTGTTTTTTCCGACATGTCGGTGGTGACTGCCGCGGGCGTCGGCGGCGGGTCGCTGATCTACGCCAACGTCTCGGTCGAGGCCAAACCCGACGCCTTCGAGCATGGCTGGCCGCCGGAGATCACGTACGAGGCGCTCGAGCCTTATTACCAGCGCGTGGGCTGGATGCTGTCGGTCCAGGAGGTGCCCGACAACCAGATCAGCGAACGCACCCGCTTGTTGCGCGATGCGGCCGACGCCTGCGGCTGGGGCGATCGGTATCGCAAGTTGCCGCTCGCCGTGTCGTTTTCGTCGACTTACGATCCGTCCTTGCCCGACGCGCGCGACGACAGGCATTCCGTCAGGCACGTCAACGTGCACGGGGTATCGCAAGGCACGTGCGTACACTGCGGCAATTGCGACATCGGATGCCAGGTGTCGGCGAAGAACACGCTCGATCTCAACTATCTGGCCGTGGCCGAGCGCCATGGCGCAACGATCCTGCCGCTGCACGTCGTGCACAAGCTCGAGCCGCTCGGCCAGGGATGGCGCGTGCATTTCAACGTCATCGATCCGGCCGCGGGCAGTTTCATGCCCGGATCCGTCACGGCGACCAGGGTGATCGTCAGCGCCGGATCGATCGGCAGCACCGAGCTGCTGCTGCGCTGTCGCGACGCGCATCGCACGCTGCCGAATCTATCGCCGCGGCTCGGCTGGGGCTGGGCCTTCAACGGCGACTTCGTGACGCCCGCCTTCTACGGCAGCCGGAAGATCTCGCCGTCGCACGGCGTCACCATTTCCGCCGCGATCGACCTGCTCGACGGGGCTGCCGACGAAGGTCAGCCCTTGTTCGTCGAGGATGGCGGCGTGCCCAATCTTGCGCATGATTTCGTGCGCCGCCACCTGCAGCGTTCGCACGGCAGGGCGATGCGCACGTTCTGGCGAGCCTTCGCGCGCCATTTCGATTGCGACGACCCGGTCGAGAACATGATGCCCTGGTTCGGCCAGGCGATCGATCCGGGAGACGGGCGCATGCGTCTCGGTCGCTGCTGGTTTGCGCCGTGGCGTCGCGTGTTGCGGCTCGACTGGTCGTACACGCGATCGCGGGCGGTGGTCGATGCGATGGTCGACACGCACCGGCGCCTGTCGGCCGCCACGGGCGGCGAACCCTTCGTCCCTCCGACGTGGAGCGACTTCCACAGGCTGATCACCCCGCATCCGCTCGGTGGTTGCAACATGGGGCTCACGCACGCGGATGGCGTGGTAAACGCGGACGGAAAAGTATTCGGTTACGACGGGCTCTACGTGATGGACGGTGCGACGATCCCGCGTGCGCTCGGGCTGAATCCGTCGCGCACGATCGCCGCATTGGCCGAGCGCAACGTCGCCGTGTTGCTTGGCCGGCGTTAAGCGAAGGTGTTCCGTATCGGCAACGGTTGACGGGGCATCCTGATCGTCACAATGGATAGCGTGGAAACGCGCGCCGAACGCATCGGGATCGGACCGAATATCGATATGATTTCCACGCGCGTACTGTTGGGCGGTCCTGCCTTTGCGAAACGGCAGGAATTGCAGGAGGCAAACACCTATTGTTCGTTGCAGGACGGAGCGATATTGCTTCATCACGAGCAACCGGGTAAATCTGCGCTGCACGGTGGCTGCGGCGAGGCGGAGATTGCGTTTGATCGTCTGCAGGCAGGAGAACCGATGCTCAAGCGCCCGGCATCAAGGGCGATGCGACAAATGGCGTTGTGTCGAACCAGGTCGCGGTTACCAAGGTCAGGGAGAGTCCAAATGGGACAGTGCCGTCGCAACTATGCGCGCTTCGTCGTCACCAGCTCGATCGCCGGTCTGGTCATTCTGGCAGGCGCGGGCCACGCGCACGCCGAGGACAATCCTGCGAGCTCGCCGGCCGGCTTCAAGCCAGCGGAAAGAAAGATCGACGTCTATGCGGTGTATGGCGACGGACGCGCGACCGAGGGTGGCGACATGCATTGGCGTGCGTACGAAGTCGGCTTCGGCGACGTCCTGAACGACTACTTCTCCGTCTATCTCGCGTATCTGAACGAGGGCCATCCGCTGAATCACCACCGCGATGGCTTCGCCGCGCTGGGTTCGTTTCGTTGGCCGCTCGGCAATCGCTTCGCGCTCGAATTGTCGGCCGGGCCGTATTTCAGCATGGACACGACACACGTCGACAATCAGCCGCGCAACGACAAGCGATGGGGGGTGCGTGCGTCTGCAGCGGTGCGGTATTACGTCGTTCCCGACCGCTTCTTCCTCAAAGTGCAGTACAACCACGTGCAGATGATCGGCGGATTCAACTCCGACGCGGTGCTCTTCGGCATCGGCTCGGATTTTGGCGGCGATCCGGGACCGGCGTTTTCGGACGGCAAGACGCAGGTCGGCGTGTGGGCCGGGACGTCGCAGACGAACCGTCCGCAAGTGCCGATCGAAAAGGGCTACATGGTCGAAGTCAAGCGACCGCTCGGCAATGCGTGGGCCTATTCGGCGAGCTTCATCTACGAGGGCAACAACGGCGTCGCCGGCCGCAGAGGCGTGGCAGCGCAAATCTGGTACGTCGCGCCGATCAGGAGCAAATGGACGCTTTCGGCAGGCGTAGGTCCGTACCTGTCGCGTGATCGGGACGAGGCCTCGAGCACAACGAGGCTCAACGCGTTGCTCAGCGCACAGGTGACGTATCAGGTCACGCCCGATTGGGCGGCGAGCTTGCGCTTCAATCGCGTCGCAACCGGCAACGACAAGGATCAGGACATGTTCATGGTCGGCGTGGCACGCAATTTCTAGGGCTTGTTTTCAAGCGCAGGCGCATTCTGTTCACAGAGCGTTGCTCGACAAGGCAAAGAACCCGGCGGTCAGCGAGCGGTACGGCGGCACGGGCAGCGCGCTCGAGCCCGGGTGGCGCCTCGACGTTCCCGCGATGCGAATCGAGACGCATGCCCATGCGCGGGCCGGTGCGCCTGTCGGCAATAGCGTATCGCGGCGCAACGGGACGACCGGCGAATGAATTCGGGGCCAGGGTGCCGGCTCATGGCTCGATCGCCGCGTACAATACGCACGAGCGCCCGTGCAAGGTCTCGCGAGCACGAATAGGCTGCCGAATATCCATCAGGCGCTTGGACGAAACCGGCTTCACCGGTCGATATCGCGAGCCCGTGCGGTCGCCTTCGAGCGCGCTTCCGATAGCCGGCTGCCAACCTGATAGAGTGCATGGCCACGAACAGGCCCGGCCCGTTGCGGAACTGCGCCCCGATCCATGTGACGCCCCAGCGGTTGGCGCCCGACAGGCGACGTCCAGCTACAGCATCAGGAGAAAATCAATGTCACGGCAAGAGCCGACCCATCAGGAGCAGCCACACTCGTCCACCCCGGTGAAGAGCGATCTGCCGTTTCCGGTTGTGGGCATCGGGGCATCCGCTGGCGGCACGACGGCCTTGCAGACCTTCTTCGAGAGCGCGCCGACGGGCATGGACATGGCGTTCGTGGTCATCGTCCATCTGGCACCGGCACAAGTCAGCCATATGGACAACGTCCTGCAGCACACGACGGGTATGCCGGTGCATCAGGTCACGACCACGGTAGCGATCGAAAAAAACCATATCTACGTGATCGCGCCCGGCATGCAACTGGAGATGTCCGACGGTTGCCTTCGCTGTAGCCCGCTGGGCTCCGTCGAAGGTGCCGCGCTCTCGATCGACCACTTTTTCCGGACGCTGGCGGACGCTCACGACTCGCGCGCGATCGGCATCGTGCTGTCCGGTACCGGCTCGGACGGCGCGGCGGGCTTGAGCCGTATCAAGGAGGCGGGCGGCATCACGCTCGCCCAGACGCCGGACGATGCGGAGTACGCGGAGATGCCGCAGCATGCGATCTCGACGGCGCGCGTCGATATCGTGCTGCCGGCGGCCGAGATGCCGCAAAAATTGCTGGACCTCTGGGCGAATGCGCGGCGCATCGAGCAACAGACCCTCGAACTCACGCAGATGCAGCAAATCGGCGATCGGCCCGGCGCCAATGATCCCGAACGGGCGCTGTCGGACATCCTGATGCACCTGCGGGTACGCACCGGCCACGATTTCAGGCTGTACAAGCGGGCGACGGTGCTGCGACGTATCGAGCGGCGCATGCAGGTGAACGGCCAGCGCGACATGCTCGCGTACCGCGACTTCCTGCGGACCGCCCCGGACGAGGCCAACGCGCTGCTGGCCGACATGCTGATCGGCGTGACCCAGTTTTTCCGCGATCGCGAGGCCTTCGACTTCCTCGAACGCGAGGTGATCGCCCAGTTGTTCGCGCCGGAATCCGCCGAGGAGCAGGTGCGGGTCTGGGTGGCCGGATGCGCGACGGGGGAAGAGGCGTATTCGATCTCGCTGCTGCTCGCGCGGGCACGCGAGGCGTCGATGTCGAGCCAGGCGATCCAGGTATTTGCGACCGATATCGACGAAGCCGCGATCGTCCGCGCACGCACGGGCTCCTACCCGCTGTCGATCGCGACGGACGTGCCTGCGCCGCTGCTGCAGCGCTACTTCACGCGCGAGGGCGCGCACTACGTGATTGCCAAGGCCGTGCGCGAGCGCATCCTGTTCGCCGCCCACAGCCTGCTGCGCGATCCGCCGTTCTCGCACCTCGACCTGATCTCGTGCCGCAACGTGCTGATCTACCTGGAGCGCGCGGTGCAGCGGCAGATCCTCGAGTTGTTTCATTTCGCGTTGCGTCCGAACGGCTATCTGTTCCTCGGCACCGCGGAATCGGCCGACGCAGCCGACGATCTGTTTACGGTCGTCGACAAGAAGCGGCGGATCTACCAGGCGCGCGTCGTCACGCATCGCGCGAAACCGGTCACGGGCTTCCCGCCGCTTTTCCAGGTCGAATCCGGCGGGGACGAGCGCTCCGCGCCTCAACCGCCGATGCGGGTTCCGGCCAGCCCGGCCCAGCGCAACTTCTCCTATTCGGAGCTTCATCAGCGTGCGCTGGAAACCTATTCACCGCCGAGCGTCATCATCGACAAGGAATCCAACGTGGTTCACCTGTCGGACAACGCCGGGCGATTCCTGCGGCATGTCGGCGGGGAGCTGTCCAGCAACATCATGACGCTGGTGCTGCCGGACCTGCGGCTCGACTTGCGCACGGCCATTTTCCGCGCGCTGCAAACGGGCACGAGCGTCGAGGCGCGGCGCGTCAAGTGGACGCACGAGGCCCGCGTGTCGTGGATCAACATGACGGTCAGGCCGTTTCACGACAAGGTCGCCAATTCGGAATTCCTGCTGATCGTGTTCGACGAGGTGGCCGGCCGCATGACCGAGGAGGATCAGGCGGAAGCGAGCGGACAGGATCCGGTGCTCGCGCAGCTCGAACAGGAGTTGCAGCACAGCCGCGAGCAACTGGCGACGATCATCGAGCAGTATGAAACGTCGGTCGAGGAGCTGAAGGCGTCGAACGAGGAGTTGCAGGCGATCAACGAGGAACTGCGCTCGACGAGCGAGGAGCTCGAAAGCAGCAAGGAAGAACTGCAGTCGGTCAACGAAGAGCTGACCACGGCGAACGCCGAAATGCAGGCGCGCATCGAGGACACGGCAAAGGCGAACGACGACCTTCACAACATCAGTTCGGTGGATGTCTCGCTGCAGGTCAACGAACATGCCGAGGCCGTGCTGCGTGTGGCAGATACCGGCAGCGGCATCGAGCCGTCGCTGTTGCCGCACATCTTCGACATGTTCCAGCAAAGCCGGGACTCGAACGCACGCCGTGCCGGCCTCGGCATCGGCCTTGCGCTGGTCAGGGATCTCGTGAGCCTGCATGGCGGCGCGGTACGGGCGGAATCGGAAGGTGTCGGCCGCGGCGCGACATTCACTATCACGCTCCCGACCCATCGCGCTGTCGCAATTACGAGTCCTGCCAGCGGACCCGTGGCGGAATCGTTGCACGGTCTGCATATCCTGATGGTCGATGACGACGCTACAACCGTCGAAACCTTCAAGGTCCTGCTGGAAAGCGATGGCGCGATCGTTCAGACGGCGACCAGCGGAGAAGAGGCGTTGTCCCTGCTCGACGGCCAGATACCGGACCTCGTCCTGTCCGATATCGGCATGCCGGGCATGGGTGGGTTGGCGTTCATCGCGAAACTACGCGAAGCGCCGGCGCTCAGATCGGTGACCTGTATCGCGCTCAGCGGCTTTGGCCAGGAGGCCGACGTGAAGGAGGCCACGAATGCCGGCTTCGATGCGCATCTGCTGAAACCGGTGGCACTGGACGACTTGCTGTCCGTTCTTGCGCGCTCGCGTCGTTGATGGCCGCTCCAGGACACCGTCGTGGCTCGCACTTATTTCTACCTCAACAAACCCGTCGATGGTCAGGATCCGGAAAAGGAGTTGTTCGAGCTCGACAAGGCCGGTTACACCGTCGTGCTCAGCCGCACCACGATCGAACATGTGCATCCGTACGTCGCGGCAGCCGGTCGGCCGGAACTGAAGGGGCTCTTGCGGCGTGTTGCTCCCGGCGATTCTCTGGTGGTACTCGAACTTTCCGCGCTCGGGTGCAGCGCGCGCGATGTACTTTCGACGTTGATGGCATGTCGCGACAAAGGAATTTCCGTCCTGTGCGTCGAACTCGGCAACGTGGACCTCGCAGGCCGTCCCGAACGGCAAGCGGTCAAAACGCTGCGCGCGATCGTCCAAATGGAAATCGCGACGAGAAGCCAACGCAGCCAGAACGGCCTGAAGTTCGCGCAGGAACGCGGACAGCATACTGGCCGCCCAGCCTCGCTGTCGCGCCACGATCAGGAGCGCGTCATGCGTTCGCTCGACAAAGGCCTGTCGGTCAGCGAGGTCGCACGTAAATTCGGCACCTCGCGTCAAACCGTCATGCGGATACGGGCGTCTTCCGCGACTGCCGCTACGGAAGACTGACGGGTGCGCAATTGTCTTGACTGCTCGGGTACAGTCGGAAGTGTAGTTGACATAATGCCGATGATCGAACTTTTTGATTGTAGTAGCTTTTTAGAAATGTCGTGTTCGGGGGTGCGGCTAGAATCTTGGACTGGTTTATGCCGCGAGCCCGAGGCGCTCCCGGTATTCGAGCGGACTCAGTGAGCCAAGCGAGATCTTAATCCGCTTGGCGTTGTACCAGCGGATGTAAGAATCGACCGCCTCGATGAACTGCTCGATGCTTGTAGCCTGCCAGGTCCGAGGATAGAACAGTTCCGTTGTCAATCGGCCGAAGAAACCTTCGCATGCCGCATTGTCGGGCGAGCAACCTTTGCGCGACATCGAGCGAATCAGCTTCGCATCGCGCATCCGTGAGAGCCACCCTGGCCAGCGATAGTGCGCACCGCGATCGGAGTGGACCATTGGCTGGTGTTGGCTGTTGGCCACTGTCTCGATCGCTGCGTCGAGCATGGTATTCACAAGCTCGGCGTCCGGACGCGTGCTGATCGACCAACTGACAACTAGCCCATCAAAGCAGTCGATCACGGGCGATAGATACACCTTGCCGGCTGGAATCTGGAATTCCGTAATGTCGGTGAGCCACTTTTTATTCGGCGCTGCCGCCCGGAAGTCGCGATTGACGAGGTTTTCTGGCGCGGGGCCTATTTCGCCTTGATAGGAGCCGTAGCGACGCCGGCGGGCACTGCCAGCGGCCAAGCCTTCTTGCCTCATCAAACGTCGAACGACTTTCTCCGATATGAAGACCTGCTGCTTACCGAGTGCCGCGCGTATCCGGCGATAGCCGTAGCAACGGTAATTGAGTTCGAAGATGTTCGTGATGACGCGACGCACGCCAGCATACTTGTCAGCGACAAGCAATCGTGCGCGATGGTAAAAATAGGAACTGCGGGCAAGACCCAATACGGCGAGCAGTTCTGGCAGTGCATGGATTTGTCTCAGGGCATCAACCAGCGTCGTCTTCTCCCGATTGCTCCGGAGCCGCGGGTCGATGCCCAGGCCTTTTTTTAACAGTTCATTGGCCTTCTTCAGGATGTCGCGTTCAAGTTCCAGCTGCCGTATGTCGCGTCGAAGCGATTCCAGCTGCTGCTCCAGTTCTGCCGGCTCAGGGGCCGATGCCAGATTCTTATGGCGTTTCATGGATGCCGGAGCCTCTCGACCGAGTAGCTTATTTTTCCAGTTGTATAGCGTCGGCCTGCTCACGCCTATCTTTTCCGCGATCACGCGTGCACCTTCGTCTCTGGTGCACAGCTCAATGACCGCTGCCTGCCTCAACACTGGCGACGACGGCACATTCCGAGCATTGCTGACAAGACGTTTCCGAATATCGGGGCATAGCTCGTAGACCCACGCGGCCAGCACTGCGCGACACGGATACCCCAGTGCTCTCGTGGTCCCGGCAAAATTGCAGCCATGACTCAAATAATGCTCGACCGCGATCTGCTTCTGTTCGGTGGAGTAACGTGGCCTGGAGCGGCGATAGCCCGCCGGCAAATCGCCAACCTCAACGAACGCACGGTACCACCGTGCCAAGTTCTTGCGCGAAGGATATCCCAGCTCGCGAATAGTTGCCGCTGCGCTCCTGCCGTACTTGATGTAGAGCTGAACCGCTCGAACGCGGTCTTCGTATGAATACATGAACTACCTCCAAGGTAGTCCAAGATTTTGTCCGCACCCCCACCCACGTTGCATCGGCGATTCGTCGCGACACCCCGGACGTTTCAGCGCTGAAACATTTCTCGAGGCCGGGCCCAGCGCCCCGCTTGCGCCACGGCGACGGTTCGCCACCGCCCTGCTGCCCTGCCATCTTGATCCGCGCACGAGAGCGTGAGCGCCGCCGCGCACGTCCGCAACGCCACGCGCATTCATTCGTATCAGATCCGAAACCAAATCGCCATTCGCGCCGGCCGGCCGGCTCGCGCAAGCACGCACCGCCGTGCTGCGCGCGCCCACCACCCCATCTGGCCCGCTACTTGCTATTGCTCCGACGTAAGGCAGTAGTCGACAAGCAGTCGCACCAAGCGACGGACATCGAACGAACAACATCGGGGTAGCGCATGAGCAAAACAAAGCGCTTGACGGCGGGGATATCCGCGCCGGGGGGACTGCCGCACCAGTCCGACCGTCACCTGCGTGGCGGCGTACTGTAATGCACGCCGCCACGACGGAAGCCGCGGCGGGCGCGGCAGGCGCGCGTGCATGGGAGCTGCCCCACGGATCGGGCATCGAGGACGATCCGCTGCTGGGCTGCCTGCTCGTGTTGACGCGGCTGTTCGACCGGCCCGTGGGCGCCGACGCGCTCGTGGCCGGCCTGCCGCTGGCCGGCCAGCGCCTGACGCCGGCGCTGTTCATCCGGGCAGCGGCGCGCGCGGGCCTTTCCGCCAAACTGGCCCGGCGCGCGCTCGACGACATCCCGGACGCGGTCTTGCCCGTCGTGCTGCTGCTGAACGACGGGCAGGCATGCGTGCTGGTTCGCAGAAACGCGTCCGGCACCGTGCAGGTGATCCTTCCCGAAACCGGCTGCGGCGAGGCAGCGCTCGCCCCGGCCGAGCTCGCGCAACGCCATGCCGGCCTCGTGCTGTTCGCGCGCCCCGCCCACCGGTTCGACGCGCGCGACGCGGAAAGCGCCGTGCCGCGCCCGCGCAACTGGTTCTGGGGCGTGGTCGCGCAGTCGTGGCCGATCTACGCGGAAGTGATGCTCGCGTCGATGCTGGTCAACCTGTTTGCGCTGGCCATGCCGCTGTTCACGATGAACGTTTACGACCGGGTCGTGCCGAACCACGCGCTCGAGACGTTGTGGGCGCTGGCGGCGGGCATCGTGCTCGTGATCGTGTTCGACGTGGTAATGCGCACGTTGCGCGGCTATTTCATCGACATGGCCGGCAAGAAGATCGACGTGATCCTGTCCGCCAACCTGTTCGAAAAAGTGCTCGGCATCCGGATGGCCGCGCGCCCGCCGTCGGTCGGCGGATTCGCGTCGCAGATCCAGGAATTCGAAGCGGTGCGCGATTTCCTCACGTCGGCCACCGCGGCGGCGCTGATCGACCTGCCGTTTTCGGTGGTGTTCATCGCGGCGATGTTCTGGGTCGGCGGCGGGCTCGGCTGGCTGCCGCTGATGGCGCTGCCGCTCGTGATCGGCGCGGGCGTTGCCGTGCAGGGGCCGCTCGCGCGGGCCGTGCAGGCCAGCCAGCGCCACGCGAGCCAACGGCAGGCGCTGCTGATCGAAACGCTGGTCGGCCTCGAAACGATCAAGGTCAACGGCGCGGAAGGGCCGATGCAGGCCCGCTGGGAGCAGTTGCTGGGCGAGATCGCGCGGCTCGGGCTCAAGTCGCGCCTGCTGTCGGGATGCGCGGTCAATTTCGCGATGTTCTCCCAACAGGTGGCCTATCTCGCCGTAGTCCTGTGCGGCGTCTATATGATTGGCGACGACCGCCTCACGACCGGCGGCCTGATCGCCTGCACGACCCTGACGGGCCGCGCGCTGGCGCCGATGGGCCAGGTGGCGTCGCTGCTGACCCGCTACCACCAGTCCCGCAGCGCGCTGGCGTCGATCAGCGGCGTGATGAACCTGCCCGGCGAGCGCCCGGCCGACCAGCGCTTCGTGCACCGGCCGGCGCTGCGCGGCGAGATCGAATTCCGGAACGTCGGCTTCGCGTACCCGGGCCAGAGCGGCACGTCGCTCGACGGCGTGTCGTTCCGCATCGGCGCGGGCGAGCGCGTCGGCATCATCGGACGCGTCGGCTCGGGCAAGACCACGATCGAAAAACTCATCCTGGGGCTCTATCCGCCCGCTTCCGGCAACGTACTGATCGACGGCGTCGAGCTGCGCCAGTACGATCCCGCCGCGCTGCGGCGCGGGATCGGCCACGTGCCGCAGGACGTGACGTTGTTCAACGGCACCGTGCGGGACAACATCGTGCTGGGCGCGCCCGGCGTGGACGACGACGCCGTGCTGCGCGCCGCGCAGGTCGCCGGGGTCGCCGACTTCGTCAACCGCTTGCCGAACGGCTTCGATCTCGCCGTCGGCGAGCGCGGCGAAGCGTTGTCCGGCGGACAGCGTCAAGCGGTCGCGATCGCCCGCGCGATGTTGCTGTCGCCGCAGGTGCTGTTGCTCGACGAGCCCAGCAGCGCGATGGACAACCGGTCCGAGGAACTATTCAAGGCGCGGCTCGCGGCCCGCCTCGAGGGCCGCACGCTGCTGCTCGTCACGCATCGCCCGTCGCTGCTCACGCTCGTCGACCGCCTGATCGTGATGGATCAGGGCCGCGTCGTCGCCGACGGCCCGAAGGACCAGGTCCTGGCCGCGCTTGCAGGGAGGACGCTCCATGTCGCTGCTGGCTGAACCCGACGGCGCGGATACGCCGACGATGAACCGCGCCGCGGCGCTCAAGGCGCTGGTCGCACGGATCGGCGCGGCCCTCAGGCCGCGCGCCGACGATACGGCGTTCATGCGCGAACGCTGCGCTGCGGCAATGGAAGGGCCGCGCTATTTCAGCCACTGGATACTCTGGGCGACGCTCGCCTTCTTCGTCGTCGCCCTCGCCTGGTCCGCGTTCGCCGAAGTGGACGAAGTGACCGTCGGCGAAGGCAAGGTGATCCCGTCCAGCCGGGTGCAGGTGGTGCAGAACCTCGAGGGCGGCATCGTCTCCGAGATCATGGTGCGCGTGGGACAGGTCGTGCAGAAAGGCCAGCCGCTGATGCGCATCGACGATACGCGCTTCACGTCGTCGTACAAGGAAGGACAGGCGAAGGATGCCGCGCTGCTTGCCCGGATCGCGCGCCTCACCGCCGAGGCGAACGGCGCCGCGTTCGTCGCACCCGATCGGCTGGCGCAGACGAGCCCCGGCCTGCTGGACGAAGAGCGCTCGCTGTTCGCATCGCGCCAGCGCGAATTGCAGGCCAATCTGGACGTGCTCAGGCAACAGGCCGAACAGCATCGCCAGGAGCTCGCGGAGAAACGTTCGCGCCAGGCGCAGCTGCAGCATAGCTATGGCCTCGTCGCGAAGGAGCTGGCGCTGACGAGCCCGCTCGTGCAGAAAGGCGCGGTATCCGATGTCGAAGTCCTGCGGCTCGAACGGCAGGCCAATGACATGAAAGGCGACCTCGACGCGACGCGGCTGGCGATGCCGCGGCTGGAAGCCGCCTATCGCGAAGCGCGCCAGAAGATCGACGAAACGACCGCGCACTTCCGCGCCGACGCGATGAAGGAGCTGAACCAGGCGCGCGCCGAACAGTCCGCGCTGAGCGCGGCCAATGTGGCGCTCGAGGATCGCGTCACGCGCACGCTGGTGCGGGCGCCGCTGAAGGGCATGGTCAAGCAGATCAAGATCAACACCGTCGGCGGCGTGATCCAGCCGGGGATGGACCTGCTGGAGATCGTGCCGCTGGACGACACGCTGCTGATCGAAGCGCGCGTGCGGCCCTCGGACATCGCGTTCCTGCATCCGGGGCAGGACGCGACGGTCAAGCTCTCCGCGTACGACTTTTCCATCTACGGCGGCTTTCCGGCCGTCGTCGAGGACATCAGCGCCGACACGATCGTGCCCGACCGCCCCGGCGAGAAACCCGACAGCTACTACCGCGTGCTGGTGCGCACGCGGCAGAACAAGCCGAGCGGCCGCAGCCAGCCGGTCGCGATCGTGCCGGGCATGATCGCGACGGTCGACATCCGGACCGGCCGCCGGACCGTATTGCATTACCTGCTCAAGCCCGTCATCAAGACCAAGGAAATGGCGTTGCGCGAGCGCTGATACGAAGACCGATTTGCAGATCCGCAGGCGAGCGCCGCATGGGGCGGCGAAATGCCTGCATCAATACACATCAGACAGGACGGGGAGCACGACATGGCGACGACTTCGAACGGCACCGCGGTGTCCATCAGCAATACGCCGCAGGCACAAGACGATGTGTTCATGTCGGCGCAGACAGGGCTCACCGACAATGCACTCACCACCGTCTACCTGAACGTGATGGCGAACGATCTCGGCGGCGCGGCCAAGACGCTCTACTCGCTCGACTCCGGCACCGAAGCGACCGTCGCGCTCGAGCAGACCGCGCTGCTGACGCAGGACACGGCGAGAGCCGAAGCCGTGAGCATGGATTACAGCGCGCACGGCGCGCACATCTGGGTCACGTCGGACGGCAAGGTCGGATACGATGCGAGCCATCTCGATGCGTCATGGCTGTCGAACAGCTTCAATACGCTCGGCTACGCGCAGGACAGCTTCACGTACGCCATCCGGTTGGGCAACGGCACGCTGAGCTGGGCGACCGCCTATGTCGATATTGCACCGCCCGCCCCTGTCGTCGCGCTGGCGCACGACACGGGCAGTTCGGCCACCGACCACATCACGTCGGACTGCACGCTTTCGCTCGGCGGGATCGCACACGGCGCGACCGTTCAGTACAGCACCGACAACGGCGCGCACTGGAGCACCAGCTTCAGCGCGGTCGAGGGAACGAATACCGTGCTGGTCCGGCAGGTCGACATCGCCGGCAATGCGTCGGCGGCGGCGTCGTGCTGTTTCACGCTCGATACGGCTGCGGCTGTGGCGCCTGGTGTGGCGCTGGCGATCGATTCGGGCAGTAGTGCTGTTGATCACGTCACGAATGTCGGTACGCTGAATGTGACCGGGGTTCAGAGTGGCGCGACCGTGCAGTACAGCGTCGATAATGGTGCGCATTGGAGTACCAGCTTCGGGGCGGTCGAGGGTGTGAACAATGTGCAGGTGCGGCAGGTTGACGTCGCGGGCAATGCGTCAGCGGCGACGTCGTTCAGTTTCACGCTTGATACGTCGGCTGCCGCGCCCGGTGTGGCGCTGGCGGTCGATTCGGGCAGCAGTGCTGTTGATCACGTCACCAATGTCGGTACGTTGAACCTGACCGGCATCGAAACCGGCGCCACCGTGCAGTACAGCGTCGATAACGGTGCGCATTGGAACACCAGCTTCAGTGCCGTCGAAGGGTTGAACAACGTGCAGGTCCGGCAGGTTGACGTCGCAGGCAACACGTCGGCGGCGACATCGTTCAGCTTCACGCTCGATACGGCGGCGGCTGCTCCGGGTGTGGCGCTGGCGGTCGATTCGGGCAGCAGCGCTGTTGATCACGTCACCAATGTCGGTAAGTTGAACCTGACCGGCGTCGAAACCGGCGCCACCGTGCAGTACAGCGTCGACGGCGGTGCGCACTGGAACACCGGCTTCAGCGCGGTCGAAGGCACGAACAACGTCCAGGTCCGGCAGATCGACGTCGCCGGCAATACGTCGGCGGCGACGTCGTTCAGCTTCACGCTCGATACGTCGGCTGCCGCGCCCGGTGTGGCGTTGGCGGTCGATTCGGGCAGCAGCGCTGTTGATCACGTCACTAATGTCGGCACGTTGAACCTGACCGGCGTCGAATCCGGCGCCACCGTGCAGTACAGCGTCGACAACGGCGCGCACTGGAGCACCAGCTTCGGTGCGCTCGAAGGCGTAAACAACGTGCAGGTCCGGCAGGTTGACGTCGCCGGCAATACGTCATCGGCGACGTCGTTCAGCTTCACGCTCGATACGTCGGCTGCCGCGCCCGGTGTGGCGTTGGCGGTCGATTCGGGCAGCAGCGCTGTCGATCACGTCACTAATGTCGGCACGCCGAACCTGACCGGCGTCGAAACCGGCGCCACCGTGCAATACAGCATCGACAACGGCGCGCACTGGAACACCAGTTTCGGTGCACTGGAAGGCACGAACAACGTGCAGGTCCGGCAGATCGATATCGCCGGCAACACGTCGTCGACGACGTCGTTCAGCTTCACGCTCGACACCTCGGCGGCTGCACCGGGCGTTGCCCTCACCACCGATTCCGGCAGCAATGCGTCCGATCACGTCACTAATGTCGGTACGTTGAACCTGACCGGTGTCGAATCCGGCGCCACGGTGCAGTACAGCGTCGACAACGGCGCGCACTGGAGCACCAGCTTCAACGCCATCGAAGGCACGAACAACGTCCAGGTCCGGCAGACCGATATCGCCGGCAACACGTCGTCGACGACGTCGTTCAGCTTCACGCTCGATACCTCGGCTGCCGCGCCGGGTGTGGCGCTGGCGGTCGATTCGGGCAGCAGCGCTGTTGATCACGTCACCAATGTCGGTAAGTTGAACCTGAC